>CANQHE010000006.1 GCA_947623735.1 uncultured Bacilli bacterium
TATATCACTTTAATTAGAGAACTTTTCACTTAAAATTGACTATCATATTTAGAGAACTTTTCATTTAAAAATCACAACAATATAACACTTTCTTTACAAAAACCACACTAACCCTATCTTTAAAAAGACACCCATTTAAAAATATTAGAATATAATAAATTGTAATAAAGGAGGAAATTTTTTTGAAAAAGAAACTTATTACATTACTTATAGCCCTACTTATAATTGGTATTGCTATAATTACTTATTTAAAATTTACACCCAAAGAAAAGAAAGATTCTACCAATCTTACTAAAATTAAAATTGCCGAAGTTACTCATAGTGCTTTTTATACTCCCCTATATGTTGCGATTGAAAAAGGTTATTTTAAAGATGCTGGTCTTGATATAGAATTAATACTTACTCCTGGAGCCGATAAAGTAAGCGCGGCGGTTTTATCCAATACTGTTGATATTGGCTTCGCGGGAACTGAATCTGCAATTTATGTGTATGCTGGAGGCGAAAAAGATTATCTTGTAACTTTTGCCGGTCTAACCAAAAGAGATGGTCAGTTTATTTTAAGTCGTAATTGTGATACAGATTTTAAACTAGAAGATTTATATGGTAAAGAAATACTTGTTGGTCGTCGGGGTGGTATGCCAGCCTTAAATTTCTTAAATGCAATGAAAAATAGTAATATAGACCTAAGTAAAATAAACATTAATTATTCAATAGACTTTGCTTCCCTTTCTGGTTCTTTTATTGGTGGTATCGGTGATTATGTTAATCTATTTGAACCAACTGCCACCAGTCTTGTTGCTCTAAATAAAGCATGTATCGTTGAATCTATTGGTAAATTATCTGGTGAAGTACCATATACAGCTTTTTATGCTCGTAAAAGTTATTTAGAAAAAAATGAAGCTACTTTAAAGAAATTTACAGAAGCTTTAAATAAAGGTATTAATTATACTTTAAATAATTCTAATGAAACTGTTGCTAAAACCATCTTAAAACAATTCCCAGATACATCTCTAAATAATCTCATAACTATAATTGATAATTATAAAAAATATGATTCTTGGTTATCAACTCCATTTATCACTGAAGAAAGTTTTAAAAACTTAGAAAATTTACTTTTAGAAAATAATTTAATTACCGAAAACGTTCCTTATAACAAACTTATAAAAAATTTAAATGAGTAAATTACTATCTATTAATAATTTAGAAAAAGTTTACTATTCTAAAACTGATGAAATCCCGGCCATTAAAGATTTAACATTTACAATTAATGAAGGCGAATTTATTTCGATAATCGGCCCTTCTGGATGTGGCAAATCTACTCTTTTAAACATTTTAACTGATTTAGAAAATAAAACAAATGGCACTATAACCCGTCATCAAAATAATTTAAAATTCGGTTATATGCTTCAAAGTGATTCTCTTCTAGAATGGCGAAATATCTTAGAAAATACTACTCTTGGTCTTGAAATAAAAAAAATAAAAACTAAAGAAAACCTTGCTTATGTAAATAATTTATTAAATACTTATGGCCTAAATGATTTTAAAAATAAATATCCCCATGAATTATCTGGTGGTATGCGACAGAGGGTTGCTCTAATAAGAACTCTTGCCCTAAAACCTGATATTTTAATTCTTGATGAACCATTTAGTAAACTTGATTATCAATCACGATTGCAAGTAAGTGATGATGTTTATAAAATTATTAAAAATGAACATAAAACCGCTTTAATGGTAACTCATGATATTGGAGAAGCAATAAGTATCAGTGACCGAATTATTGTCTTATCAAAAAGACCCTGTACAATTAAAAATATTTATGAAATAAAAAGAACATCAAATAATATTCCCACTATAAATAGAAAAGATAAAAGCTTTCCTATCTATTACGATTTAATATGGAAGGATTTAAGTAATGAAAAGTACCAATCATAAATCATATTTAAAAAAGCTAAAACATGAAAATCATCTAGTATTAATTTGTCAAATCTTAATTCTAATTATCTTTTTAATTTCTTGGGAATTATTAAGTAAATATAACATCATTAATCCTTTTATTTTTTCTTCTCCTACGAAAATATTAAAAACCATTAAAAATCTCTACTTAAACTATAATTTAATTACTCATATCATGACTACTTTAAAAGAAACATTTATTGCTTTTATTCTTGGCATCACTCTCAGTTTTATTTTTGCAACTATCCTTTATGAATTTAAAATTCTAAATAGAATTGTTGACCCCTATCTTACAATGTTAAATAGTCTTCCCAAAGTAGCCTTAGGCCCTTTAATTATTATTATCGCGGGAGCTAATACTAATTCTGTTATTGTCATGGCTCTTTTAATAAACTTAATAGTTGGTATTATAAATATTTATAATGGTTTTAATAACATCGACCCTGATTTACTGAAACTATTTAAAACTTTTAATGCTAAAAAAACTACCACTCTTATTAAACTTATAATTCCCGCTTCTTATAAAACTATTATCTCTAGTCTCAAACTTAATATTTCTCAAACTTTAATTGGAACCTAAAACATACGTCGAAAAAATTAATTATAATTTACCCTACATTCCAATAAAACTTTAAAGTAGAACCATCAACAATAATTTTATCTAATAATTCATTTACAATATTTCTTTTCTCTCCTAACTCTAATTCTTCCCAAATATCTTCTAAATTTTTAATTTTAGAACAAGTTTTATTATTTTTTTCTTTTAATTTAATATCATCAATCTTTTTTAAAATATCTTCTTTTTCTATCGATAATTTATCTAATTGAATTTTTATTTCTCTTTTCTCTATATTATCGGCAAGTAAACTAATTAAATTACTAATTCTCTTTTGGATTTTTTCTAATCTATTATTTAATTCCTCCCTAATAGTAGTTTTAGAAACCTGTAAAGTATCTTTAAAAAATCCTTCATTTAATTTCATACTAAATAATTGTAACAAAAAATTTTCTTCAATTAAAAAACTATCATAACGAATATTATTACAATTAGGATTTTTAACATATTTAGGCTTACTTTTTTGCATCGAATAACAATAACAAATTATTCTTTTCCCCCATTTTTGATAACGATATTTTGCTCCACAATATCCACAATAAATTTTACCAGATAACAAATAATGGCGAGCACATCTATTTTTACTTCTAAAAGTATCTATCTTTTCTAATTCCTGGTACTCTTCTTCACTAATAACCGCCTCATGCCTACCTTCATAAAGCTCTCCCTTATAAGGAATTTTACCTAAATTAGTTTTGGACTTTAAAATCCCCTGAATCCATGATTCATCATAACCAGTTATTTTTTCAAGCTGAGCATAACTATATCCCTGAAGTCTCATTGTTTTCATTAAATCAAATATAACTTTTTTAGTATTATTAACGACCAGCATTCCCGTTTTTTTATCATAATCGTAAACAAAAGGTATTTTTCCCCCTCCCCGCCAATAACCATCTTCTGCTCTTTTTTTAAGACCAATTCTCGTTCTTTCTAAAATAGTTTCCCTCTCTAATTGAGCAAATACCGAAAGAATACCTATCATTGCTTTTCCAAAAGGAGAAGTTGTATCAAAATTTTCTCTTATCGAAATAAAACCAACACCATTAGCATTAAATACCTCTTCAATTAAATACAAAGTATCTTTTTGACTCCGCGAAAGTCGGTCTAATTTAAAAACTAAAACAGTATCAATTTTATCTTCCTGACAATCTTTAATTAATTCTTGCATTGCTGGTCTATCCAGATTTTTACCACTAAAACCCGGGTCATTATAAATCTTATATTCTAAACACCCCTGACTTTTTAAATAATATTCTAAAGATTCTATTTGAGCTTCAATCGAATACCCATCAACTTGCATATCAGTAGAAACGCGCACATATAAAGCTTTTATTTTAGCACTATTATTTTTTATAATATTTCTCTCCCTTATTTACTTTTTAAATATTTTTTTAATAAAGTATATATAAGAGGAGAATCTATAATAATTTCTTTAGGATTTATCTCTTTTCCATTCTTATCATAATTTAAAATTTTTAACTTTTTAATAATAATAATCGCCTCATCTAATTTTATTTTTAAAGTCCTAAAGTAATTACATTAAAAAATTAATAAATAATCTAAAAACTTATTTTGAATGTTCAACAAATTTAGTTTCCATTAATAATTCATCAAAATCAGATATATATTTTTGGTCCTGTACAACCCTATATTTTTCATATTCCTGAAGTGCCAACTTTTCAGCTATTTCTCTTGTAATTTTACCATTATCTTTCAAAATATTATATTCATTTAACTTTAAGAACAATTCTAATTTTTCTTTCCATTCCTTCATGGAAATAATATGACCTAATTTTACTTGTCTCTCAGCAAAATCTAAATACATAGATACTAGATTATTAAGTTCTTTTATTTCTTCTTCCTTCAAATAATTTTTAGCAACTACAACATCATTTTCAAGAATTTTACCATCAGGAGCATTCTTCCAAGTTTGAAGTCCCATATAATCCTTTTTAGCATTAACACGTGTTTTTATAATCTCCGGTGCTGTCATTCCCGTAATAGCAAAATGTAACTTATTTTGAACATTTTTGTAAAACTCTTTCGTAATCTCACTATCTTTATCATAATCATAACTACACTCTTTATAAATATCTGTAATTTTTTGATAAAATCTTCTTTCACTGGCTCTAATTTCTTTGATTTTAACAAGTAATTCATCAAAGTAATCTTTACCAAATTTTGAACCATTTTTTAATAATTCGGTATTTACCACAAATCCTTTCTTAATATATTCTTTTAAAGTATTAGTTGCCCATTTTCTAAAATCAGTAGCTTCCTTAGAATTAACCCGATATCCTACAGCAATAATCGCATCTAAACTATAAAAGTTAGTGTTATATTCCTTCCCATCTTTAGCAGTTATTCGAATTTTTCGAATAACTGAATTTTCATTTAATTCTTCATTATTAAATATTTCTTTTAAATGATAATTAATTGTATTAACCTTAACATTAAATAGTTCACCCATTGTTTTTTGCGTTAACCAAAAATCTTCATTATCATATAAAACTTCAATAGTTTTATTAGTATTTTGACTTTGATATAAAATTAAATCTTTTAAATTATCTATCTTCATTTACTTCTCCTTATTTTTAAAGTTTTAAATTGCTATTATTTTTCTCCCTATGTCTATTATCGGGGTTATCATGGGAGAGTTTTTAGTTAGTAAGTCAGGTATTGGCTATTTAATTATATATGGTACTCAAGTATTTAATTTAAATATTGTCATGAGTGGTATCATAATTCTTATTATTATATCTCTTGCTTTATATAAAATCGTCTCTTACTTAGAAAAAAAACTTATCAAATAAACCACGTTCAATCGTGGTTATTTTTTGCTTATAGCATCGCCCGCGAGCATTCCTGTTATCCAAGCAATACCTAAATTATATCCCCCACATAGACCTGTAACATCAAGTATTTCTCCCGTTAAATATAAACCTTTAACCAGCTTGCTTTCCATTGTTTTGCTGTCAATTTCTTTTAATGATACTCCTCCCTGACTTACTTGAGCATCAGAAAAATCTTTAGTCCCTTTAATCTCTACTCTAAAATTAGTTAATAACTCCCCAATTAATTCTTTCGGAGCCTTATTCCATTTCGTATCCTCATTTATTTTAGCAAGCTTTAAAATTAAATTAACTAACTTATAATTTAAAAATCCTTCCATAATTTCTTTTAAACTAGCTGTTTTAAGCATTTTATTTTGAACTTCCAAAAAACGCAAAAACTCATCCTTACTTCCCTTAAACCAAGGCACTAAATTAAGATATATTTCTTCTTGTTTTAATAAATCTAATCCCTTTGCTACCCTTCCACTTAAATTAAAAATACATATTCCGCTTAATCCATAATCAGTAAATTGCACTTCGCCTACTTCTTCTGAAACTTTTTTACCATCTTCATATAATGTTGCAATCGCATCACTTCTAACACCAGCCCATTCTTTATAAAAATTATCACATCCCACTAGTTGAACTAAAGAAGGTAATAATTTATTAATCGTATGTCCTAATTTTTCTACCATTCTAAAACCAGCACCATCACTTCCCGTTTTAGGCGCGGCTATCCCTCCGGTTGCGACTACCACAAATGAAGCACTATATTCCTCTTTATTAGTAACAACTTTAAATTGTTTATCTTTTTCTATTCTTAATACTTCTTCTTCTAATTTTATCTTTACTCCCAGTCTTTTAGCTTCATTTACTAAAGCATTTACTATACTAACCGCCTGATTAGAATAAGGATAATAATAACCATTAATATTTTTACTAATTATTCCGATACTTTCAAAAAAGCCTAATACTTCTTCTTTTTTTAATTGCCAAGCCTCTTCAAAAATATCTCTATCTTCACTTTGATATTTAAGAATTGTTTGATTATCATTCCAAAAATTACATCTTCCATTACCCGTTAAAAGAAGTTTTTTCCCACATTTATTATTTTTTTCAATAATTATAACTTCATTATCTTTAGTTTTAGCTTTTATCGCGGCAACTAAACCAGATGCTCCTCCTCCAATTATCAAAACTCGTTTCATTTCATCACCTTACCTTTAAAAAAATTTAGATATCCAAAAGCAATTACTTCTATCTATCTAAATTCTATCACACGAACAAATATATGTCAACGAAAACTATCTACTCTAAACTAAATTTTACTTTCCCCTTCTTATCTTCCACGCTTATTTCTACAATTGCCCCATTTATTAAAGTCATTCGTGGCGCAACATGTCCTAAATCAGCATCAACAACAATCGGAACACCTAAATCTTTTAAACTTCCGTTTATTGCCTCATAAAAACTAATTCCTAAATTAGACTTATAAGTTCCACTTCTACCAAATATTATACCTTTCGTATATTTAAAATAGCCATTATCTTTAAACTTCCACAATACTCTAATTAAATCTTCACTTGAAAGTTCACAATTATCAAAATACCAAACTATTCCATCATCTTTATATTTTTCTAAAAACTCTTTGGTCTTATCAAATCTTGTTCCAAAAAGCTCTCTTAAAACATCGATACAACCCCCAATAAGTCTACCTTTAATTAAAGCCTTTTTACCATTTATTACTTCCCATTTAACATCATGAACTAAATTGTAACTGAAAAACTCGGTTTTAGATTCCTCATATTCTTCATATTTTAAAAAACTTTCTTGTAAAACTAAATTTCCCTTTAATATTTCCAAATTATTATCTAAAGACTCATGCCATGGCACCATTCCAAATTCTCCAAAATTACTCGCATAAATTGTTGCTATATCTAAATTAGTTGTAATAACATATAAAAGTCCAGTCGCATCTGAATACCCCTGTATCCATTTAGGATTATTTTTAACTACTGAAAAATCAAAAAAACTGAGCATTGTAAGCAAAAATTCTCCTCCCGCGGCACAAATAATCATCTGAATATTTTTATTTAAAAATAAACTAGCTAATTCCTCGGCTCTAACTTCACTTTTAGCACTACACCCTTTATAATCTGTTCTTACATCTTTAGTTTCCTGGATTAAAAAGCATTTATCTTCTAAATTCTTAATTGCCCTATTAAGTCTATTTACTTTTAATTCCTCTACAATCCCACTTGATGGCGCACCAACTCCAATTGTACTTCCTTCTTTAATAAAATTAGGATAAATCATAAATATTCACCTCTAAAATTATTTCAACATAAAAACTAACAACAAAAAAGGTTCATAGATTAAAACCAATTACAGTTTATTATCTACAAACCCATTAATTTATCAATCGCAAAAGAAACAAAATTTATGCTTTACTAACTTGATAAACTTCTACTTCAACTGGTGTTTCTTGCCCAAATAAATCAATTAAAACATTTAAACGATTATTTTCTAAATCAATACTATCAACTTTACCCATCATACCTTTAAATGGCCCATCAACAATATTAACTTTATCTCCAACAGCCATTTCTGATTCAATATTAACTCTACTCATACCCATATTAGCAAGTATTTTATCAATTTCTTGAGGTAATAAAGGGGTTGGTTTAGCTCCTTTTCCTGATGAACCAATAAAACCAGTAACTCCGGGAGTATTACGAACAATATACCAAGCCTCATCACTCATAACCATTTCGACTAAAACATAACCAGGAAACATTTTTTTAACTTTTTCACGTTTTACTCCATCTTTTACTTCAACTTCTTTAGTTTCAGGAATAATTACGCGATAAATATAATCTTGCATTCCCATAGATTCTGCTTTAGCTTCCAATTTTTCTTTAACTTTAGCTTCATGTCCCGAATAAGTATTAACAACATACCATTCTTTTTCCATTAATTAAACGCCCCCTTTATCGCTGACATTAAAATACTTAATAAAATAAAGAACCCAACAAGTATAATCATAAATATAATTGTTGCCATAGTATACTTAAATACTTCTTTTTTCGTCGGCCATTTAACTTTAGCAAGTTCATTTCTAACCCCTTCAAAATAAGTTTCTTTACGTACTTTTTCTTTCTTTTTCTTATTATTTTTGTCAACTTTTTTCATATCTTTTTTATTCTTTTTTTCTTTTGCTTCTTTTGTCATAATTTCTCCTTAAATTTAATTAAATTAAAAAACACTTTCGTGTTCATTTATAATTTACCACAAAATGATTAAAAATGCAAGCATTATTTTTCTTTATTGTAACTTATAACCCATAATTAACCCCAATATCAAATATAATAACCAAACTACTTTAAAAGATTTAGCAAGCATCATAAATATTAATAACAAAGATGCCAACATTAACCCAAGTATTCCCGCCTTAACTTTAGAAGGATATCTCTCAAATAAAAAATTCATTATATAACAAACACTTATAATCCCTATAATTAAACCTATTCCATATATTACAAATATTATTGAATTAGGTTTACTAAGAATACTAAGAACAAAACTATAACACCCCATTACCATATATATTGCCGTCCCACTTATCCCCGGAACTATCGAAGTAAAAGCATCAATAATACCTAGTAATATTATATATAAATAATCAAATATTGTATTTTTAAATATATATACACTATTACTACTTTTGCAAGATAAAACCATTACTATAAAAAATAATAAAACCATTATAAATATATTATATTTATTAAATTTAACTTCTTTTATAAAAGAAAGTAAAGTAGCTATTATTAAACCTAAAAATAAATACATAACTTCATAATAATAATTATTAAGTAAAAAAAGTATTAATCTACTAAATAAAACAATAGCTAATAATACCCCTATCCCAAAATTAATTAATAATTTACTATTATTTTTAATATCATCAAAAAAATTAGTTATGGCTTTTATTATTTTTTCATATATACCCATAGTAACTGCAAGCATCGAACCACTAACTCCAGGAATTATTTTCCCAATACCAACCACAAAACCTTTCATTATTAGTTTTAAATCCATATAACCACCATTAAATTATATGTATAAAACTTAAAAAGTAGAGAAAAACTCTACTCGTTAAGATAGACCGTAAGGATTGGTCTACTTGCCAATAGATAATAAAGCACTACTGGCAAGATTAATCAGTTACTACTATATAAGGATTAGTTCTTGTTCCTGAATCTCCTTCACCATCAACTGTAAATTTTGTATCAGCTTTCAGATTTATTACTGGGCGCACACCAAGGACATGGTTGTACACGAGGGTGTCGTCGAGGTAGCCACTATCAGTCACATAGAACACGCGAGCACTGCTGCCGCTGTACATGCGAGACGGAGACATTGTCCAATAGTATTGATTTGTATATAACCAATAACCATTATTTGCTTGACCAGCAAATCCTCCGGCATATATTACTTCATCCATTGTGATTAAACCAACTGGCACTGGTAAGGCTCCATTTCCAGTTATTGTTGTTCCATTACTTCCTTTTGTTCCATTTGCATTTGCACCTGGTCCGGTATATAAATCTCTTTTTCTTGATGCATCATCTTTACCGCATTTTAATGTAGGTGTTTGTTCAGTTGAATTCCAACTTGTACTATTTGATTGCCATACTCTATCTGCTCCAGCGTATGCTGTTTGCTGTGTTCCAAAACCTTGTCCTGTTCCGGGATAACTACTTCCATGGTTGGTAGTTGATATTGTTGTATCACTACAAAATCCTGTATCTACATCGATGTAATTTGTTGCTAAACTACTTAAATTCGTATTATTTGTATACCAGTTCTCTATTTCGTCTAATACTGTACTTTTTGTACTACTACTTGTTACTTTGTGTGCCTGTTCATGACTTGTTGACACTGTTGGATCATTATTATACATATATCCTACATATTTATTATCATTATATTTTTCATTAAAATAAACTGACTTTGGATAACTATTATTTGCTGGCGTTCTTGGCGTTATCATTGTATCAGCTCCTTGAGTACTAGGAGCGGTTTTATTACTACTACTTGTTCCAGCGTATATCAATCTTATTGTTCCATTGCCATTTATCCGGATAATCCTCCACCATAGATAATTTGCACCACTCTTATCTTTTCCAAATACTACCCAGTTATTACTTACTGTTCCACGATAATAATAACTTGTTCCAAAGTCATCTTCTGCTTCATACAAACCATTTTCTGAAACTTTACAGCTTCCGCCACATGACGTTCCAGTGAATTTATCTACCTTTCCTTGTGAATCGCCACTTATTCCTAAGTTTGCTAATGTTTGTTTACTAGGATTATATTCATCAAAATATAAATAACATTCTGTTCCACTTTGGGTTAAACTTGTTACAAGTAGGCCATTTTTATTATTGTCCCAACTTGGTACTGCTCCATTACTACATTGACTTTCTTTACTTAAAGTGTAATTTCCCTCTGGTATTGTTTGACTTTCTTCATATTTTCCTGTCTCTTCATTATATACATTAATGGCTAGAATATTTACATCAGGTTCAATATTTGATGGTTCTACTGTTACTTCGCCTTCAAATCCATACCCCATATCGAGATTTTGACTTTCATTTAAGTTAGGATATTCTAGTACTACATAATAATACCATGATGTTCCTTTAGATGTTGATGTTATAAATTCATTTGATGCTAGTGTTACTGTTATTTCTGAACTATTACCTTTTATTGTTCCTTCACTTATTGATTCTCCAAGTGATGTTATATTTGATATTTCACACTCTTCATACATCATGATGCCACCTGAAACATTTTTCTTTATTTGATTACAACTTGCATCTACATCTACATTATCACTTACTTTGTATACTGTAAATTTTAAATCAGTGTTTAAATTATTTGTTCCCTTCCATACTAAATTATAAGGAATAAGTTCATTATTACCAATCGCTGTTACAATAATTCCTGAGACATCTTTATGTCCTGGCAACATTCCATCATAATCAAAGTTTAATGTACCTGTTACTGTTACTTTAGAATTTTTTAATTCAGCTGTTGTGACTGTCGTGGTTGCTCCACTTCCCTCAGTCAGCATTCTTCCGACAAAATAAGCAAAAGTAAAACCACCAAACACTAAAAGTATTCCTACTAATATTAATAATCTTTTATTCTTTTTCATAACTTTACACCTACTCATTATCCTTTACTCTAGAAATATCTAATTTATACAAAAATTATAATATGCGCTAGTGTAAAAGTCAAGATAAATATCGGCATTTGTCTACAATTTATAAATATTTAACGATTTAATGAGAAAATATACTAGGTGATAAAATTATGAATTATGGAAAAGTTCTAGAACAAATAAGAGAAAGAATTGGTTACACTAAAAATGACATAGCAAAACTTTTGAAAATTGATAAAAGCTTATATGGTCGTTATGAAAATGAAACTCAAACAATACCTTTAAAACATTTAATAACTCTTGCCAATTTTTATAAAATGACTTTAGATTATTTATTTGGCTTTTCTAAAGAAAATAATTACAAAAGTCCAATTAAAGAACCCGATAAATTAAAGATAGGGAAAAAATTAAAAAGCATCCGTAAATTTAAAAAAATAACCCAAGCAAGTCTAGCATCACTTTTAAACACAACTCAATCTGTTATCGCTGATTACGAACGAGGAAGATATTTAATATCTACTGCCTTTTTATATGCTATATGCAAAAACTATAAAATATCAGCTGATTATATAATAAATTCTTAAGCAAAAAAAAAAGACACTGACCCTCTTAATCAAAATCAATGTCTCTTTTAAAAAAAGTAGGCTAAGATAAAGATTAAGATTAACTCCTAAGCTCTACTTAAATTTATTATATCATAAATTATATAAATTACAACTAAAAAGAAGAAATAATCTTCTTAACAACACTTTCTTTCGTATACATTTTGTACTTCATTCTCTTCACAACAAGAATAAGTTGGAGTATAAGTATGTCTATATATATGATGATTTATTATTTTAGTATTACAAGGTTGAATATGTGGAACTTCATGACAAATATATCTATGACAAACTGTTTCTCTAGGACATTCATAAACTGGTGGACACACAACTCCTGGCATAGTCTCTCCCATCATTCCCATATCCGGCATCCCCATATTCATAGAACAAGTATCCATACCCGCTCCCATATTATCTCCCATTTGATATTGTGTATTATAATATGCCGTTTCTTGCATAGATTCAAAATCACGATTATTATTTATCTTCAAGATAATCACTTTTCCTTTCTAATTTATTTTATGACTAAAATAAATCTCTGTTTAGGTAAAACCCTAATTTTTATTTAAAAAGTGATTACAAAAACCAATTACTAAATTAACTATCAAACCATAAAATAAACCTGATACTATAAAAAGATAAGCAAGTATTATTAATTTTTCATTTGGAAGTACTATAATAAATAAAACCGGTAATATTAAACTAAGTATTATATTTCCTAAAATTATTAAATAAATATAACTTTTAGAATCTAACTTTAATATATCTAAAAGTTTTTTTATTAAAAAATATAACAAAATCCCTATTCCTATAAGCACAACTATATTAGCAATTAATTTAAATACTGGTTTATCAGTTATTATTTCATTTACCAAAACCATTAAAAATGTATAAATTAAAAACTCTAAAAACGCTAAAGATATAATAATAAACTTCTTCATAACTCTCTAAAATGGCAATTTCATATTTCCATTACTAACCTTTTTCATCATATCTTTCATAGCTTCAAACTGTTTTAAAAGTCTATTTACTTCTTCCACACTTCTTCCACTCCCTTTAGCAATTCTTTGTTTTCTACTTGCTTTTAATACCTCCGGATGTCTTCTTTCATATAAAGTCATTGAACTTACTATCGCTTCAACATGTAATATTTCTTTTTGGTCAATTGAAATATTATTAAGTCCCATCTTTCTAGCCCCTGGAAGCATTTTTAAAATATTTTCTAATGGCCCCAATTTTTTTATTTGTTTCAAATTTTGTAAAAAATCATTTAAATCATAATTTCCTTTTTTCATCTTGGCCATTTGGTCTTTAGCTTCTTCTTCACTCATCAAGCCTTCAACTTTATCTGCAATACCTAAAATATCACCCATATCTAAAATACGTTCCGCCATTGCCTCAGGATAAAATTCTCTTAACCCATCCATTTTTTCGGAATCTCCTACAAATTTAATAGGAATATTAGTTAAATGTCTAACGGATAAAGCAACTCCACCCTTAGTATTACCATCAAGTTTTGTAAGTATAGTCCCCGTAAGATTTAAAGCATTATTAAAACCAGTTATAACATTTATCGCATCTTGCCCCATCATCGCATCAATTACTAAAATAGTTTCATCTATCTTAATTTCACTACTTATTTCTTTTAACTCATCCATTAAGGCTTCATCAATCTGTAATCTTCCCGCGGTATCTATAATTATATAATCAAGATTATTCTCTTTAGCATACTCTAAAGCTTCTTTAATAATTACTGTCGGTTTAATTTTACCTTTAGTAAAAACGGGAATATTTAAACTTTTACCTATTTCCTGTAATTGTTCTATCGCGGCTGGTCTATAAACATCGCACGCAACAAGCAAAGGTTTTTTATTATGTTTTTTTCTAAGTAAATTAGCTAGTTTTCCCGCGGTCGTCGTTTTTCCACTACCCTGAAGACCACAAAGCATTAAAATAGTAGTTCCATTATTTACTGTTAAAGGAACATAATCACTTCCCAGTAAACTTACTAATTCATCTTTAACTAATTTAATAAATAATTCATCAGGCTTTAAACTTTTACCAACATCTAAACCCAAAGCTTTTTCTTTAACTGTTGCCACAAACTCTTTAACCACTTGATAATTGACATCAGCCTCTAATAAAGCCAGTCTAATCTCTCTCATGGCATCACTTATATTTTCTTCGGTAATCTTTCCCATCCCCCGAATATTCTTTATTGCTTTACTTAATCTATCTCCTAAATACTCAAACATTTATATCATCTCCAGTAAACTAATTATAACATATGATACTTTTTTTGTAAAAGAAAAAGACTTAAAATTTAAGCCTTAATCCATTTTATTTTTCTTATTACTCTTAACAAATATCAAAGTTGCTATAACCGCGACTAATAATCCCCCACCCATTAAACCATAAGAAATATATCTTAAATTAGTATCACTAATATTTAATCCTAAAATATTAGTAGTATTATTAGTACTTTTATTACTATTATTATCAGTTACTGTATTTTCTTTATTTTCTAAATCATTCAAACTAAACTCATAATTTATTTCTTTAACATCATTACCTGATAAATCCCAAGTAAGAGTTTTTTTATCACTTGATACTTCACTGGCATTATTACTAATTGCTCCATTTGGTAAAGTTACAGTATAAGTAATACTCATTAATCCTTTTAAGTCTACATCATCTAAATCAAATTCCACAAAATCACTTTCATTAACTGTTGACTCTCCTACTACAAAATTAGCTTTATAATTACCCTCACTAGTTTTCGTAAAGTAAACTTCTTCAGCTTCACCCGCAAATAATTTATTAATATCTACACTACTTGCACTTACTTCCTTATCAGAACTAACATCATCTATATTATTATAATGTTTCTTAATACTTAAAGTATAAACATAACTGTCTTTATCTAAACTTTCATCTACAGTAAACCCTTTATCTGTAAGAGCCTTTATCTCTTCTTCATTATAACTTTCATCAAGGGCATCATCACTACTCATCGCATCATCCAAATATTTTTTGATATCTTCATCAGTTAATGTAGCATTTTTCGTATTTTCATCTACACACTTATTCATACAATCTTCATCTAAAGCATCACAAGTATAACTACAAGCTGTCGTCGCGGATTGTTCCAAAAATGATTTTTTTAACTCTTCATCTTGAAGTAAATTATGCATAAACTTAAGTAAATCAACTTTTGATTCCATACTTAAATCTAAACTTTTATCTTTATTAATATTAAAACCTACATTATAATCCATACAACCTACAACTAAAAAAACTACTAAAACCATTAATATTATTTTCTTAAACTTTACCATACCACACATACCTTCTTTATTATCATTATTTTATCATAAATAAAAAAAACTGTAAATTTAAAACAGTCTATTTTATTTAAAATCAACTTAAAGTTGTATTCCTAATATCTTCAATAAATGCTTCCATAATTGCAAGATAATCTAAAGAATTAGCTATTTCTTCATCACTTAAAGTATACATCATATTAACTTTTATTATATTAGCATCATAATTTTCTTCTAAATCTTTTACTAAATCACTCTTAGTATCATTACTACATAAATATATATCTTTATATCTTTCACTCTTAAAATTCCCTTTAATTGTTGCTTCATTAACATTATCACTATCAAGTACTACTACATTAAACCCATAATTCTCTAAAAATTTTAATTTCATTGAAGAAACCACTAAAGTATTATTTCCCTCTTTACTTGCTAATTTTGCAATATTTCTTAAATCCGCATCCATATAAGATAATTTTTCTTCTAATTCTTTATATTTAGCTTCAATCTTATCAATAACCATTTTACTTGTCGTATAATCAATTAAATTATTCTTAATATTTTTCGCAAGCATTAAATAATTATTTGGACTAAGCCATAACTCTTCAATATTATTAGTATAATTAAGTCCATAAGATACATCAATTAGAAGTAATTTATCATTATTATTTAAAAACTCTCTGGCTAACTCTTTTTCATTAGTAAGTCCATTATATATAAAAAGAGCCCCACTTTGATAAACTTCTTTTTGTTTATTTGTAAGTTTATATTTATCGATATTAGCTCCCGCGGGATAAATACTTGATACTTCTTTTTCTTCTCCATATAAATAATTTGCTAAATAATTAATAGGATAAATAGTAGTATAAACATTATCATTACTTAATTTATCATCATTAAAACAACTTGATAATCCTAAAACAACTAATATCAAAGAACATATCTTTATTAATTTTCTCATTACTATTCCACCCTTAACATTAATATTGTAATTTATTTTCCCTATTTTTGCAAGCACCTTTTATCTATTATTTATATTTTAAAACTTGAAGCTCAAGTTTTTCTTTACTTTTTGGTATTTTTTGGTAAAATATTTGCTATATGACGCCTAGCAAAAATTAAAGGGGGATACCATGAAAATTGAAGTATTAGGTAACACATTAGACCACGAGCAAACTATCGCGGCCACCACGAATAATGAAAATACAATGATTATCGCCGGAGCTGGTTCTGGTAAAAGTCTTACGATGGTCGGTAAAGTAAAATATTTAGTTACCCAAGAACATATTAATATTGATGACATTTTATGTATTACCTTTACTAATAATGCCGCGGAAAGTCTTCAAAAGAAAATCAAAAAAGAACTTAAATTAAAAAATCAAGTCTACACTTTTCATAAACTAGCCTTAGAAATAATTAAAAGTCATAACATCCCCTATAGTATCGCGGAAGATAATCTTTTAGACTTTTTAATTGATGAAGTCTTAACATCTATTCCAAGTAAAACTTATTTCCGCAATATCTTTTTTACCCGGAACTACGAAACAACTAAAGCTTTTCAAAATTACAAAAAAACCATCGCCCGTTTTATTCGTCTTTTTATTGCCAACTTTTATGATTTAAAAAAATTTGATAAAATAATTAAAGATGCTAAAACCATGGACCGCCCTTTCTTAAAAATCATTCAAAAAATATATGAAATGTACTTAATTGAAAAAAAATCCCAAAACTTAATTGATTTTGATGATATGATATATCTCGCTACATCTTTAGTTAAAAATAAAGGCCTTAATAAAACTTATAAATATATTATTATTGATGAATATCAAGATACCTCTCGTGTAAGAGAAAACTTAATTAAAGAAATAATCCAAAAAACTCATGCTTATATAACTGTCGTAGGCGATGATTTTCAATCAATTTATCGTTTTTCTGGCTGTGATTTATTTAACTTTTTAGACTTTCCGGAAAACTTTAAACCAGTAAAAAAACTTTATTTAACCTCCACCTATCGTAATAGTCAAGAATTAATAAATGTCGCTGGTTCTTTTGTAATGGAAAATAAAAGACAAATTAAAAAAAATCTTACTTCTAAAAAAAGTATCCCTAAACCTATTACAATTCTTTATTACGAAGACGGTAAAAAAGACTTTTTAAAAGCCTTAAAATATATAAACAGCCCTAATCTCTTAATATTAGGTCGCAATAACTTAGACATCTACAACGTTGCTCCCCCTAATATTATAAAAAATAATAATATTACTTATCTAGATACTAATACTTATTATAAAACAATTCATAAAGCCAAAGGTCTCGAAGAAGAAAACGTTTTAATCATTAATCTTACTGATGATTCTAATTCTCTTCCCTCTAAAATTAAAGAAGAAAAAATTATTAATTATGTCTTAGTTCATAAAGATTTATTTCCCTATGAAGAAGAGCGAAGATTATTTTATGTTGCTCTAACTCGTACTAAAAATAATTGTTATTTATTTGTTGAAAAAAATAACCCTTCAATCTTTGTTAAAGAGTTAACTAAAAAATATAAAAAATATTTAAAATGCATTAAATTATAATAAATCCCCATATATATTTTCTTCTTTTTCTTTTACTTTAATTATTTCATGATTTTTAACAGCTTTATATATCATATCTTCATATGCAATTTTTGTTTCATATTCTATGCATTTACCTTTTAAAGGATTTATAACCGGATGTTTTGGTACAAATATAGTACAACAATCTTCATAAGGAAGAATACTAGTTTCATAAGTATCAATTTCTTTAGCAATACTAATTATATCTAACTTATCAAAACAAGCAACTGGTCTAATAACGGGTATTTTAACTACTTCATTTATTGCACTCATACTAGTTAAAGTCTGACTAGCAACTTGTCCAATACTCTCACCATTAACAATTATTTTCGCATTTCTTCTTCCCGCAATTATCGCACTTATTCGGTACATCATTCTTCTCATAATTGTAATTAAATATTCATGGGGAATATTTTTATATATTTCTTCTTGTATTTCAGTAAAATTAACTACATGTAAAACTACTTCTCCATTATATTTGGCAAGTTTTCGCGCAAGACTTATAACTTTGTTTTTAGCTTCTATACTTGTATGAGGTGGGGCTTCAAAATATATTGCCTCTATCTTTACTCCTCTTTTAATCGCAAGATAACCCGCAACAGGTGAGTCTATTCCTCCACTAAGCATGAGAATTCCTTTCCCTAAAGTTCCAACCGGATACCCACCTAAACCTTTAATTTTATCACTATAAACTAAAACTTCATTCTTTCTATATTCAACATTTATAAGTAATTCGGGATTTTTAACATCAACTTTTATATTCGGAATATTCTTTAATAAATACCCACCCAACATTTTACTTAAACCAACACTCGTGTATTCAATCTCTTTATTACTTCTTTTACTTTCTACTTTAAAAGTTTTAAATTCTTTTTCCTCTACTAACCCTAAAACTTGTTTAAAAACAATATCTATATCGATACTATCAATAATATAACATATATTTATTTCATGAATCCCAAAAATATTTTTAACTTTATCTAAAACTTTTCCAAAATCATCAGTATAAATAAACATTCTTCCTAAATCATATTCAACTCTGGCATCTATTCCTTTTAAAGCTTCTAGAATATTACTCTTAAGTCTTGTAAGAAAAAAATTAATATTATCTTTTTTAGTTGATAACTCTCCATATTTAATTAAAATTGCTTTCTTCATAAAACATCACTTCTAAATTATACTAAGATATCCCCTTTTTGTAAAGAAAAAAGATACCTAAGTATCTAATCAAACTTTCTAATAAGACCACTAAGCCTTGCATAAACTTCTTCAAAAGTACTAATAAAACGATTAACTTCATCAGTTGTTGTAAGATGTGATAAACTAATTCTTATTGTTGATGAAGCCCGCACTTTATCATCATATATAGCATATACACTAGTTGATAAATTTCCACTTGAACAAGCGGTATTACTACTTACATATATTTCATTTTCTTCTAAAGCATGTAAAAATGTTTCAGCTTTAATATTTCTTAAACTAATATTTAAAATATGCGGTATTGAATATTTTGTTTTATTAATCATTACTCCTTCATATTTACTTAAAGCATCAACTATCTTCATATTTAATCTTTCAATAAATCTTTCTCTTTTCTCAATATCAGTTGTCGAAAGTCTCACAGCTTTTGATAATGCGACAATTAAAGGTACTGCTGGTGTTCCTGGACTAAGCATATTACTTTTACCAGAACCATATAATATCGGAGTTAAATTAACACTATTATTTTTATATAAAACCCCTATTCCTTTCGGTCCATATATTTTATGTCCTGTAAATGTTGCCATATCAACATCATGAAAATTAACACTTACTTTTCCAACCGCTTGAGTCATATCTGAATGAATTATTGTCTCAGGATTTTCTTTCTTAACAATTTGTCTAATCATTTTTAAAGGTTGTCTAACCCCTGTTTCACTATTAACCGCGCATATACTTACTAAAATTGTTTCAGGTTTAATTAAACTTTTAAGGTCTTCAAAATCTATCAAACCTTCTTCATCATTTTTAACATAACTAATTTCAAAACCTAAACCTTCCAAATAATCACATATCGCATAGACACTAGGATGTTCCAATCTTGATGTAATAATATGTCTTCCCTTTTTATGATTTTGCAAAGCACACCCAATAATAGCAATATTATTTGATGCTGTCGCTCCACTAGTATATGTTATTTCGGTATCTTGAATCCCAAAAATTTCCGCGATTTGTTTAGTTGCACTATTCATTAAATTCTTAGTTTTAACCCCAAGTTCATGAATTGAATTAGGATTCCCAAAAAAATCTTTACTCGTTCTATTATATGTATCTAGTACTTCAAACCCCACTGGTGTTGTTGCACTATAATCTAAATATATCATTTGTACCACCTACTCCTTATTATACAAAATTTTCCCCTATCTTTCTACCTGAAAATTATTTTTTATTCTTTTTTACTATTTTATGACACAATTATTTTTTATTAAGAATTAACTTCTGATAAATATCTATCGCTTTATTTGTAACATTTAAAGCACTATATTTACTTGCTACTTTCCTTAATACTTCTTCATCATACTTATCTATATTTTGATAAACATCAACTATTTTCTGAGCCATTTCTTCTATATTTCCCACATCTACTAATTTGCCACATTTATTATCAATATATTCTTCTGGTCCCAAACATTTTGTAGCTACTACTGGCATTCCACTGGCAAGTGCTTCTACTCCGGGAATACAAAAAGTTTCTTTTTCACTTGCAATTACAAAAACATTATGTCTTAAAAGTTCTTTTCTAATCTCTTCTTTATTAAGTCTTCCTAAAAAATTAACTTTATCTTCCATTTTAAGTTCTAAACATCTATTCTTATATTTATCTTCATAAAAACCATCCCCAATAATAGTTAAAGTAGCTTTTATTTGATATTTTTCATTTATTATTTTTAAAGCTTCAATTATATCATCAATTCTTTTGCCTTTTCTTAAAGCCGATACTGTAATTAATTTTAAATCTTTAATCTTTGCTCTTTTCCCATTAAAATATTCAGTATCAACTAAATTAGGAATCACATCACATTTAATATCTTTTGCCATATAATTACTCACGGTTGTAAAATAACTATTTTCTAAAGTATACTCCCCATATTTTTTATAAACTTCATCTTGAAAAAATCTTTTAAAATAAGAAGAATGTTCCGTTACTACGACTGGAATATTATATTTTTTCCCTAAAACAGCCGCGGCATAACCTGAAGGAATAGTAACCTGGGCATGTATTACATCAGGCTTTTCATTATATTTCAAATATTTCTGATAAGCCTTATCCAAAACTTTCACATATTTCTTTAATTGTAAATCCATACTGATAATACCAATATCTATCATCTTTCTTATATAAACATCATAATTATTTTGTTTATCAATTTCCCATTTACTCATAAAAGGATATTTTAAAAGCGATGTAATCCGTTGTCTATCAATAAAAAGCATATTAACCTTTATATTATCTCTTGCCCCTAATGCCTCACAAAACTCTTTATGATAAATCCCCATTAATTTATCTTCCCCATTAGGATACCAAGCGGGAATTATAAGTACGTTCATTAATACCTCTCCTATCTATTTATAGTATATCATACTTTTTCTAAAATTTAATAAATATCACAAAAAAAACTATCTTTTTTTAAGATAGCTATTTATTAAAATCTATCATCATCTTTATTATTTCTTAAAAATGGTGGTATATCATATTCATCACTCGCGGCTTGAACTGGTTCTGGTTGTCTTCTCTTAGGTAAAGTAGTTTCATCAGAGAATAATACTTCTTCTGCTTCACCTTCATCTTCAAATCCTGTTGCAATTACGGTAACAATAACTTCATCAGTTAAATTATCATTTTGAATAGCACCGAAAATAATATTGACATCATTATTCGCGGCTGCTCTAACTGTTTCTACCGCATCTTCAATTTCAAACAATGTTAAGTTAGGTCCACCAGTAACATTTACTATTGCATTAGTTGCTCCTTCAATTGTTGCTTCAAGTAAAGAATTAGCCACAGCTTGTCTTGCAGCTTCAATAGCTCTATTTTCACCAGCATTACAACCTATACCAATAATGGCGGTTCCACTTTTTTGCATAACTGTTTTAACATCCGCAAAGTCTAGATTTATAATTCCAGTAACGGCAATCAAATCAGAAATAGATTGCACCCCACGATGTAAAACATTATCAACTTCTTTAAAAGCATCTTTAAATGATGTATTTCTATCAATTATATCTCTTAGTTTATCATTTGGAATAACAATTAAGGTATCAACATGTTTCTTTAACTCTTCTAGTCCAAGTAAAGCATTCTCCATTCTTCTTTTACCTTCAAATCTAAATGGTTTAGTGACAATACCGACTGTTAAAGCCCCTGATTCTTGCGCAATTTCGGCAATAACTGGCGCGGCACCTGTTCCAGTTCCACCACCCATACCACAAGCAACAAAGACCATGTCAGCTCCTTTTATAACTTCTTCTAAGTCAGCTTTAGATTCAATCGCCGCGGCTCTTCCTATCTCCGGATTAGCTCCTGCTCCTAAACCTTCGGTAATCGTAGAACCTATCTGTACTTTATTTTCACAACTTGAAGCATTAAGTACTTGTAAATCAGTATTTACAACAATAAATTCTACACCTTTAACTCCTTCTTCAATCATTCGGTTAACTGCATTATTACCGCCGCCGCCTACTCCAACGACTTTTATTTTAGCTATTTGATCCATTTGTAAACCGTTCATATGCATCTCTCCTTAACTATCAAAAAAATATCCAAATAATTTTCCTAATATTGAATTTTCATTTATATTAACTTTCTTATGGGCTCCACTAAGTGCTTCTAACTCATCTAAATTAAAAACTGAATACTCTTTATTCTTAAGTTTTAATCTCTCATTATAATACTTAATAGTTCCAATACCTGTGCTATACTTATTATTCCTAACACCTACAATATCTATTTTACCAAGAATATGTGATTTAGTAAAGACTTTATCAAGCAAATTGTTAAAATCTCCTAACTCGGTTGTTCCTCCTGTTACTATTATATAATCAATATTCTTTTTCGTAAGTAAATTCATTTGTTTTTTAGCTAAACCAAGTATTTCCTCTAATCTACTCTCAATAATTTCACATAAATCTTTTTGATTTATTACTACTGTCTCTCCAAGTCTATCAGTTAAACTTATCTTTTCTTCGGGTAAAGCTAAATCCGGAACTGCAAGTCCTAAGTTTTCCTTTATATGTTTAGCATCTTTCTTGGTTATTTTATAAATATAAGCAATATCATTATCAACATTAGCTCCTCCAAGTTCAACTACCTCTGACTTGGTAAGTATTCCTTTATTATATATTGAAACAGTTGTCGTTCCCTCACCTATATTTATTAAAGCACTAACTCCATTAAGAACAAATTTATTTTTATTCGCTGCCATATCTCCAAGTGGCGATGAAACTACATCTAATACTTTTACTCCAATTTTTTCTAAAACACTTATAAAAGGACTAATATTTATTTTTAAAACTGTTACTAATACTGCTTTAATAGTTAACTTATCTGCAATCATATTAATCGGATTTTTAACTACTTCTTCCCCGTTTATCTTATATCTCGTTGGGACAATACTTACTAATTCCTCTTCATCACTTATTTTATTATAACTAGCTGCTTGCATAGCTCTTATTAAATCTTGATGCGTAATCACATGGTCTTCATTAGTAATAGTCGTACTTCCCTCACTCATACTAACCTCAGTATAATAAGATGGTATTGCAAGTACAACTTCTTTAATAGGTATCCCCAGCATTTCTTCAGCTTTATGAAATGTTTCTTTTAAAGCCGGTATTAAATCATCCCGACTCGCAATTAACCCTTTTTTTATTCCTTTACTGGGAACTTCTGAGGCACAAAGAACATTAAGAGAATTTTTAATAAACTCTCCTACGATTAATTTTATTGAACTTGTTCCAATATCTAAACTAGCAATAATCTTTCTCATAGCTTCACCTATTCTTATATAATTATACTTTAATTTACCTCCATTTTCAAGCCATATCGCAAAAAAGACTTAATTTCTTAATTCTCAAAGTAAAAGCTCTTTTTTAAATTGATGAGTTTTTACTTTGAGAATTCACCAAAAGACTTAATTTAATTTTCTAACTAGACCTATTCCCCTTAATCCTTCTTCAATTTCTTTTTTAGCCAAAGTTGTTACAACAAAATCTAAAGCTTCTCTTTCTTGTCTTAATTTATTTTCTGAAATTATTATATCAACGGTATCTCCTTCTTTTAAAATATAGTTAATTCCTACTTCTTTTCCATTAACTAAAGCTCTATCAGCTTTATTTCCTAAATCTACACTTAATCTAAAAGCAAAATCTAAAACCGTAGAACCAATAGGCATTTTATATAAAACTTTTCCTCGCGAATAAACTTTAACTTGTTTACTTAATACTTCCCGACATACCTGTTCATAAAAACTCCCATCTTCTATTTTATATAATTCTTCTATTTCTTTAATAGAGGCAATAAAACTATCTCTCTTCGCTAAATAATCTTGAATTTCTTTAATACTTTTATCCGGAAATATTTCTTGTAATACGGCAAAACCATATCTATTTTGTAAAGCCATTTTAAAAGTAGCTATCCTCATTTGAACACAATGTTCACTAAAACCATGCACTGTCGTATGAATTGCTTTATATCCATTAGGCCTAGGATTAGATATAAAATCTCTAAAATAACCCGCATTAACGGCATTATATTTTTGATGCAAATGCATAAGGGCTAAATAACAATCACTTAAACTTGCAACTGAAGTTCGATATATAATTAAATCATGAATATTAGCCATCTTTTGATTTTTCTTATATCCCTCATATAATTCATATAAACTTTTATAATCTCTAACTACTCTATTATTAATATTTTCTTTATTTAAAATACTTCCAATATTATTTTCTATTTCATCTAATTCTAACTTATGTCTATCAATATAACTTAATAAACTAGCTTCTAAAACTTTAAACTTTCGCGGATATAATTCTTTAAATGCTAAATCTTCTAATTCACTTTTAACTTTATAAGCCCCTATTCTATCAGCAATCGGCACAAACAAATATAATGTTTCTAAACACTTAGCTTTAGCCTTTTCTCTATTCTTTTTAAACTTAATTGTTCGCATATTATGTAATCTATCAGCAAGTTTAATTAATATTACTCGATAATCAAGAATCGCTGCTTTAAGTAAAATACATGTATTAGCTCTTTCTTTTTCAGTTTTATTCGTAAAATTTATATTTTTAATTTTTGTAACCCCATCTACTAAATTAGCTATATCTAAATTAAATTCTTCTAAAATCTCTTCTTTAGTCGTATCTGTATCTTCTAACACATCATGTAAAAAAGCCGCACAAATACTATTTACATCTCTTAAATGCATTTCCTTAAATAGTATCCATGCTACATTAAGAGGATGAGTTATATAATCTTCTCCACTATCCCTTTTTACTCCTTCATGTTTAATTGAAGCATACTGATAAGCCTTAGTTATTAAGGCTATTTCTTCTTTGGTAAAACATTTTTCTAATTCTAAAACTAAATCTAAAAACATATATCCCCCTTAAACTCTATTATAAAGTAAAATGTTTAAGATAATGAGATAATAACAAATATCTTTTATTTTGTCAATTACCAAAAATATTTTTATTTAAGTTTTATCTCATAACTAACATTTCTAATATTTAAAACAGCTTCTATATTCGTAGCATTTACTATATCTTTATCTATTTTAAACACTAACTTATCACTATAATTTACTGGATTAATTAAATCTACATCACTTACATATTCTCTTCCATCTACATCATATTTAATACTCATAAAATCTTCAAAAAAATTTTGATAATTTTTATCTGAATACATATACATAGATTCATCATCAAGTACTAAATCATAATCCACAACCATTAAAGTATATCTACCAATATCATTACCTGATATCGTTAAAGCATTATGTGATGTATAACAATCACTTCCCAAACAATATTCATATTCATAAGGAAATCTTGTCATAAATATAAAATCTTTAATACTAACTTGCGATTTATTTAAATAAGTACTTCCTAAATTAATATTAGCTCCCATATTAACTTCATTAGAAACTGCTTCACTATCATATTTAACTGGATTAATAGCAATTCTTTTATTTACTGCTCCAACATTTTCTTTACTATTTCCAAAGCCTGAAAAAACTGCTATTTCAAAATCATTATTAACCAAATATTTATCTATTTCATATACTAAAACATATTTATTTTCACTAACCCCTTTAATAGGAGAACCATCATAAGGATCAGCAAAATCTCTAAAATAGTTACTAACATTTAAATTAGGTGATATATACCTTTTATTAACTTTTAATTGAACATTAGGATAATTAAAAGGATGATCTTCTCTATATCTATTATTAATCTTTACAACTATTGCAATATATACTTTATCATTTTTAATAGTTTTACCCTTTAAATCATAACTAGACATATAAGAATTTTCTACTGTCATATTTAAATAGCCAAAAGCAATTGTATCTTTTTCTCTATATACTTTATCATGTACTTCACTATTTACAAACAAAGTTGTCGCAAGTATTCCCGCCAAAACTATAAATATAACCGTAAATATAAACTTATTTTCTTTATAATAATATCCTAACTCTCTTATAAATCTTCTTATATTTCTTTTAGTTTTATAAGTATCTCTTCCTACCAAAAACTCAAATTCTTCACTATCTTCCGCACTAATCTTTAAATCTTCAATATCACTTTTAAAATTAAACTGTTTGATATTAAAACCAACACCCCGAACAGCCGTAAATATAATAATTATATATTGACTATAATGTACAATCAAACATAAATCTCTAATAATTCTTGCAAAAGTACTATCCAAAGTATCATTTTCAATCATTCGAAATATTACAAACGCTCCAGTAAGTAAACCAAACATTGCAATATAATATATTATTCCCGCCCCATAATATTTAGTTGGTTTATCTTTAAGTTGTAATACAAATGCTAAAATTATAAAAATAGCCAGGATAAGTACTACAGATATATACATAAATATATTAACATAATTATTAGCCAAATTAGCCAAAGGTATTGCTGAACTAACCATGTAACCATTACTAACATAATCTCGAAAAAATACCATTATTTCTCTAGTTTGAGTAAGTAAATATATCATTGGTATTAATAATATTAAATGTATAATTCTAAAATGTTTAATAATAAATGCATATGGTTTTTTAAGTATCATAATTAACACCTACCATTATAATTTTAACAAACTAATTGCCCTTTGTAAATTATTTTAAAAAAATTTGAGAAAACTGTTGACAAAATCGTCTTTATCCTTTAATATAACAATCACCAATTCACTTAACAAGGCGAATTGGTGCTAGTATCACACTAGTCAACCCCTTTTTATTCTTTTTGAAGCTGTCTTCAGGGGGCAGCTTCTTTTTTTTACTCAAAAAAGATAGAGAGTAACCTCTATCATGGAGTTTCTTCCTGCCCATATATAAATTCGAAAGCAATATGAGCAAGCGATAATTTATTTTTAATTAAGATGTTTGGACTACGTATGGATTAGTTGTTGTGCCTGCTGGTTTATCATTATCGAAGGTAAAGGTTGTATCAGCTTTGAGATTTATTACTGGGCGCACACCATTATAGTTGTTCACGAAGCCGTAGCCGAGGAGGCCACTATCATACACATAGAACACGCGAGCATCGCTGCCGCTAAAGTGAGACGGAGACATTGTCCAATAATACTGATTTGTATATAACCAATATCCATTATTGGCTGTTCCATAAAATCCTCCCGCATGTATTACTTCATCCATGGTGATTAAGCCTACTGGTACAGGAAGTGCATTATTTCCTTCTACTTTTCCATTACTTCCATTTGTCCAACCACTCGTTGCACTTGGATCTGTATATAAATCTCTTTTTTGTGCTTCTGTCTTAACTTCTTTTGTACTTAAATCTACTCCACACTTGAATGTAGCAGTTTGTTCATCTGTATTATAACTAGTACTATTTGCCTGCCATACTTTTTCTGCTCCATATACTGTTGCTGTACTTCCATAGCCCAAATTTTCTGTTCCTGAATAAGTACTTCCATGAGGATTTGTTGTATATGTTCTATCTCCGCAAAAACCTGTATCTACATCTATTTTAGTTGATAAATCTCCTAAATTTGTTTTATTTTCATACCAATATACTATTTCTTGTAATACTCTACTTTGTACATCAGATTTATGGGCTGTATCATAACTTGTACTTGCAACTCCATTTGCTCCCCCATACATATATCCTACATACTTATTATCATCATCATTTGTATTAAATCTTACTGATTTTGGATCACTACTAACTGCTGGCGTTCTTGGCGTAATCATTGTATCTACACCGGTTGGACTTGGAGCTGTTTTATTACTACTACTTGTTCCAGCATAGATTAATCGTATTGTTCCATTTCCATTTATGCGGATGATTCGCCACCAAATATAATTACTGCCTTCTTGTCCAAAGACTACCCAGTTATTTGTTCCACTTTCTTTTCCTCTATAATAATAACTTGTTCCAAAGTCATCATTTGCTTTACATATCATGGCATTTGTACTCTCTACTCCTGGTATTTTGTCAACTCCATCTGCACTTGCTTCTGGACAACTTGCATTTATTGTAGCATTCCCAAGTAATGTTTTACATGTTGTATCTCCTTCTTCACATAAAGGTGGTAAACTTTCTTCAAAATACAAATGACATTTAGTTCCTTTTTTACTATATGGACTTACACTTATTGTTTTACTTTCTTTATCAAAATTTATTGTTAAACTTTCATTCTTTACATCTTCAAAACTATTATCTTCTTTTGTATACTTCTCCGTACAATAACTTTTTTCTTCATTTATAACATAATTACCATCTTGTATCTCATTTACAACTTGATAATCACTATCACTTAACCCCTTTACTCTTATTTCTACCAATTCAAAATCAACTAATGTATAGTTAATTGTCCCAGTGGCTAGTTTTCTACTTTCTACTAACTTATACTTTGCTCTTGTAAAAAATAAATTTATTACTATTACTAATATAAATGCTATTACAAAGCCTATTAATATTCCCTTTTTCCCATTTACATAATTTATTTTCTCAAACTTCAAGTTTATCTTCCTTTCTATTTTATCAAATATATTAGTTTTTTCTAACTTATATTTAAATTATAAACTTGTAAATAGAAAAAGTCAATAAGTTTTGTCGTATAATTCCAGTGAATTAAGACAAATTACAAGAAATATGGCAAAATTTATATGGTGAATATTTAATGTATAGTGAAAAATTAGAATCTTTAAGAACAAGAATCGGTCTTACTCAAAAGGAAGTAGGACAATTAATTAATTTAGATAGTGGAACTTATTGTCATTATGAAAAAGAAGATTTAATCATCCCTCTTAAACACTTAATTACTTTATGTAATTATTATGATGTTTCTTTAGATTATATATTTTCTTTTAGCAATAAGAAAAAATACAATAATTTAAAAACTAATATCGATATAGCAACAGTTGGTAAAAATCTACTTGCTTTTAGAAAAAAATATAAACTAACTCAAGAACAACTTGCTGAAATTTTAAATACTCCTCACTCAGTGTTATCTGATTATGAACATGGAAAAAGATTAATTCCAACTCACGCTTTATTTGCTATATGCAAAAAATATAAAATATCTGCTGATTATTTACTTGGTAGAATTGATAAAAAGCCCTTTTAGGCTTTTTTGTTTGTCGAATTTTGTCGAGCGATTTTTCTTTACTTATATATAATTAATATTTATAATAAATAATCGAACATTTAAGGCGGGTGTCTACCTCTTTTAGTGTTCTTCTTTCCATAACTTTCTCCTTTGCATGTCAGGGGGTTTGTTTTATGGTAAAGGAGGGACTAGGTGGTCATGATAAAAGTGATTTTATCCATGATATTATTGTTTATAACAATTAAAAAGGCACTTGTTTTTATCAACATAAAAATTGATATCAACATAAGTGTCTCCAATACAAAATTGTAGGCATTTAGTCCTTAAATGTTCTACAATTTAATATTAACATAGTTTTATTATAAATACAACCATTATTTTAAAAGAAAATAGAATACTTTAAATTAATTTATTCTTCACTTAATAACCATTGTACTACATTTATTTTTCTTATACCATCATAATCAGCTTCTAAATCCATATCTAAAGTAAGTAATACTTTAGGATAATAATCCCCTGTTTTTCGCAATGACTTTAATTCTCTTTCTAAAACTTTCTCATCTCTAACCGATAAAGCAACTTGAAAATATTTTAGTCCATCTCTATTTTGCGCCACAAAATCAACCTCTAAATCATCAACTTTCCCCACATATACTTTATAACCCCTTCTAAGTAACTCTAAATATACTATATTTTCCAATATATGTCCCATATCACTATCAGCCTTTTTTCCTAATAAATAACTTCTAAGTCCCGTATCTACAACATAATATTTATAATCTCTTGAAAGTAAATTTTTTCCTTTTACATCAAATCTTTCCGCTTTATATATTAAAAAACTTTCTATAAAGGCTGTTATATAATTTTCTACTGTATGATTACTTGTTGCCATCCCTTTACTTGTTAATGTATCACTTATTTTTTTAATTGATATAGAACTTCCTATACTATCAAACAAAAACTTTAAGACACTTTCTAATAATAACTTATCAGATATATTAACTCTTGCCATTATATCTTTATATACAATCGTTGAAAATATCCCATCTAAATATTTATCTATATCATTAGGATTAGTTTTTAAAATATTTATATTTCCTGGCATTCCCCCATTTTTCATATAATCTAAAAATAATTGTTGATAATTATTATCATTAAAAATACTAACATATTCCTTAAAAGATAAAGGCAACATTTTTATCTCAATATATCTACCTGAAAGTAAAGTTGCAAGTTCTCCCGATAACAAATAAGCATTTGACCCAGTTATATATAAATCAACATTTTTCTTTATATATAAACTATCTACTGCTTTTTGAAACTCTTTCACATTTTGTACTTCATCTAAAAATACATAATACTTATTTTCAGGTTTTATTTTATTATTTATATACTGATATAACTCTTTATAATCTTTAAAATCATAATTAGCATCTTCTAAATTTATCTCTATAATTTGCTCATCATTAATTCCTATTTTTTTTAAATAATTAATAAACAGCAAAAACAAAGTTGATTTACCACATCTTCTTATACCTGTAACAACTTTTATTAAATCTTTATCTTTCCATCTTTTTAATTCTTCAAGATAAACAGGTCTTTCTATCAATTTTATCACCTCTAAATAAGTATAAATTATTTTTCAAAAAAAGTCAAGTTTTGGAAATATTTTTCCAAAACTACTAAAAATTACAAACTTTTGGAACTTTCACTTAATTTTTTATAATATGCATATCTTTTTTTAGCATACTCTATTTGACTATTAAGTAAACTTTGAGCTTTTTCTTTATCTTTAATCTTTAAAGCATTATATCTCACTTCATTATCTAAGAATTTATCATACAAACTAAAATCAGGTTCCACATTATCCATATATAATTTTTCTTCTTTCGGATTATATCTCATAAGTAAAGTATAACCACATAAACTAGCAAGCTTCTCTTCTTCTATCGAATGTGCCATTCCGGTTTTAATTCCCTGTTCTATACAAGGAGAATAAGCAATAATTAATGCTGGACCATCATGTTCCATGGCTTCTTTCATGGCTTTTATTGCTTGTTGCATATTAGCCCCCAAACTAATACTTGCAACATAACAATTAGGAATGCTACTAGCTAGTCTAAATAAATCTTTTTTATAAGTTTTTTTGCCCATATCCGCAAACTCCGCAACTTGTCCCATTTTACTTGCTTTGCTAGCCTGTCCTCCGGTATTTGAATACACCTCAGTATCTAAAACTAGCATCTTTACTGGTTCCCCACTATGAAGCACATGGTCTACTCCACCATATCCAATATCATAAGCCCAACCATCACCACCGATAGCAAGCACTGTTCTTGAAGGAATAAATTTAAGTAATGTTTTTAACTTATCCGGAATATCCAAAGATTCTAAAGCTTTTTTCACTTCCATAGTTATTTTAAAATCATTCATATTATCAATATATTTAATAAATAACTCTCTTACTTCATTAGAAACTTTATCTTTATTATCCAGCATTATTTTTTTAATTAAATTTCTTTTACTTTTATAAGAAAGATGCATACCTAATGCAAACTCGGCATTATCTTCAAACAAAGAATTAGCCCATGGAATTTTATATGGAGTACTTGGCGCTGACCCACCATAAATACTTGAACATCCTGTCGCATTCGCTATTACTAATTCTTCCCCATAAAGTCTTGTAATTAAATTTATATATGGAGTTTCGCCACATCCAGCACAAGCTCCACTAAACTCTAACTTTGCTTCACATAAACTAGCCCCTGCAACACTAAATTTATTTACTAATAAAGGATTAACATAATTATTAAAATATTTATTTGCTTCCTTTTGTTTTTCTAAAGATACTTCGCCAAAATCTAAAGCTTTAACGCCATTTTTCCCAGGACATTCTGTAATACATAAACCACATTCTGTACAATCAAATTCACTTACTAAAACTTGATAATTATAATCTTTATTAATTAAATAAGGAATCCCTACTTTATCTTTTGCCACAAAACTTCTAATAACCGCATGGGGACAAACAAAACTACATCTTCCACACTGAATACAATTTTCTTTAATCCATTTTGGTGCTTTAGCATTAACTCTTCTTTTTTCAAAACTACTTAACCCATTTGGAAAAGTCCCATCCATAAAAGCACTAAGTTCCGAAACTGTTAAAGTATCTCCCATTCTTCGATTAATTTTACTAATAACATCAATATTTTCTTCTTTATCTATATTATCAGACAAATTAATTTTAATTTCTTTTAAATTATCACTAGCTCTTTTTATAGCCAGAATATTACTATTAATTACATTTTCTCCTTTAGTTTTAAAAGCTTTCTTTATATTATCCGTTAGTATTTCTATTGCCCCATCTATTCCTAATTCTTTTAAAATTAAAAGTTCCATTATTTTACTAATTTTTCCTTTAATTCCCACTTCTGTTGCAATATCTTCAGCATTTATCGCATAAACTTTAATATTTCGAGCATTTATTATTTTCTTATCTTTATTTGTTAAAACTTCATTTATTTCTTCTTCATTTTTACTTGTACTAATAATTAAAATACCTTTTTCTTTTAAATTATCTAGCATTTGAAATTTTTTAAAATACTCTAATTTTGTAACCACAACCATCTCAGGATTTTCTACATAAAAAGGTGCTTCAATATGTTCTTTTCCAATTCTTAAATTACAAACTGTAACTCCTCCTGATTTTTTCGAATCATAAGAAAAATAACCATTTACAAAATAACCTTTATTTCCCATAATTTTTAAAATATCTTTTGAAGCACTAACCATTCCATCAGAACCAAAACCATATATAAGCAATTCTTGAGCATTTATATCAATTTTATATTCTTCTTTAGGTAAACTTGTATTAGTAACATCATCTACAATTCCAATCGTAAAATTATTTTTAAGATTACCATCTAACATCGTATAAACACTTTTAATATCCCCTGGTGTTGTATTCTTACTTGAAAGCCCAAATCTTCCTCCGACAACATTTATATCAGTATCAAAAAGAGCATTAACAATATCTAAATATAAAGGTTCACCATTAGCTCCTGCTTCTTTAGTTCTATCAAGAACCGCAATATTTTTAACACTATCAGGTAAAATATTTTTTAAATATTTAGGACTAAATGGTCGATATAATCTTACAATTACTAAACCAATTTTCTTTCCCTTTTTATTTTCTTTATCAACTACTAATTTAATTGTATCAGTAATACTTCCCATCGCCACTATCACATTTGTTGCATCTTCTGCTCCATAATAATTAAATGGTTTATAATTAGTTCCCATTATTTTATTAATCTTTTCCATATAATCATTTACTATATCTGGAAGTTTATCATAATATTTATTTCTAGCTTCACTAGTTTGAAAATAAATATCTTCGTTAAAAGCGAGTCCTCTTTGAATACCCGCATCAATATTTAAAGCCCGATTTTTAAATTTTTCGATATCTTCCCAAGGAATAATTTCTTTTAATTTTAAAGTATCTAATTCTTTAATTGTACTTATTTCATGACTAGTTCTAAATCCATCAAAAAAATGTAAGAAAGGAATACTTCCTTTTATCGCGGATAAATGCGCAACCGCGGCTAAATTTTGAGCATCATATACATTACTTGACGAAAGAATGGCAAAACCCGTTGCTCTTACTCCATATATATCACTATGGTCTCCAAAAATTGATAAAGCATTAGTGGCTACAGTCCTAGATGCCACATGTATTACTCCCGGAAGCATTTCTCCGGCAATTTTATACATATTAGGTATCATTAAAAGTAAACCTTGACTAGCTGTAAAAGTTGTTGCTAAAGCGCCACTTATTAAAGCTCCATGTAAAGCTCCCGCGGCTCCAGCTTCACTTTGCATTTCAACTAGTTCTACTTTCGTATCAAATAAATTATTTTCTTTATTTCTTAAACTATCAATATTAGATGCCATGGGACTACTTGGCGTAATCGGATATATCGCACATAATTCACTAAAAAAATAAGCTATATCACTACAAGCTTTATTACCATCACAAATTTTCAAAATAGCATCACCTATTATCAATTATACCATGATTTATATTATCTCGCAATTAATTATTTATAAAGACCGACGACAACTTTTTTTGGTGCGACACTTTTTAAAACTATCGCCCCTGCTCCAATCGTTACGCCTTCTCCAATAACAATATTCCCTAAAACTATTGCTCCCGCGCCAATAACAACATTATCTTTAATTGTCGGATGTCTTTTTATCTTTTCTTTACCAGTTCCACCCAAAGTAACACCATGATATATCATTACATTATCCCCAATTATTGCTGTTTCTCCAATTACTACTCCCATCCCATGGTCAATAAAAAAATTCTTTCCAATCGTCGCTCCGGGATGTATTTCTATTCCAGTTCTCTTCTTAGCTTTTTCACTTATTAATCTTGCTAAAAAATAAAACTTATGTAAATAAAGAAAGTGTGCTATTTTATAATATATATAAACTTTAAAAAAAGGATAAACTAAAACTTCTAAGTTACTATGTATCGCAGGGTCTTTACTTCGTATTAATCTAATTAAATCTTTAAAAAATTTTATCATTTAAAATCACACTATAATATATGTTTAAATTTATAAAAAGCCAAAAAAAAGAATAGCCTCACTATTCTAAAAAATTATCTACATTATGATATATTTCAGTTACATCTTCAATTTCATCAAGCATTTTATAAAGTTTACTAAATACTTCTAAATCTTCATCATTTAACTTAACTCTATTTTTAGGATACATTCCTACTTCATCAATTATATAATTAATATTATTATCAATTCTTTCTAATATATCTTTAACTTTATTAATATCATTAGGTTCTACACTTATTGTAAGATTACCATCTAAAGTCTCAAAATCAACTGGTTCAATTCCTTCTTCTAAAAGCGCTTCAAATATTTCTTCTTCTTTATTTGTTTTAAAAGTTACTATTGCTAAATAATCATAATTATAAGTAACACTATTAGTAACTCCTAAACTTTTATTAACTTTATTAAAAGCCGCTCTAACCATTCCCACCGTTCTATTAACATTATCTGTTAAAGTTTTAATAATTAAAGTTGAAGCTCCGGGACCAAATCCTTCATAAATAACTTCATGATAATCTTCTCCCCCTATTCCTTTAGCTTTTTCAATTGCCCGATTTATAATATCACTAGGAACTTGCTCTTTCCGTGCTTTTTCCACTACTCTTTTTAAAAATACATTACTTTCTAACTCTGGAACTCCTTTTTTCGCGGCTAAATATATTTCTTTCGCAAAATTCGAATAAAGCTTAGCTTTCATTGCTCCTGTCTTTTGAATACTAGCTTTTCTAACTTCATAAGCTCGTCCCATAAATAATCCCTCCTAAAAACTTAATCATTATAACACTTAAAACTAATTTCGTCTAGTTATTTATGATACTTAAATTAAACCTTTAAGTTTTCTAACATAATCATATATAAAATGTTTCTTTTTATATTTTTTCTTAATTAATCTTATAACTTTTCCCACTTTATATATTTGATAATAATTAATCCCCTCTTTTTCCATAATATATTCTATTGCTCTTATAGTTGTTTCTTTATAATTTTCTCCTTTAAAAAATAATCTTACTCTATTATATGTTTGTCCACTTACTTTTCTATTTATATAATTATAATAATTTTCACTTTTTCTTTTAAAAACAAATTTCTCTCCATCTAAATTCTTAAGGACCCTAATTCCATCATAATATCCCATTTTAATATTCTCAATTACTCTATTTTTATCCAAATCCATTACTTTTCCTAAACTTCTTTTAGATTCAATTACTGTAACATTAGCATCCTCCGGATATTTCCGATGAAAGCCAATTCCTTTTACTTTCACTAAATAAATCTTATCATAACCTTTTCTAATTAATTCATTTACCGGTCCTAAATCATAAAAACCTCCATCTAAATAATAATTATCATCAATTAATTTCTCTCTTCTAAATATCGGTAAACTAGAACTAGCCAAAATATAATCTTTAATTTTATCTTTATCCATATCTTTTTTCCATAAATAAAGAGGTTTTAAATCTTTAAATCTAACCGTACATATTCCAAAATCAATTTTACTATTAAATAACTTATCTTTATCTAAATTTTCTTCAATAACTTTTTTTAAGCCATCAAACAAAATCCCTTTATTAGCAATTATTCCTAAAATACTCGTAATCGATAATTTAAAAAAATTTATATTAATATCTTTATCCACCATCGCTTTAATAAAATCATCAGAAAAACCAAAAACATGTCCCATTGATAGTTTTCGCCATATCTTCGGTAATTTATAACCTTCTCCACTAGCAATCACCGCACCATTTAAAGCCCCAATACTAGTTCCAATTACCCCATCAATATTAATTCCACATTCCCACATTGCCATATAAGCTCCCGCTTCATATGAACCTCTAACTCCGCCCCCTTCAAGCACCAGTCCTGTCATTTATTTTTCTTCCTTACTAAAAAACGCCATGGTTTAGTAATAATATTTTTAATTTTTTGTTCATGTCTAAGTATAAATACAAAAGGTTTAGCCATTAATATTGCTAAATATCTTCCCTTTTTAGTTCTTTTAAGTCGCATATAATAAGAAGATAAAGAATCACTTCTAAATTCTAAAATATCATTTAACTTATCCCCATCAGTATAAATATGCGTATAAAAATTCTTATCCATAAAAAACAAATTTGCTAAATATTTAATACTTAATCCATATATATTTAAAACATTTGCTAAAATATTCGCATACGTATCCCGCATACTTTCTCCTCCGGTTGCATTAAATATTTTTCTATTTAACTCTTTCCCATGATTAATCGCACTCACAAATAAATAAGCGGCATCATTATCAGTTATAGCTTCTACCATCCTATTTCTTTTACCATTATACATAAAAGCTCCACTTTTAGGATTACATAAAACCAAAGGAAGGCGAAGAATCGTATAATTCTTAAGTTTACTTTGAATCAACTTTTCGCATTTCTTTTTATTATTACTATAATAATCAATCGGTAAAATATTTATTTTACTAGTAACACTTGCTTCACTTATATCGCCATACAAAGTCGTTGATGAAGCATAAATCAAAAAACATTCCGGATTATAAAAATTTATCGCTTTAATAATATTTTCTGTTCCATTATATTCGACTAATCTACTTATATCTTTTTTAATATCCGCAAGCGGAGGAAGTACCCCCGCTAAATGAATAATATAATCTTGGTCTTTAACTAAAGCTTCCATTAAAACATTATCATTTATATCTCCAAATATTAAATTTACTCTTCTTCTATATTTTCTAAGTTTCTTTTGATTATCTTTACTTCTTAAATCAAGCGCGGTAATTTCATATTTCCCTTCACTAAGTAAATATTTAATTACTTTTATTCCTATAGCACCTGAAGCACCTGTAACTAATACTCTTTTCATCTTCTACTCCTTTATATTAAAAACGAAATAATTAATATCCCTATACCTGATATTAATCCCCATATTGTTTCTTTCTTTTTTATTTCTTCTTTAACTTCTGGTAATAACTCAAATAAAGCAATATATATAATCATTCCTAAAGTTATAGCCATTATCACTCCTAATATTAAATTACTTACATTTCCTACAATTAAAAATATTAAACTACCTATCGTTCCCGAAAAAGTAAGTAAAAATATTAATAATTTATTATTTTTTTCATCTATTGTACTAAATATATGTGTCCCTAAAGGTAAATTATGAAGGATAACTGACAATGCTAAAAGTAAACCCATCTTAAATTCATTTATAGTTACGCCATATATCATAAATCCTTCTAAAGCATTATGTAATATTAAACTAATTATCGTTAATTTTCCAATATGATGCAAATGATTTTGATGTTCTACTTTATTATCATTATGTTCTTTATGTTTATGCGTATGACTTGGTACTAATAAATCCAACATTTTTAAAATCATAAATCCCAATATTATAAAAATAAGTGCCATAATTATTCCATTACCAATCGCATATTCATCAAGTAATTCTAGTATTTCTGGACCTAAATCTAAAATAATTAATCCCAGCATAATTATTAAAGCTAGTCCCCCACTAAAATGGTTTAACTTATCTTTATCTTTAATACTCCTAGATATTACTCCCCCCACTAGAAAAAATAAACCTGTAATAATAGTTAAAATTATTGCATATACTTTATCCAAGTGTATTCACCCATTTCCTATTCTTAATTATACCTTTATTTTACCATTAAAGCAAGAACAAAGAAAAAGTATTTTAACTTCTATTACTTTAATTTTCATGCCACAAAAAAACTCAAGCCATTTTTTAAATTTGAGTTTTTTATATCCTATTTAATTACCAATTAAAGATATCATCTAAATCAGAATCGTAGCTACTACTACTACTTGAATACTTAGAAGCAGTATCATTATAAACATCTTTACCTACACTTACAAATAAATTAAAGATAAAGATAACGGCGATTATTACTTCTATTACTATCCAAGCAATAAGTGCGGTTGTAATTGCATAACTCTTTTTGTTTTCTTGAATTTTTGTTGCCTCTGCAAATCCTAAGATATAATGGAAGAAACAAGCAACTCCAACTACACAACCTATTAATGCTCCAACCCAAGATAAGATATCTAGATAATATAAAATAGCCATAAGTAAGTTTGTAAATACTGTTGGTGCCATACTAGTTGTATATAAACTTATTGCTTTTTTAAAATCAAACTCTCTACCTCCAAATATCTTTGAACTTAAGAAAGTACAAACTATTGGAATAAATGCTAATAAGAAATAAATAATTGTCACATATAAGAATATCTTTAAATAAGGAATTTCGATATAATCATTAATATCCGCTCTTGCTGCTCCATTTATTAAAGCAATTATTGATGCAAAAGCTCCCATTATAAATAAGGCATAAGATATACTTATCGCAACAAGCATAATCATGTTACTCTTAATATCTTTCTTTTGAACTTCTTCTCTTACAGTTGATGCTGGTTTCTTATACATATTAAGTACTGTATCTAAAAAACCTTTCCCATAAGAAGCAATCGCTTGGGTATTTACACCAGATGTTGCCGCTGGTTTAGCTTCTTCACAATTACAAACTTCCCCTTCACTTAATTCTCTTCCGCACTTTGTACAAAATCTTTTTTCTACTTGAACTTCAGTAGACTTCTTATCTTTCTTTTCTTCAGCCATTTTAACTCACACTCCTTTTTCTATTTATATAAATATGGCTCAACTAAGTAAATATAGAAACTTGCCCAACCATCAGGCTCGCTCTTTGTTTGGAACTCTATTCTAAGGTCATCAACACCAGTTATATCAATATCGATATCCGCGATGAGTTCACTTGTTTTAGTTATATTATCGCTCTTATAAATTTCTTTATCATCACCATAAATAACTATCTTTCCTTCAAAATCAGGATCCCAATTCTTTCCTCTAACAATCGTCGCTTTAAGTTTTTTATACTCCTGATTTAAACGATAAGTTATTTGATCTGTTTCTCCTTCAAATCTAAATGCTATCATTGTATCATACGTTTCATTATCTACCGTTCTTGAATAATTATAACCAGAGGTATTTTTACTTGAAACTTGATATTTTGAAGTTAAATTATCCGGTAATTTATCATTTAAAGTTTTCTTAAGTTCATTTAACTCTTTATAAGTATCACTATCACTATCGGTAATATATTTTAAAGCATTATCAATTACTTCAATGGCATCTGGATATTTCAAATCCTTTTCATACTCACTAACCATCTTCTTAGTAATTTCTACTATCTTACTTTCCGTATCACTATATAACTTTTTGTAATCTTCTGTAACACTTAAATCAATATTATTCTTATATTTATTATTTCTTAAATAATTAATTTGTTCTACATAAGCATCAAGTTTCTCTTTATCAGTTGCATTATCCGCTAACTTATCAGTAATCTCTTGAGCTTCTTTAATAAAATCACTTAATTCTTCTTTAACATAATTATTAATAAAATCTTGAGCTTTCTTATAATAACAATCACTCTCTACTACTTTTTGATAATAGTAATAAGCTTGATAATCATTAGACCCTTCATTTTCTTTACCTTCTAAGTAATATCCTTTAGAACTATATAACTCTGATAATTCATTTCTATATTTTGTATATAATTCATCATCAAGCATATATTCTAAACCATCATAATAATCATAGATATCTTTTAAAGCCCCCGCAACTTTTTGATAAGCCGTTTTAAGTTCATCAGTGTCTTTATATTCTTTATTAAAATTCTTAACCCATTTTTCGGTTATCTTATGCGTTGTATCTTCAATCTTACCTAAAAGTTTTTTATCACTCTTATTACTCTTTAAGATTTTCCCAATTTCCACTAATTCTTTAGTCTTATCTTTATCATAGTTAGTATAAAATCTCTCTAAGCTATCTTCAACTGTTTTAAGGGGATTATTAAGTAATACCGTAAGAGCAATAATCGCTATAATAATTATTAATCCAACTACACCCATAACTATTTTCGCTTTTTTAGGTAAATTCTTAAATTTCGTAATTAAACTATTACTATTTTCTGTTTTAGTACTACCCTTTGATTCTTTCCCAGGCATTTTATTGCCACATTTCTCGCAAAACTTAGCACCACTTTTATTTTTGGTACCACACTTTTCACAAAACATAAATTCTCTCCTAACTTCAAAATTATTTTACAATATTTTTTTAACAAAATAAATACTTTTTTCGACATTTTTTCTATTTTGTATTATTTTTTTCTAATTCCCTTTTAATAAGCGAAACATTATTTTTTATTCGCTCTGATTTTGGATTTTTATTTAATGCTTCTTCCATATTATATAACGACTCCGGAATTAGCCCTAAATTATAACAGACAATTCCCATTAATTCATAGATATAATCATTCCACGCAAAAGCTTCATTAATATAAATATCTTCTTTATTTTTAATCAAAAAAGCTTCTTTTAACAACTGATAAGCTTCATCATATCTTTTATCATCACAGTATAGTTGAGCAAGTTCTACATATCCTTCCCGAAGTTTTGGTTCTTCTTTTATCGCGAGTTTTAGCCACATCTCAGCTTCTCTTCTTCTTTCAAGATTGATATAACACCGCGAAATAAACCGCATTGATGCACATCTCTCTGCCCTCCAAGTTGCTCTTTTTAAACTAAGATGCTTAATTAAAGTATCGATAGCCTCCTGATATCTTCCATAATACATATACTCTCTTCCTAAATAATGCATATTTCTATCGTCTTCACTATCTTCTTTTACACTTAACTCTAATAAAGGAAGATAGCTACCTCTCGATTTCGTATTATCCGGATAATGTTTTAAAATAACCCCTGGAACTATCACTTCTTTTTCGCCAACGATTGTATTTAACACTTCATGCACAGGATGATGCCATTTATAACCTTCTCTTTTATGAACTTTTGCCATATAAAATGTTGTCGCGGGCTTACCAAATTCATCAAAATTCCAAATATAATAATATTTTAGTTTATCAGCCCCTTTACTCCAAGCATCTTCCATTTTACTTCTCCAACCTATATCAAACACTTCATCTAAATCAGTACAAACACATATATCGGTATCAAGGGACACCATATCTAAAGATTTATTCCGTGCTACATCAAACCGCCAGGGCTTAATTTCTTCTTGAACTACTTTTACTCCTAATTTTTTAAGTTTTTCTACGGTATTATCAGAAGAACCAGTATCAAGTACATAAATTTCATCCGCTTCCTTCATCGAATTAACCCATCTATCCACAAATTTTTCTTCATTTTTGCATATCGCATATACACAAACTTTATATTTACTCAAAAACAATTCACCCACTAAAATTATATCTTTTAAGAAATAATACTAGAACCTAAATAAATATAGTTTTTTGCCATCAACACTAATTTTTATCTCACATATATTAAAATGAAAGGAGAATAATTTTGAATAATTTACAAAAAGCCGAACAATATATAAATTGTTATCAAAAAAATCATCCCTTTACTGGTGGCTGTTGTTGTTATGGCCCCACTGGACCTACTGGCCCTACCGGACCTGCGGCTGCAACCATAACTGTTTCTACTACTACCACCACTGAACCAGGAAGCAATGCCACTGTAACTAATACTGGTACTAGCTCTAATGCTATCCTAGCCTTCACTATTCCTGCTGGCGCTACTGGACCAACCGGACCTGTTGGGCCTACTGGACCACAAGGCTTACAGGGAATCGCTGGAACTAATGGAACTACCGGACCAACTGGAGCCACTGGACCTACAGGTGAAACTGGACCTACAGGACCTCAAGGATTACAAGGTATCGCTGGTACTGATGGTGCCACTGGACCAACTGGTGCAACAGGGCCAACTGGAGCTACCGGACCTACAGGTGAAACCGGACCTACAGGACCTCAAGGATTACAAGGTATCGCTGGTACTGATGGTGCCACTGGACCAACTGGTGCAACAGGGCCAACTGGAGCTACCGGACCTACAGGTGAAACCGGACCTATTGGACCTCAAGGATTGCAAGGTATCGCTGGTACTGATGGCGCTACTGGGCCAACCGGAGCTACTGGACCAACTGGGGCAACAGGACCAACCGGAGCTACTGGACCTACAGGTGAAACTGGACCAGCTGGAGCCGATGCTCCAACTCCAACTATAACTATAGGTACTGTAACTACTGGAGCTCCTGGAACCGATGCTACTGCCGAACTCACTGGTACTGCTCCAAACTACACTTTAAATCTCACTATTCCTCAAGGACCTACTGGCCCTGCGGCTGCTTAACTTGTAAAAGGCAAATAAAAAAATATTTGTCTTTTTTTAATTTATTTATGTTATAACCCGAGTTTGACAGATGAAGAAATAAAAAAAGTTTAATTTCTATTGAAATTAGGCTTTTCTTTTT
>CANQHE010000007.1 GCA_947623735.1 uncultured Bacilli bacterium
GTATAATAAAAGGAGATAAACTAATGGAAGAAGTATATAAAGAAATGAATAACTTTACTGATGAATATTATTGGACCAAATACTTTACAAGAGAAAGAATGGAGAGAAGTCAAAGACATTATGCGAAAGAACAAGGTTTTAGAGAAAGCCAAATTGAAACGGTAAAAAATATGCTTAAAGATAACATTGCTATTGAAAAAATCCAAAAATATACTGAACTTAATATTGAAGAGATAAAGGAAATCAAAAAAGAAATGGGCTAAACCCATTTTTTTAATCTCATAATTTAACTTAAACTATCCACTACTTCTCTAAATTTATCTTCATCCCAAATTTCTATTCCTAAATCTTTAGCTTTATCATACTTACTTCCTGGTGCTTCTCCTACAATTACAACATCAGTTTTCTTACTTACACTATCAACTGTTTTACCTCCATAAGATTCTAATAAAGCTTTAATTTCATCTCTACTCATAAAACTAATTGTTCCTGTAATAACAAACTTTTTATCGGTAATGGCCTCATTACTCTTTATTTGAGCTCCCTTATATTCCATATTAAGTCCTAAATCACATAAAGTGTTAATAAGCTCCATATTACTTGGATTAGCAAAAAAGTTTACAATATTTCGAGCTAGTATTTCTCCTATATCCCTGATATCCACTAAATCATCATAAGTAGCATTACTAAGATTTTCCATTGTTTTATAGGTACTCGCGAGTAACTTGGCATTTTTAGCCCCAATTCCAGTAATCCCAAGGCCAAATATTAATCTTTCTAAACTATTATTTTTACTCTCTTCTATAGCAAGTATTATATTACTAACCTTTTTACTTCCATAACCCTCTAAATTAATCATTTCTTCCCGATAATTTTTCAAATTATAAAAATCAGGTATTGTTTTTAAAAATCCTTCATTATAAAAATCTTCAATTATCTCATCGCCTAAGCCATCAATATTCATCGCATTTCTACTGGCAAAATGAATTAAACTTTCAATATTTTTTTTAGGACAAGCATCATTTACACAAAAATAATCAACATTACCTTTTTTTACTAACTCACTTCCACATATTGGACACTTATCTATCATTTTAAAAGGTATTTCTGTTCCAACTCGTCTTTCTATTTTTGGTTCTACTACTTCTGGAATAACATCTCCCGCTTTTTTAATTGAAACAATATCACCAATTCTAAGGTCTAATTCTCTACAATAATCTTCATTATGTAAAGTTGCTCTTCTAATAGTTGATCCCATAACTAAAACTGGCTCCAACACTGCATTAGGCGTAACTTGCCCAGTTCTCCCTACTGTAAATTTTATATCTACCAGTTTTGTTAAAACTTCTTCTGCCGGAAATTTATAAGCTGTTGCCCATCTTGGATATTTAGCTGTTGCCCCTAATTCCTGTTGCATATGTATATTATTAACTTTAATAACTACTCCATCTATTTCATAAGGAAGATTTCCTCTTTTTTCCGTATATTCTTTTATATATTCTAAAATTTCTTCTTCTGAAGAAACAAGTCTTGATGCCGGATTAACTTTAAAACCTAATTCCTTCATAAACTCTAAAGCTTCATAATGCGTTTTAATTCCATAATCAAGAGGATTAGGTAAATGATATATCCATGTATCTAAATGTCTTTTCGCGGCTACTTTAGGATCTAACTGTCTAATTGAACCAGCCGCAGCATTTCTTACATTTTGAAGTTTAGCCTCTCCCTTTTTCTCTCTAATTGCATTTAATTTCTCTAAAGTTGCTTTATTCATATAGATTTCTCCTCGAACTTCTATATCAATATCTCTTTTTAAATCTAAAGGTATGGTTTTAATGGTTTTAACATTATGCGTTATATCTTCTCCAGTTACTCCATCCCCTCTAGTCGCGGCAAAAACAAGTTTCCCATGTTCATAATGTAAACTAACACTTAATCCATCTATTTTAAGTTCACATACATATTCCGGTTTAAATCCGGCATTTTTAATTCTATTTGTAAACTCTCTTATTTCTTCTTCATTAAACACATTCGCAAGACTAATCATTGGTATTTTATGATTAACTTTTTGAAAAACATCTATTGCTTCTCCCCCAACTCTTTTTGTCGGACTATTTGGATCTTGTAACTCCGGATATTTTTCTTCTAAATTAATTAATTCCCTCAAATATTTATCATATTCTTGGTCGGTAATACTAGGATTATCAAGATTATAATACTCATAGTTAGCTTTATTAAGTATATCTGTTAATTCTTTAATTCTTAAAACTATCTTATCCATAATATTTTACCAAAGTTTCTTTGGATACACCCCTTCCTCTATTAATTTATTAATATTTTCTTTTAATATATTCAAATCTTCTTTATAAGTTATCCCATACCATTTTGCATTAGTTGGTATTACTTTAATATTAACTTCTTTTTCTTTCATCATTTTATCAAGCACCATTGGTAATAAAAATTCTTTTTTATCAATATCCTTATCACTATTAAAACATTTAACCATTTCTTTTTCTAATACTGGAAAAATATTTGGCCTTAAACCATACATGAGCATTGAAACAGGATGATTATTAGCCATTTTATATTTATCTCCTCCCATTAAAGGAGTACCATAAATAGCATCTTTCTCTTGTTCTACTAAACTTTCAACAATATCCGTTAAATTACCATTTGAATCTGTAAAACAAACTCCTCTTTTAACTGCTCCGGCATTAGTTAGTGCATCTCCTATTTTATACCCAATAACAGCATATCCTTCTTCTTTTTCTAAAAACTCACTTAGCAAATAAAAAGGTTCTCTTCCGTAAAAATCATCCGCGGAAATTAAAGCAAAAGGTTCATTCACTAAATTCTTTGCTACATATAAAGCATGGCCTGTTCCTAAAGGCTTAACTCTATCCCTAGGTATCGATACATCTAAAGGTACATCATCCATTTCTTGAAAAGCATAACAAACCTCAATATGATTCTCTAATCTTTTTCCAATCGTCTCTTTAAATACTTCTTCTATTTCTTTTTTTATTACAAATACTATCTTTTGAAATCCGGCCATTTTAGCATCATATACCGAATAATCAATTATAAACTCACCATTTGGACCTACAGCTTCAATTTGTTTAAAACCACCAAATCTACTTCCCATTCCCGCGGCAAGTACAACTAATGTCTTTTTCATAAGCCCTCCATTTTTCTAATTATATCATGACTAAAATTTAATTAAAATAGAAAAACATGAAACTTTACTAAAATTCATGTTTTTCTTAAAAACTACATTTTCTTAAGACTTTTATGATTTTTCATTAATTTTCTAACTCCAAAATTTCTCGCAAAAGCAACACTAACATACTTTTCATCAGAATCTATTACAACACCTCTACCATATATCGTGTGCATAACAATATCTCCTTTATTATAAGTTATATCTTGATCGGTATACATTTCGTTTTTATCTAAAACTTTTTCTTCTTTAATACTTAAATTACTCGTTTCTAAAACATCATCTCTAATTTCATTAATAAATCTTGAAGGGGGATTAGCATTTGTTTTACCATAAAGCATTCTTTTTTTGGCATTTGTAAGATATAATCTTTCTTTAGCTCTTGTAAAACCTACATAACATAATCGTCTTTCTTCTTCGATACCTGACTCTCCCTCTAAAAAAGCATTAGAATGTGGAAATATCCCCTCTTCCATTCCAATAATAAAGACTACGGGAAATTCCAGTCCTTTTGCGCTATGTAAAGTCATCAATGTTATTACTTCATCATTATCTTTATGTTCAGTTATATCGGCGATTAAACTTATTTCATCTAAGAAATCTCCCAAATTAACTGACCCTGTCCGAGCTTCAAAGGAAGCGGTAATACTCTTAAATTCTTCTAAGTTTTCTATTCTAAGTTCACTTTCAAGTGTTTTTTCAGCCTCTATCTCTCTTTTTAAACCACTTTTATCTAATACATCATCAATCAATTCCGTTAAAGACATATTTAGGGCATCATTTTGTAAAGTCTTAATTAATTCTTTAAATTCTAATTCTTTTCCACTTTCTATAGCATCAAACATACTAATACCCTTCATACGTGCTGTATCCTCAAGTGCTTCTATCGTTTTAGAACCAATCTTTCTTTTTGGGGTATTAATAACTCTTCTTAAACTAATATCATCTGCTGTATTGTTAATAAGTCTTAAATAACATAGTAAATCTTTAATTTCTTTACGATTATAGAAGTAATAACTACCAACTACTTTATAAGGAAAATTATTTTTAAGTAATACTTCTTCTACTATTCGCGACTGAGCATTAGTTCTATAAAATATTGCGATATCTTTATAATTATAACCATCATTAAGTAATTTTTTTATTTCATCAACTATTAAAGTTATCTCATGCTTTTCATCATAACTTCGCATATATTTTACTTTAACGCCATCACCAAGTTCACTAAAAAGCTCCATATCTTTTCTTTCTTTATTATTCTTAATCACTGAGTTCGCAGCATTTAATATATTTTTAGTACTTCGATAATTTTGCTCTAAAGCAATAACTCTGGCATCAGTATAATCTTTTTCAAAATTAAGAATATTCCTAAAATTAGCCCCTCTAAAAGCATAAATACAATTATGAACACATATCCCATTTGCAATATAATTTCTTGTCGCCGGAATAGATAAATCATATACTACACCCTCATAATTATAACTATCAATTTTTTTTATTTCCTCTTCTATTAAAGTATCTCCCTTATAAGTTGCCACTACCATTCCTTCTCTTAAAGAACCTGCGGGAATAAATTTAAAAGCCTCACTTTCTGTCAGTTTTATTTTTTCTACTATATTAACATCAGGAATAAATTGGGCAATTTTATTAGCAAATAAGAAAGCTTCATCCATCGTTATTCTCTCTGTTTCAATTCTAAAATCATTATTTTTTCCATTTCTAACATTAAATCCGGAATTTTCTAATAAAGTCCTATAATCTTCATTTGTTGTATTAAAAGAAATCCTTTGGGCATGATATTCCCTTTTACTTGCTTTCTCACAACTTAAATAATTTATATTTATAATTCTATTACTAACTGTTTTACGAGTAAATCCACTTTTAGAATAATGAGGGTAATTCATATCTAAAAATTCATTATTCATTAGCATAGCCGCTCTAAGTTCTGTAGGTATAGAATTATAAAATCTTTCAATATCATCATTAGAAAACAAAAGTTTACGCCCTTCCGTATAAAAAACCATTTGAGGAATACCATAAGTTGCCGCATAGTATTGTTCATAATAACTAGCTTCAACTTGACTATCACATCTTTTTAAAAGCCAAATCTTATCAGCATGTTCTTGATTCAATCTCTGTTTCAATCCATTTACTAATATAGATGTTTTAGCTCTTCTATAAGAACGAGTTTGTCCTATTCTAAAACCTAAACCCTTTTTATACATTAAATAAACATAAAACTTATCCATTTCCATTGGTAACTTATAAAAAACTATATGTTCTGGTGTACATTCTATTACCTTTCCAGAATTTGTTGTTATTTTAATAATTTTCCCTTTATAATTAGTTGGTATTAACTTTTCTACTTCTAAAAAACTAGTTTTTCCAAATCCTACACCACTTAAAACCAAATCTCCATCTTTTATATCTTCAATATTTTTTTCGCCATCTTTAGTTATTACTTTACTCCCAGGTATTAAACATTGATTTACATCCCCCACCACAAATATATTTTTATATTTTAAAGCAAGTAACTTACTCATCTTATATTGGACTTCATTAGTATCTTGATACTCATCAATAAGGATATATTTAAAATGTTCTTGATATCTATCTAATACCTCTTTATTAGTTCTAAAAAGTTTAACTGGTAAAACGAGTAAATCATCAAAATCAACACTATTATTTCTTTTTAAAACTTGATTATATTCCAAATATACTTCGACAGCTTTTTTTTCTACTGGAGTATTAAAAAATTTATCTAACTCTCCTTCAGTTAATAATTCATTTTTAATAAAACTAATTTTACTTCTAACAAAATAAGGACTTACTTCTTTAACGTCAATGTTTTTTTCTTTCATTATTTTTTTAATTAAACTTAACGCATCATCACTATCAATAATTGTAAAATTTTTATTCATGCCTAAATTTTCTAAATTTTCTCTAATAATTTTAAGTCCAAAAGAATGGAAAGTCCCCACGAATACCCGATTATCCGGCACTAAAACATTTAATCTTTCTCGCATTTCCTTCGCGGCTTTATTCGTAAAGGTAATTGCAAGTATCTCTGTATCTCTTACTCCTTTATCTATTAAATAAGCGATTCTCGTTGTAAGTACTTTTGTCTTTCCTGAACCTGCTCCGGCAATAACTAAACAGGGTCCATCTATATGTTCTACTGCTTCTTTCTGTTCTTTATTTAAACTACTTAACATTTTTTACCACCCATTGTCTATTATATCAAAAAAGTCTTTTATACAAAAGAAAAACCATCTCTTTTTCCTTAAAAATTTTTAAGCCATTTAAAAACAAACCTCTAAAAGATTTGCTTTTATATTTCTAAGTCTAACTTAGAAAACTCATCGAGTATTAAGTAACCTAAAACTATTTTTTTAATTAACTTTTTAATAAAGAAATTCCATGATAAAGCTCCTTATACTCTTGTATAATAGAAAATATCATATATTTTTCTACTATATATTAACTATACAATATTATTTTTATAATTTCAAGTATTTTTAAGTTTTATTATTTCCTAAAATTTGGTAAAATCTTTCTTTTTTAAATTCATTATTACTACTATCAATAAATTCTATTTCTCCATTACTTTCCTCAATATTAAGGCTCTCTAAAACTTCTTTAAGTCTTTTAGCAACTCCTCTACTCCCATCATAAAACTTAACATTTCCCAGCACTTCTTTTATTTCTTCTTTTATTAAAGGATAATGAGTACACCCTAAAACCACATTTTTAACTCCTCTATATTTTTTTAAATTATTCTCTAAATATTCATTTATTTTAGAACTATTTCTCTCAATTAAATCAGCAAGCCCTACACAATCACAAATTTGCATTTTATGATTATCAAACTTTTGATAAAGTTCTTTAAATCTATCCGCATGAGTTGTACCATATGTTGCCATGATTAAAGTACTTTCCTGATAATCATTATCGTAAACCATTTTTAATGCTGGTTCTACAGCAATTATCGGAATATCAAACTCCTCTCTTAAAGCATCTTTACATATTGCACTCGCCGTATTACACGCAATTACAATTACTTTACAGCCCTTATTTACTAAATATTTACATATATTCTTAACTATTTCTATAAGCTCCTCTTTACTTTTATCTCCATAAGGGTTATTTAAAGAATCGCTATAATAAATATATTTATAATTTGGAGTCAGTTTTAATATTTCTTTAAAAACTGTTACTCCTCCAATTCCGGAATCAAATATCCCAATCATTTTTATCACCTACTAAAATATATTATTAATTAACTAAAAAAGATTCCCGAAAAGAAATCTTTAATAAAACTAGCTATTTTCTTTTTTTACTATCTTTAGGATCTTTTTTTGCTATCGCTTGTTTTCGAGATAAATTAAGTCGTCCCCTATTATCATAGCCTAAAGCTTTAACTAAAATCTTATCGCCAACACTTACGATATCTTTTGGTTTATCTACTCTTTTTTGATCTAACTCTGATACATGAACTAAACCTTCACAACCTGGCCATAATTCTACAAAACAACCAAAGTCTTCTACTTTTACTACTTTTCCAGTATAAATAGCATTAACTTCTACTTCTCTTACAACTTCTTCAATCATCTTGCGGGTTTTCGCGATAATCTCGGCATCTTGGTGATAAATAATTACGCGACCATCATCTTCCAAATCAACTTTAACGGCATCCTTATCATTAACGGATTTTACATTACTTGCTTCTAAAATAATTTTGGTAATCATATCACCACCCCGGCCAATAACATCTTTAATCTTATCGGGATTAATCATAAATGTATCAATCTTTGGCGCATATTTACTTAAACTCTTGCGTGGTTCAGGAATACATTTTGTCATTACATCAAGTATTTGCATTCTTGCTTTCTTAGCTTGCGCTAGAGCTTCTTTAAGTATCTTTTCGGTAACACCTTTAATCTTTATATCCATTTGTAGAGCACAAATACCTTTTTTAGTTCCTGCTACTTTAAAATCCATGTCTCCCATATGATCTTCTAATCCTTGAATATCAGTAAGAATGGTATATTTTTTCTTATCTTCACTCTCTATTAGACCCATCGCAATACCCGCAACAGGAGCTTTAATTGGAACACCCGCCGCCATTAAAGATAGACAACCCGCACAAATAGTTGCTTGACTACTTGAACCATTTGATTCTAATATTTCACTTACAACTCTAATTGTATAAGGAAATTCTTCTTCACTAGGAATAACTTGAAGTAAAGCTCTTTCACCTAGTGCTCCATGCCCAATTTCTCTTCTTCCTGGGGCGCCATATCTTCCCGTCTCTCCTACTGAGAAAGCTGGAAAATTATAGTGTAACATAAATCTCTTAGTATCTTCAAGTCCTAATCCATCAAGTATTTGATGTTCCCCAATCGCACCTAAAGTAGTTGTCGCAAGACTCTGAGTTTCACCTCTTGTAAATACTGCTGAACCATGCGTTCTCGGTAGTAGATCAATCTCACAAGAAAGTGGTCTAATTTCATCCATTGCCCGACCATCTGGTCTAATCTTTTTATCAGTAATTAATCTTCGAACTTCCTGAGCTTCAATTAAATTAACAATCTTTTCTACTTGTTTAAGTTTTTCTTCGACGTTTTCATCTTCGGCATATATTTCGGTAAAATTCTCAATTGTTCTTGTCTTTACTTCATCTATTTTTGCATATTTTTCTAACTTATCTTTAATTTGAATTGCCTCTAACATATCTTTAGTGGCATATTCTTCGACAGCTTTTTTAATTTCCGGATCTATTTCGGCTTTAGCCAGTTCTATTTTTGGAACTCCGATTTCATCAATTATTTCTTGTTCAAACTTACATAACTTTTTAACTTGTTCTTCCCCAAACATTAAAGCTTCTAACATTTCTTTTTCGGATAATTCACTAGCTCCGGCCTCAACCATACATATCGCATCTTTAGTACCCGCAACTGTAAGTGATAGATCACTTTCTTCTACTTCATCTGCTGTTGGATTAATTACGAGCTTTTTACCAACTCTTCCTACTACTACCCCGGCAACCGGACCATCAAAAGGAATTTTAGATATTCCTAAACATAAACTAGTTCCAAATAAAGCTGCCATTTCGGGACTATTATCAGGATCAACTGATAATACGGTATTAACAACTTGTATTTCTTGTCTTAAGTTTTCATCAAACATCGGTCTAATTGGTCGATCAATAAGTCTAGCTGCTAAAGTTGCCGCATCACTAGGTCTTCCTTCTCTTTTAATAAATCCTCCTGGTATTTTCCCTACTGAATATAATTTTTCTTGATATAACACTTGTAGAGGAAAGAAATCTTGTCCCATTACTTCTTTTCCCATCACACAAACTGATAATACTACTGTATCCCCATATCTAACTAATACTGCTCCATCAGTCTGTTTGGCAAGTTCTCCAGTTTCAACTATTAAATCTCTTCCTAAGAAATCCATTTTAAATACTTTTTTCATATTTCACCATATAACTTTCTAATAATATTTATTACAAAAAAAGACACTAAAAATTTTAGTGCCCTATTTTCTTAAACCTAATTTACTAATTACATTTCTGTAACTAACAACATCATTATCTTTCAAGTAAGCAAGTAATTTTCTTCTCTTACCAACTTTCATTAAAAGTCCTCTGTTAGAATGATAATCATGTTTATGAACTTTTAAATGTTCTGTTAAATCATTGATTTCATGAGTTAAAATTGCAATTTGTACTTCTGTTGAACCACAATCTTTCTCATTCTTACCAAATTCTTTAATTAGTTGTGCTTTTGTTTCCTTAGAAACTGCCATTTTTTATTCCTCCTTCTTTTATAATCGGTTTAAACTAAGTAATAATTTAAGGAGTAAATTAAAACTTGGAATAAACTTCATATACATTATATTATATAATAATCTAAAAATCAACCAAAAATTTACGAGTTATTCCTTACACTTTCAATATTTTGAAATTCAAATTTATATTCTTGATCTACATTTGGATACTTTACTTTATCTACTTTTTCCAAAAAATCACTTTTTTCTCTAACCCATAATGGATATTCGCCATATAATCCTCGATATACAACCATATCTTTTAATGTTTCACTATCCTTAGCAATTAAAACTACAGTATAATAATCCCCCTTAAAATGCTTATAAATACCATTTACTTTAACTTCCATAATATCAACTCCTAACTAATTATATCAAATATTTTCTAAAAAATCTATTTTATTTTTCTTTTACTATTTAAAAGCAACTCTTTAATACTATCAGTAATATTAGTACTATCTCTTCTTATCTTTTTCATCTGTTCTTCCCTAACTAATTTAAGATATAATTTAAAATCGTTAGTATCGACAATTTTTTTAACCTCTAAAAAGACATCCGGAATATTACCTCCAGTAATAATTATTTTAGCATCCCCCATAAGCATATAAAATATCCCAAAATTCTTTCCTTTATACATAACTCTTATATCATTTAAACCAAGTACCAACCTATCTTTACCCAAATTACCTTTTATTATTTTATCTAAATCATTATTAATTTGTTTTCTAAAACTCTTTTCACTTGCTAGTATTCCATTTATTAAATAATTTCCCTCCTGATAATAATAAATATTATCTTCTTTTTGTTTTTCTTCTACCCTCATTACTCTTTTAAGAAGATCTACATATTGATGTAATTCTTCATTTAAATCTTCATTATTTAAATCATCTTCTCCTAGTAAATCAACCAATGCATATATATCCTTTACAATCATTGATGCTTCTATATTTCCCATCTTCATAGCTTTTTTAATTAATTCTTGTTCCTCAGTTGTTAACAAAGAATCCATTATATTTTGTCTTTTATTCTCCAAAGACTTTCTTTTTTCATTTAAAAGCAAATTATCTAATTGTCTTAAATACTCCTCTTGTAAATCTTTACTAAAACCATCTTTCTCCATCGCCATTGTTAATTCGGATACACTACATATTCCTTTTAATTTTCCCTGTTCAATAAATCTAGCTGTCTCTAAAGGTTTACTTTCTATTTTTTCTAGTCCAACAGATGTTTCTATCTTATCATTCATTTTCCCATAATAAATATAAATCATCATATTTTTAATATGTCTTTTGATTATTTCTTCATCTAGCTGATTAATTGGAACTTGAAGAGTAACACTTCGATTTTGAACCCCAACCATCGTATTTAATTTATACTTTCTATAAATAAAACACTTTTCTTTATAATAATTCATATAATTAAAAAATAAATTTATAAACTTTTCTAAATTATCTTTTGCAATAATATAATCATCACTAATTAAACTTGCCATATCTTTTTCATATTTATGAATTATTTTATCATTTATATTTCTATATTTTTTCTTAGCTTCTCCATTAAGTTTTATTCCCATTAATACGAGTTCATAAAAATTATAATCACTTGCTTGCACTAAAAACAATAATCTTGGTAAATTATAAGTAACTTTATTTATCCCCTCTTTATTAATTACCTCGCCTACTTCATATATACTATCATAATCTTCTTTTAATATATCTATAAGTTGTTGGGCTTTTTTTAATAATTCCCTATAAGATAACTTATCACTATCGCCAAATACTGCTATTAATTCTCTCAATAATTTATCATGAGCCGAATCACTATTATAGAAAACAATTTCTATATCTTCAATAACTCGTTTAATATTTTTTCCTTCGGCTCTAACACTACCGCGAATAAAATTACGTAATGATTTTGATAATTCCATAAATATTACCCCCAAAAACAAAATACTTGACTATTATAACATGTAAAATTTAAAAAAGCTATTTCTAGCTTAATTTTTTTCGATTTCCACAAATCTAATTGAATCTATTTTTTGATTTACTTTTGGAACATCATTATCATCAGTACTAACTTTTGATATATTTTCAACTGTATCATATCCTGCGATAACTTTACCAAAGGCCGCATAATCACCATCTAAATAACTTAAAGCATCATTATCATTAACACAAATGAAGAACTGACTACTAGCACTATCCATATCTTGCGCACGAGCCATTGAAACAATTCCTTTTTCATGTTTTAAATTATTTTCTACTCCATTATTTTTAAATTCACCTTTAATAGTATCGGCATTAGTACCATTGGCACTTATTCCTCCCTGAATCATAAAATCTTTAATTACTCGATGCCATCTAGTTCCATCATAAAACTTTTCTCCAACTAACTTTTTAAAATTCTCCACTGTAATTGGAGCCTCATCCGGATAAAGTTCAATTAATATCACTTTATTTTTATCTGTTACAATTTTAACATAATTAGTTTCTTTATCTGTTTCGCTATAATTATAACCTTCAATCGTCCCATTAGTCGTATTAGTCTTACCACATCCACTTGTTAGTAAAAGTAAAGTTATCAACAAACATAATATTTTCTTCAATCATCATCACCAAATATATTTTATCACACAAATTATTAAATAGAAACTAAAAAATTAAAATTAATTATGCCCCAAAGTTTTTCTTTGCAATTCTAAATTTTTATGTTATATTTAATACAGATAAACAAATTAAGGGAGGGAAAAAGATGAAAAATGAAATAATATTATTTGAAAATCAAAATGTTAAACTCGAGGTAAATATGCAAGATGAAACAGTATGGCTTAATAGAGAACAATTAGCTACACTATATGATAGAGACATCAAAACTATCGGCAAACATATTAATAATGCTCTAAAAGAAGAATTAGATAGTTCATGTGTCGCAAAATTTGCGACAGTTCAAAAAGAAGGAAATAGAACCGTTACCAGAAATATTGATTACTATAATCTTGATATGATTATTAGTGTTGGTTATCGCGTAAAATCACAAAATGGTATTATATTCCGTAAATGGGCTAATAAAATATTAAAAGATTATATGATTAAAGGTTATGCTGTTAATCAAAAAAGACTTGATTACTTAGAAAAAACCGTTACTTTATTAAATATTGCTAGTCGTGATAACAAAAGATTAACCGGCGATGAAACCAAAGAAATACTCCAAGTCATAAATGCCTATTCTAAAGCTCTTGACTTATTAGATGATTATGACCATCGAACATTAAAAAAAATTAAAGGTCAAAAGAGCGAAAAAATCATTACTTATGAAGAGTGTATGAACGTTATAGATAAATTAAGATTTAATAATGAAAGTAGCTTATTTGCTCTAGAAAGAAATAACAATTTTAAATCCATAATAAGCGATATATACCAATCTTTTGGGGGAACAGATGTTTATCCTTCTATCGAAGAAAAAGCCTCTAATCTTCTTTATTTAACCGTCAAAAATCATGCTTTTATCGATGGTAATAAAAGAATCGCGGCAACTATATTTATTTACTTCTTACAAGCTAATGCAATTTTATATAAGGATGATTTACAAGTAATTGATAATAATACTCTCGCGGCTATAACTTTATTAATCGCAGAATCAAGTCCAAAAGAAAAAGAAGTCATGATTGATTTAATTATGAACTTCTTAAAATAAAAAGGTAACCCCTTTTTATTTTTTTCGCACTCTTCTAGGTATATTATTTTTAACTTTAGCAATTACTTCTTCTAAACTTAAACCTGAATAGTCTTGATTAAAATACATACTTTTAAAATTAGCAACCACTTCTCCTTTAGTATTTAGATAAGTAACTAAAATATCCATTACATCTCCGTATTCATCAGTCACATAAAAACTTGCTAAAGCAACCAACTCATCAAAAAGAGGATGATTAGTAAATGTTCCAATCACATTATAATAATCACTTATAATTTCCATATTATCTACATCATATAAAGCATATTTTGCCCATCCATCCATGCCAATTTCTAGTTGTCCCAAATTGTTTAACTCTTTAATTGCTCCAAAATCATTTGCATTAATCAAAGCTGCTTGTTCTATTTTTCCATTATTAAATTTATATTGCATTATTGATGTCTCATCATCAATTATACATTTAACAACAACATTATTATGAGGAAATACATAAATCTTCTCTACTTTATTTGCATCCAAAACCGGAAGAACTTGTCTAAACTTATCGTCGACTACTACGACCGCCGGAACATATTCTTCTCTATCTGGTAAAACAGATAAAACATCAATTTTTAAGATACCATAACCATGCACAAATTTAGCTCCCTCAGTAGGAACCATAATTAATTCATCACCACATTTAATTTTAAAACAATTCATAAAACTACTCCTTAAATAAAAGTAATTTCTATTATAAATCATAATTCAAAACTTGTCTACAAATTAAAAGCATCTATTCTCCATAATTTGGGTTAGATGCTTTATATAAACTTCTTTTTCTCATAAATTCATTTTGCATTAATTGCCCTTCAATCTTTTGATTTAAAAGCAGCATACTTCTCTCATAATCAATATTAGAAATTACATACAATATATATGAATCTACCATTCCAAGTTTATCTAATTGTTTTCCTTCATTAATTTTAGCCTGTAATTGTTCTTTTGTCCCACCACTTAATCTCGTAATTTCTTCCTTAGCATATCTTAATTCTTCATTTGTCATTTTCGCAAGCATTAACTCTTCAATCGAATGACTATTCATATAATCATATATCAACATATATTCTTCTACCGAACTTTCTTTAATTCCATACCTTTTAAATAATTCCACCAAAAGTTTATTCCTTTTATATATAAGAACTTCATTCAATTCCTCATAAGACAATTCTGATACTTTTTTAGATTCTAAATATAAAATTCTTTCCTTTTCAAATTCCGGTTCATAAGACAACCACTTCACCCATAAAGTATCAAGTGATGCATTTAAGCGTCCCTTCCCCGGAATAACCTTTACACCCTCTTTAGCCATTTCTTCAGCCATTATTCTACCTAACTTCATAATACCTCTTTTCTACACTATAATTATTACCATAGCCCCAATACTTACATACCTTCAATAAATATCATAATTATATTCATAATACCATAAAAAGAGTTTTTCCACAAGAAAAGTAATCCTACATTTACCAACCAAAATTATAAAAATGATAATATACCTAAAAAAATTATTAATACTTAAAATTTTTTAATATCACCCAAAGTTTTTCTTTGCTATTTTAAAATTTTATGTTATATTTATATTAAGAAAGAAAAATAAAATGAATATTTATAATTAAAATATTTTTAGTGTGCTCAATTTTTTTACTGTTTTAAATTTTACTAGAGACTTAAAAACACACAGTAACCAACAAAACATTATTACTATTATCATTATTACGTTATTTAACTAAATGTAATTTCTTTATATGAAGAAAAGTTTTATAATATTTGAAAGGAGTTGAGATCATGAAAAATGAATTAGAAAAATATCAAGAAAAGACTTTTGAAGATATTAAACATCTAGATGAATTTGGAAATGAATATTGGGAAGCTCGAGAATTGATGACTACTTTAGGATATACTAAATGGGATAACTTTAAAAAAGTTATTGATAAAGCTAAAATATCATGTAAAATAAGCGAAAACAAAGTAGAAGATTGCTTTGCCGACGTCGGGAAACCAATAATTAGTGGTAAAGGAAAAAAAGAATTAATTGAAGATTATCAATTATCAAGATATGCTTGTTACTTAATAGTCCAAAATGCTGATCCGAGGAAGAAAAATATAGCTCTAGGTCAAACTTATTTTGCTGTTCAAACAAGAAAAATGGAATTAACAGAAAAAGAATACAGTAAACTAAGTGAAGATGAAAAAAGATTATATAGAAGGAGACAAACAAAAGATGGTAATAAAATCTTATATAAAATAGCCAAAGAAAAAGGAGTTAAAAATTTTGATAGATTTACAAATGCAGGATATAAAGGACTATATAATGGCGAAACTGCGAATGATATAGCCAAAAGAAAAGGACTAAGATATAGAGAAGATATATTAGATAATATGGGAAGTGCTGAATTAGGAGCAAATATATTTAGAATAACCCAAACTGAAGCCTTATTAGAAAAACAAAAAGAAGCTAGTGAAATAAAAGCGACAAGCACACATTATAAAGTCGGAAAAGCCATTAGAGAAACTATGAAAAAATTAGGTAGTACTATGCCAGAGGACTTACCTACTCCAGACAAATCAATAAGAGAATTAGAAAAGGAAAGGCTTAAAGAAATAGAAATCAAATAAAAACACTTATACCATTCTTATGAAAGCAAATCTAGCTAAAAGAATAAACAATTAATAAATTAGAAAGGAAAATGCTACGTAAAAAATGTAAATATATAAAAAAGCCCCTAAATAAGGACTCTAAAAACATAAATGGTGCTGAAAACAAGAATCGAACTTGCGACCTACGCATTACGAGTGCGTTGCTCTACCGACTGAGCTATTTCAGCAACTACCCATATTATAGCATACATTAAAAAAATACTCTAGTTTTCTAAAGTATTTTTTTATATCATTTGTGCTCGCATTTTCTCCAAACTCTTTTTTTCATATCTTGAAACCATTACCTGCGTCATATTAAGTTTTCTCGCCACTTCACTTTGGGTTAAATCTTCATAATATCGTGATTTAATAATTTCTTTTTCCCTGCTATTTAAAACCTTAAAACTATCATCTAAATCCAATTTTAAATCCAGATTATCGCGTTTTTCGGGTATCACTTCATATAAATCTATATCATTTGAAGTATTATCTAATTGTACTAATTCCTGTTGTGACAGCATCGCTTCATTAACCAAATTAATATCTAACTCCAAAAATTGGGCCACTTCCTCTATTGTTACTTCTCTTCCCATTTTTTGCGCTAAATTATATCTTGTCTTCTGGACTAATTTATAGATTTTAAGTAACCCTTTGCTGACTTTTATACTTCTATTACTATTTACATACTCATACATTTTTCCAAATATATAAGGATAAGCATAAGTACTAAACTTAGCATCATGGGTATCTTTGAAATTTTGATAAGCTGAAAGTAAACCAATTACTCCCACTTGAATCAAATCTTCTTTATCATTTCCATAAAACTTGCTTGCAATATTTTTAATGAGTCCCATATGAGACTCTATAAGTTCATTCGTGGTCATTAGATATTTATAAGCTTATTCGCGGCAAGTTCATTAGATGCCACCGATATTCTAAGTCTTTTCATCTTTCTTCTTAATTCATCACTTACTTCACACAAGCAAATTTTCCCCTTATTAGTTCTAATTGCACATTTAGTATTAAGTAAACTATCCATACCTGCTTCATCAATATCTTTAAGTTGAAACATATTAAATACTAAATATTTAATTTTATGTTTTAACACTACGGGTACAATATAATTATTTACTTTATATGCAACCTTTCTATTTAAAATACCCCCAAGTCTTACATATAGAATTCCTTTCTCATATTCCATATCTACTTTAAGCATATATATCACCCTTGCTACTTAAATATAGAACATTTTATAAATATTTTAAACACGTTCGACAAAACATATCAAAACTTCTAATATTTTTTAAAAAAAACTATTTCTTATCAAAATAGTTTTCCAAAAATTATTTATTTTTAATAATAAATTTATCTATCGCCGCAAGCATTCCCGGAAGAAGTAACAAAATAAGGAAACAAGAACGCATCGTCCCTTCACTAATTGTTAAACAAATCTTCGCGGCTATCGCTGAGGCAAACTTTCCTACAATTAAAGTTACTATAATAAGTATTGCTCCACTTGTAATAATTGTATGAATCGAATTATTATAAGCACTTATTATCGCTTCTTTAATATTCATCTTTTTTCTTTCTTCTATATAATAAGACGTATAAAGTATCGCATAATCAATCGTTGCACCCATTAAAATACTTTGGACAATTAAAATAGAAATAAAGTAAACATCTCCTCCAAAAGATAGTATACCCATTGTTACAAATACCGCGGCTTGAATTAATAACACTAATACAATCGGAATGAGCAATGACTTAAAGGTAAAGGCTACCACGACAAATATAAATATCATCGTAAGTACTGTTATCAAATTAAGTTCTCCCTGAAAACTCTCACTCATCTGTTTTGCCATTGGTGAGTCTCCAATCAAATAAAACTCATCTACTCTCTTACTTAAATCTTTTTTAATCTCCGTAATTAATTTAAAAGTCTCTTCATCTTCGGCCTCTAACTTTGTATTAAGAACAACTCTTCCGTAATTTTTACCTACCAATAACTCTTTCGCATCCCCGACAGTATCTTTACCCGCGATTATATCTTCTCTCATCTCTTCATCAATATAATCATCAAATCTTTTATCTTTTATTATATCTTCATTTAAATATCGAATAAAATTATTAATGGTTAAAGTATAATTATCGCGATAATCCTTAACACTTCCATAATAAATATATACTAAATCAATTAAATCTTTATCAAGACTTCCACTTAAAACTTTTAAAGTATTATATAATTCATCTTTATTATAACTCTTATCATTTAAAGTATTACTAATAATATTATCTAAAGTCTTAATCTTTAACTTTTTATCATTATCAAAACTCTTATTATATTCTTCATTATTAATCACATCTTTTACTAAGAAACGAATAAAATCATTCATTGATAATTCTATATTATACTTCTTATTTTCATATAACCCCATAATTAAATCGATATCACTTTTATTAATACCTAAAGCATCCGCGATGGTCTCTCTTGTATAAATATTTCCCTTTAAAATACTATCCATTATCTTTTTAAGTAAACTAAAATTATTTATTTCATCCATGCTTAAAGCATCTTTTAACTCTTTATCATCTTTATTTGTCACTATTTTATCTACGAGTTCATAAGGACTTATCTTCGCAAGTGAAGCTCCGTAAAGGCTATACAGCATCTTAACATCATCTTTACTTAATCCAAGTATACTTGCCATATCTGTATAACCATACTTTACATCATTAATAGTACTTTCCATTACTATTTTAAGCTTATTTAAAAGGGCAATAGTGCTTTCAATAGTGCTTTCATCCATATTACTTAGTATTGTCTTATTACTTAACATTTCAAGAATAAACTCATAAGGACTTATTTTCAAATTTTCGATATCCATTAACACAAATAGATAAGAAACTTTCTCTTTAGGTAAACCAGAAGAAGTCACAAAATCTTGAACAGTATATTCTTTATTATCATCTAACATAGATAATAAATTAAGAGTATTCATATCGATATCCTTAAAATATTCCGGATAACTACTAGCAATACTAGGCATTATTACCTTTATGTCTTTACCACTTATCTTTATATCATTATCTCTACTTCCAAATATGCCTAAATATATCTTTTTAATATCTTCCTCATTCATATTAAGTAACTTAGCCATCTCTTGATAATTAATCTCTCTAAGTATTATCTTTTTATCACTAAATGTCTTTAAAGTAGTTATATTATCTCTTGCATCATTACTAATCATACTTCCATAAGCTTTAGATGGTATAACATCATTAATTATAAAATTGCTAAAATCATTTATTGTTAATTTATCACTTATATCCGTCTTACTTAAATAATAAATATATAACTTAAAACTATCATCTAAAGAAATATTTAATATATTTGCCATCTCTTGATAATTAATTTCTTTATTTATAACATCTTTATTAGTAAAACTATAAAGTATTTTTAACTTTTCTTGCATTTCTTTAGAAAACCTATCCTGATACTCTTCATCTTTTAACACTGTATTATTAATAAAACTTAAAAACTCGGTCATTGTTACTTTTTCTTCGCCATATTTCGCCTCATATAAAGTAAACAAATCATTAATCCCCTTATTATCGATATCAAGAATCCTTGCAATATCATTTTTACTTCTCTTTTTATTTAATTCTTCCTTACTACTAAATACTTCTAATTTTAAAATATTCTTCCGCATCTCATCATCAATATTTTCACTCATCTTATCATTACTATAAACATCATTTTGAATAAAAGTTAATAAATCATTTAATTTTATCTTATTATCTTCGGCTTTATTATAATAATGATAATATACTATTTTAAGTAAATAATCATCTATCGCTACATTAGCCCCTAAATCATTTAATCTTTTATTAAGAGTATTATAAGTATATTCTTCATTTATAGTATTCCCATTACATAATACTTCATCAAACTTTTTATTTTTTTCAAGTGTTTTACAGTACTCGGCTATCTCTTTTTCTTCTCTATTCGGATATATTATCGCCATCTGATTATTAAGTTTAAACACTTTCTCAATTTCATCAGTTCCTGACTGAGTATAAAGTATTCCAAGATTACCTTTAAGTAAATAACTAACCCCAAAAATACCTATGAATAAAACTAAAATAACATATCTAAACTTATAAGCAAGTTTTCCCAAGAAATCTAACTTAATAATAGGACTTTTCTTCTTTGTTTTATATATTAGTTTATCACTCATTAATATTAATGCTGGTAAACACGTAAAAATACAAAATAAACTTAATATTACTCCCTTCGCTAGTACAAATCCTAAATCTTTTCCAATTGTAAAACTCATAAATACTAAAGCAAGTAACCCGACAACTGTTGTAACCGAACTACTAGAAATAGCCAAAAAAGCATGATGTAACGCCCTTTTCATCGCGATTACTTTATCACTAGTTTCTTCTCTTTCCTGTCTATATCTTGCGATCAGCATTATCGAATAATCCATTGAAAGCGCCATCTGTAATATCGCACATATGGAACTGGTAATATTAGAAACACTACTAAACATAATATTAGTTCCCTTATTTAAGAAAACGGCAATTAAAATAGTAATTAAAAACAAAAACGGTTCAATATAAGATTCACACATAATAATCAGAATTACTAATGCTGATAAAACCGCGATTGCTACCACATAAAAAGGTAAAACATCTTTATTTGTATTGGTAACATCCCCAGAAGTATCAACTAAATTATCTTTAAAATGTTCTACTACCTCATTATAAACATCGCGTGCAAGATTTGATTTCACATCATCATCCACGGTTAAAACAAATAAAGTATAATTATCTTTATTATAGTTATCACTACTATCATATTCTACACTAACTCCCGTCATATTTTCCAAATAATCTAAAGCTTCTTTTTTCTCTTCTTCCCCTAAATCCTGAAGCATAACATTAAGTGTACTCGAATTACTATCAAACTCGCTTTCCATGATATCCATACCAATTCTTGTATCACTTGTCTTTGGTAAATATTTAGCCATATCATAATTAATATTTACTTTATTTTCTAAAAAAACTGCCCAAACAGTAAGCATTATCACTATTACTAAAACAATATATCTTTTTTCTACTATAAAATCTGTTATTTTTCGCAAAAAGTATCCCTCCAAACGCAAACCAAATAGCATTATAACAAACTTTCATCTTAAAATAAATAGCAAATTCTTAAATACTGTCAAAATTTTGACACAGTCTTTATTTTTGTAAAAAAATATGTTACAATAGACCCATATTAATATATGAAAGGAAAGAAAAAAATGAAAGTAAAAGTCATTAATAAATCTTCGATCGAAACTCGTGATAAAATAAAAAAAGCCTTTGCTTATCTCTTAAAAGTTAACAAAGACTTAGATAAAATAACAGTTAGTGCTCTAAGTGCTAAAGCGGGCATTACAAGAGGTACATTTTATACCCATTATGAAAATATATATGCTGTAGCTAAAGACATCCAAGATGAAACTTTTGAAATTTTTAAAAAGAGTACCACCAACATCACTTCTTTAAATAACCTCGACGCTTACTTTGACAAAGTTTTTGCCTATCTAAAAGAAAATGAAGAAATATACTCAATGATTCTTTCTAGTTCCGACCCTCTTTTATTTACTTATCGCTTAAATAAACTAACTAATAAATGGCTAACTAATGCCCTAAATTATCAAAACATACCCAATTTAGAATTAAAAATATCTTTCTTTATCGATGGCTGTATGAGTCTTGTAATTAAACACTTCCGTGGCGAAATAAATAACACTTTAGATGAAATAAATTCTATCATCAAAGATACTTTTAAAATATTTTTTAACTCACCAAAAAACTAGCCCAAAGCTAGTTCTTTAATTATTTAACATATGGTATTAAAGCCATAAATCTTGCATATTTAACTTGTTCAGCAATATGTCTTTGATGTTTAGCACATGCTCCACTCATTCTTCTAGGAACAATTTTACCTTTATCATTAATATATTTATTAATAATCATTACATCTTTATAATCAACGCTTTTTCCAGCGCACATTTGACATATTTTCTTTTTCTTCCGATAAAATTCTGCCATTATTAATCCTCCTTTTTAAAATGGTAAATCATCATCACTTAAAGTAATTTCTTCACCAAAATCTTTAAATGGATCTTCGGAAATATCCGTCGTTGGAACACTATTTACATCTACTGGTGGTTGATAATTATTATTTGACGCTCCAAAATTATTATTACCACCATAATTATTATTATTTTGATATCCATTATTAGGGGCCTGATAATTATCATTACTAAAATCCCCTGATGCATTATTATCTTTCGAACCTAAGAATGTAATATTATCACACATAACTTCCGTTACATATCTTCTACTACCATCTTGGGCTTGATAACTTCTAGCCTGTATTCTTCCCTCAACTGCGATCTGACTACCTTTATGACAATATCTTGCCAAATTTTCGGCTTGCTTTCTCCAAACTACGCAATTTATAAAATCAGCTTCTGATGGTCCGCCATTTTGTGGTGTAAAAGGTCTAGAAACCGCTAAAGTAAATGTTGCCACACTTAAATTTGTTGGTGTTGTTCTAAGTTCCGGATCTCTCGCTAATCTTCCAATTAAAATTACTTTATTCATATTTTACTCCTCATCTAATTTAATAATTAAATGTCTTAAAATAGCTTCATCGATTAAAGCTTTACGATCAAACTCGCTAACTATTTCCGCATTAGCTAAAACTTTAAAAACAACATAATACCCACTAAGTTCTTTCTTAATTGGATATGCTAATTTTCTTTCGCCCATTTCTTTAACTTCCACTACTTTACCCTTAAGACTTGTAACAACATTCTTCATATTTTCAATTGTCTTTTTAATCTTTTCAGCTTCCATAGTAGTTTTTACAATGAACATAATTTCATATTTAGTCATATTTCCACCTCCTTATGGTCTTATTCGGCTTATAGTCCCGCTATAAGCAAGGAGTAATCTCATTACTCGATAGTATTATAACCTAAATAATTCCATTTGTAAACCACCAATTTCTCTAAATTATATGCTAATTCTTTCAAAAAGAAAAAGCTTTTTTTCCAAAGCTTAATCAATATTAATTATTTTTTTAGATATATTCTCATCTTTTTTAGGAGCTACTACTCTTAAAGTACCATCCCTAAATTCAGCTTTAATCGCATCTTCTTCGATTTCGCCAAGATAGAAACTACGAGATAATTTACCATAAAATCTTTCTCTTCTGATATACTTCTTATCATCTTTTTCTTCTTTTTTAGTATCTTTCTCAGCACTAATAGTAAGAGTTCCTTTATTATATTCGATATTTATATCATCTTTTGTAAAACCAGGCATATCAAGTTCTAAATTATAAGCCCCATCTGACTCATAAATATCGCACTTCATTTTTGAAGTCTCACTTTCTAAAAAATTATCAAACATATCATCTAAAAACATTTTTCTTGGTAACATCATCTGTTCCCTTCCTTTCATATCTTAAGTATAGCACTATCATTAGCACTTGTCAATAAAGAGTGCTAAATATTTTCAAAATTCGACAAAAAAACCTAGAGTTGAACTTTAGGTTATTTCATAAGTTTAATAATATCTTTAGCTCTCGTATAAAGCATTAATAAATTAGCTATTTCTAGAATACTAGCCAGTATTATAAATATTCCCGAAGCCATCGCAAGGTCCATCGCCGCCATCGGATTAATCGCAATAAATATTCCAAAGATAAGTAATAATATACTTATAACTAACATGAGTACCCAACCATCAAATCCATATTTTTTAAACTTAAATGCTTCTAATATTTTAACAAGTGCTACAATACTTAAATAAATACCTAAAGCAAAAGTTAATATCTTAACCATATGAAATGGATTAATAATTGTAAATAAACCCATAATAATTGCTATAACTCCTACATATGCTTTAAGATTAAATATCGGATTTTCTTTTCTCATTAAAAATTCATAAATATCATATAATCCCAAAAGCATAAAATAAATACCCATAATAACCCCAACTGTACTAAGTGTAATCTTAGGATTTAAATAAATTATAACTCCTAAAATTAAAAACACACCATAAAGCAAAATTTTACCAAGCATTATTTTTCCAAAATCAAATGATATTTTATCTAAAAATGTTTTGTTTTCTTTATTTGCCATTTTTATTCCTCCTACTAATATTATACTATATTTTTAAAACTAGTCAAGAGTTAATAACTATAGACAAAAAAACGATCTTATGTTATAATATGCCCCATTAAGAGGGGATTTTTATGCATATAAAGGAACTTACTATCGCGGAATTTGATAATTTTGCTAAAAACCATGAATTAGGTAGCTATTATGAAACATCAAGTTATGCTCTTTTAATGGCCGAAAATAATTATGAATATGATTTAATTGGCTACGTCGATGAACTAGGAGTATTAAAAGCCGCGGCTTTAATTCTCATAAAAAAACTAAACATGAGCACTAAATATGGCTACTCACCCAAAGGTTTTTTAATTGATTATTTTGATTATGATTTATTAAAATCTTTTACTCTTGCTCTAAAAGAATATTATCAAAAAAAACTAGCATTTATCAAAATTAATCCTGAAATAGCCATTGGAGAAATAAACAAATATTCTAAAATAACTAATTATAATCAAAATATTATTATTAGAGATTACTTAAAAGACTTAGGTTATACTAAACTAAAAGATAATCTTTATTTTGAAGCAATATTTCCTCGCTTTAATGCCATATTAAATCTTGAAGAATATTCTTTTTCTAAATTATCTAAAAACACTAAAAACAAAATTCGTAAAGCTGAAAAAAAAGGTTTAGTATTTGAAGTAGCCACCCGTGATAAATTAGATATTCTCTTTGATTTTACTAAAAGAAAAAAATTAACTACTGACTATTACTATAAAAACTATTACAACATCTTTGATAAATCATCATCATGTGAATTATTCTTAATTAAAATTGATTATAAAGAGTATTTATTAAACAGTCAAAAATTATATGATAATGAATTAATAAACAATCAAATCTTATCTGAAAAACTCATAAATGATTCTAGTAAACTAAATATTAATGCTAAAATGAATTCTGATCGTACTCTCTTATCATATCGTAATGATATTGAAGTTGCAACTCATGGCTTAAAAAACAATATTACCACCTATATAGCGGGCGCTTTTGTTATCAAATATCAAAATCGTATTAATATTGTTATAAGTGGTATTGATACTTCATATCGTAAATTTAATGCCAACTATTATTTACACTATAAAATAATTGAATATTATAAAAATAATTATAAATATTTAGATTTAAATGGTATTACTGGTGATTTTAGTAATACTAACCCTTATAAAGGTTTAAATGATTTTAAACTAGGTTTTAATCCCCATATTTATGAATTTATTGGCGAATTTGACTTAGTACTAAATCCCAAAGTTTATAACAATCTCAACAAAAAAGGAATATTAGCTAAAGAATTTAATCACTAATATCCCTTTTTTTATTTCCCTTTACTTCTCTTACTTCTGGATCTTTATAATAATCTTCATCTTCTTCATTTATCTTTTCTTCTTTAAGTAACTTCCTTTTAAGTTCCATCTTTCGAAGAGCTTCTTCTTTTTCCCTCTTAGGATCTTTCTTATGTTTATTATCCATTTTTGATGCCGTATTTTTAATATCTGTAAGTTTAAGTATTCTAAGTATATCTCTAATAATTATATAGCAGGCTGGTATTAAAATACATATTAACCATCCAAATCTTGAAGCAAGGAAAAATTGTACTCTTCCCAACTGTGGTATTTTAAATATAACTTTACCAAGTACGTTACTAAACTTCGCACATGCTTGATCTTCTACTGGATTATAATCTCCTTTTGTTGTATAACATACTTTCCCATCACTATCCGTAGTAATAGCTACTACTCTATGGGTTATTGTCGTTCCTGGTGTTAGTAAACTAGTCGAAATAAATGTTATAACATCCCCTACTTCAATATCTTCTGGATTATCAACTCGGGCATTTATAACCGCATCATAAACATTAATATTTGGTGTCATAGAAGGACTTATAATTGTATAAATCGAAAACTTTGGTTCATGTCCTGCTCCTTTAGCCGCATATATTTTAGTTGCAATATAATAATAAATTAAAAACACTGCCGCGATTAAAAGAATAACAAAAAGTGCCCATGAAAGTATTTTACTTATTATTTTAATTACTTTAAAAAGCGCATCTTTTCCCAATGTAAAATAAACTGCCCCTAAAGCTATTAAAATCACAACTATAGTTGAAATAATTAAAATAGCAGTTAACATAAAGCCCCTCCTATTCTAAATCAATTATAGAACATAACCGCCCAAAAAACAAGTTTATTTCCTTCTTTTTACATAAAATTTTTCCACCAAAAAAGTTCTTATTTCTAAGAACCTTCTTTTTAATTAAATGCCACTATTTCAATTTCAATCTTCGCCGCATAATTGACATTTTGATCTTCATCTTGTGGTCTATGGGTCTCTACAAACTCATAAACAAGATCGAATGATAATTCTTCACCCGCGGCAATTATATAATCACCACTAATAGTTGCTCTTTTACTCTTTGGCGCTGGAGTTTGAGGAACAATAACATCTCCTTCTCTATAAAGAGTATATTTAAAGTTATCAGATCTAAAGTTATTTTCAACATCAATTAAATTAATACGATAAACAATTGAATTAGAACTTTCATTCATAAGAGTAAATTTCTGTGTTCCTGTCCATCCTGGTTGAATATTTTTAGCATCAATTCCTTGAGTATAACTTACCATTAAAGTACCATCACCAGTACCAAGTTCAAAATAACTATTACCATTACTTTCTGTTGAAGATGCTACTTCTTGTTTAACTGTTACAAAATAAGTCTTAATAGTTCCATCTTCAGCAACTACTACAATTGGTACTCTAAGTGATCCTTCTACCTCATAAGTTCCATTACCATTAACTCTAGCTTTTTCATCTTCTGCTTCTCCTCGAACCGTAATATTTTTTACTTCTCTTCCAACCGTTATTGTATATTCTGTTGTATTAGGATCAAATCTAGGAGATAATGAATAATTACCAACTTCTAAATTCTTTAAATTAGCATTGCTATTTTTCTTATTATCACAGTTGTAATCACATTTACCATCACCATTTGTATCAACATTTTTATCCGGAATATTATCCCCATTAGTATCACAATTTAGATCACACTTACCATCATCATTGTTATCACAATTTAAATCACATATTCCATCACCGTTAACATCAACGTTTTTATCTGGCACTTTATCTTTATTAGTATCAATATTAGTATCAGGATTTCCATCACCATTAGTATCACAGTTGTAATCACATTCCCCGTCGCCATCACTATCACAGTTTCTCTCACATGATCCACTACCAGTTTTATCAACATTTACGTCTGGTTTTCCATCACCATCAGTATCACAGTTGTAATCGCATTTACCATCACCATCGGTATCACAATTTAAATCACATGTTCCATCGCCATTAGTATCAACATTCTTATCAGGAATATTATCCCCATTAGTATCACAATTTAGATCACAATCTCCATCGCCATCTTTATCTTGTTCATTTACATTTTTATCTGGCTTTTTATCATTATCCGTATCTAAATTTGTATCAGGCTTACCATCACCATCGGTATCAATATTTATATCCGGTTTTCCATCACCATCAGTATCAACATTAACATCTGGTTCTCCATCGCCATTTGTATCAACATTCGTATCTGGCCAACCATCATTATTAGTATCACAGTTAAGATCACACTTACCATTTTTATCTGTATCTTGATTCATTAAATTATCATCAGGTTTTCCATCGCCATCAGTATCTTTATTAAACTGTGGAATTTCACTATGTTTATAATCAACATCTACATCAGGCTTTCCATCACCATCAGTATCACAGTTAACATCACAAACACCATCACCATCTTTATCAATATTTAAATCTGGTTTTCCATCACCATCAATATCACAATTTAAACTACAAGATTTATCATCTTTATCTTTAATATTAATATCCGGTTCTCCATCACCATTAATATCACAATTATAATCGCATTTATCGTCTTTATTAGTATCGCAATCTAAATCACATTTACCATCACCGTCTAAATCAACGTTATAATCCGGCATACCATCATCATTAGTATCACAATTCTTATCGCATTTACCATCACCATCAGTATCTTGGTTAGCTAAGTTTTTATCTGGTTTTCCATCATTATTAGTATCAACATTAACATCTGGTTTCTTATCTCTATCAACATCTAAATTTGTATCTGGTTTTCCATCATCATTAGTATCACAATTTAGATCACACTTATTATCACCATCAATATCTAAGTTTGTATCAGGTATTCCATCTCCCCCGTGATTATCACAGTTAATATCACAATCGCCATCACCATCTGTATCTTGATCTGTTAAATTCTTATCTGGCTTTTTATCATTATTCGTATCACAGTTAAAATCACATTCCCCATCTTTATCATAATCAAGATTTAAATCTGGTTTCTTATCGCCATCTGTATCAACATTTGTATCTGGCTCTCCATCTCCATCTGTATCAATGTTTAAATCTGGTTTTTTATCACCATCTGTATCAACATTTGTATCCGGAACATTATCTCCATTCGTATCACAATTTAAATCACACTTATTATCGCCATCTAAATCAACATTAAGATCCGGTTTCTTATCATCATTCGTATCAACATTTATATCCGGTTCTCCATCATCATCAGTATCAATATTTAAATCTGGAATATCATCACCATTAGTATCGCAATTAACATCACAAGTATTTGTATTATCAAAATCAAGATTTATATCTGGTCTACCATCACCATCAACATCACAGTTAAAATCACAAATACCATCGCCATTAGTATCTTTATTAACTATATTAGTATCTGGTTTTCCATCTCCATCACTATCTAAATTAAAATGTGCTTTTCTATCTCCCTTATAATCAATATTTAAATCTGGCTTTCCATCACCATTAGTATCGCAATTAATATCACAATCTCCATCGCCATCTAAATCAATATTTAAATCAACAACTCCATCATTATCACTATCACAATTAAGCTTACATGCCCCTGGCATATCAGAATATGCAAAAAATAGTCCTAATAAAGTAACTAGAATTATTAATATACACAAAATAATGATAATTGTAGTTTTCTTTTGATCTTCTTTTCTTTCTTTTTCTAATAAAGCATATTGCTCTTCCAAATTCGTATCTTGCATAAGCGACACTCCCTACTATTAAAAAGTATACCATAACCTCAATATATTAGCAATATCTAATTTTAATTTTTCATTTAAAAAAAATGAGCTCTCTACTCACCTTTATCAGCAAATTTAACTTCAATTGTCGCTTGAAAATTAGCCCCAACATTATATTTTTGATCAAAATCAGCATTATTCCAAGTAATTTCAAAACTATAATTAAAAGGATCATTCTGTGGTGTATGCGTAAATTTCCCCAAAGAAATTAAATTATTAGCCCCCGTTAAATCACCAGTCTTAGCTTCTCCTCCACCCTCACTAAACTTATAAGTTAACTCTTGAAATTCCGTCTTACAGCCTTCATCAGTACCAACACTACATTTTTTAAAATCATTTTTAGTTATATTTAAAAACACTTCATATGTTACTTCTTCGCTTTCATTACTTCCTGGTTTAACAGTAACACTAAAATTTTTTTGATCTTTATCTCCTGGTACCACATTTTCTAGTTTTATTCCTTTATCACCAGCATCATAAGTGACTTCTGTAAGAGTAGCTGTCTCACCCTTAACAAGTGATCCACCGCCACCAAAAGTAACCCCACTCGTAAAATATGCAAAAGAATATCCAAAAAGGACAACTAAAGCGCACAAAACTATACCTAAAAGAAGCATCCTCTCTTCCGTATGCAATTCAAATTTCATTTTCTCCACCACTCTACTATAACAATAATATCAAAAAATGACATAATTTGCAATAACTTAAGAAAAAAAACTAGAAATATCTAGTTAAATTTTATCTAAACTTCTTCTTAGTTTTAGCCCCTACAATCTCAAAAGGTATTCCATTTTTATTTATAACTTGTTTAAGAGCTATATTTATAAATGCACTCATACTAAAACCTAAATCATTCAAAATTTTAGTAGATTCTTCTTTAACTTTTGCATCAACCAAAACATTAACAGCACTTGTCTTAACCTTCATTTCCTCACCCACAACTAAATTATATCAATAAAACCCTAATTATTCAACAAAAATAATACATATATACTACAAAAATACTACATAAATACAATATAAATAAAAAACACAGTCTTATTAACAGTAATCGCAGTTGCAACTCTTCTTGTTGCTGTAGTTGGTGCTACTTTTGCGTATTTTACCGCTACAAGTACTAGTACTGGAGAAGGTACAAAAACAGGAGAAGTTGAAACAACCATTTTAGGAGGAACTAGTTTTACTTTTTCAGGTAAAGATTTAGCACATGATTATTTAAAATATCCCGGTGGACTTGCAGTGTTTGGAGCAAAAGCAGAATTTGCTAAAACAGATACTATGACGGATACAAATGATTATGATTTAACTTTTGATCTAGAAATTAATTACATAAATGAAACTAGCGATAACTTATTATGGGCTCTTTACATGGTTGAAGGTGATGGCCTTGAAGCTGATTTAGATCCAGATTGTAAATTAGTTAGCGATGTAGTAGGTAATGAAACCCATTATTGGTATAATGATACTGGTACAAAAGATGAAGAAGAAGATGAAACTCCAACAAGCTGTACTTTAAGTTCTTCTCAAAAAGAAACACTTCAAAGCACGACTATGATTGGTTATGGTTACTTAAAAGCTAATCAAAGTCAAAATGCTGTTATAAATAAAGAAACAGCAACTCAAACAGGAAATCCATCTGGTACAACTGTTGGCAATGTAACTGCGGAATTATATAATACTGGAGATGAAACTAATAATCCACTAAAAGGTAGAACACTTAATACAGAAGATACTAAATCAAAGTATTACTACTTAGTAGTTCAATATCCTAATGAAAATTCAAAACAAAATGAAGACGAAGGATCAAAAACAATAAATGTTTCTTTAAAAGTTTCAACAGGTTCTGCAGCAGCAACATTGAGAAAGAAAGCTTAAAAACTATTGAAAACCTAAAACTATCGAAAAGATAGTTTTTTTGATGGGAATTTTTATTCCCCATGGTTTTCTTCTAGTTTTTATATAATATACGAAGTATATTATAGGTAAAATACGCAGCACCATAAACAGTAATCTAGAGTTGCAACTCTTCTTGTTGCTGTAGTTGGTGCTACTTTTGCGTATTTTACCGCTACTAATACTGGCACTGGAGAAGGGCAAAAAGCTGAAGTAACGACAACAAAACTTGATAGTGTAACAGTTACTGCTTCAGAAGAAGGAGTTAAAGGTGTATTAGACTATCCAGGTGGACTTATGATATCTACAACAAAGGTAACAGCATCTACTGCTGGAGAAGGAAGTTACAAAGTTACTTACGATTTAAAACTAACTGGAGAAAATGGGACAGAAACTGATGTAAATTGGTATTTGTTTAGAGCTGGAGATGGGACAGGAATTAAAGCTTTAGCAGATCCTAAATGCAAGTTGCAAATTGATTCAGAAGGAAATACTTCTAAATATTATTATAAAAATGAAGAAAAGTCCGAAACTTGTACTCCAAAAGGTTATATTGAAGAAAAATTAAGCGACTTACAATTAGTTGCTAAAGGAACCTTAGCTGAAGGAGCAGTAAGCAACACAGTATTAAGTGCTACTCCTGGTGCAATGGAGGGTATCGAAATTACAAATGGTGATCCTGAAGGTTTAACAGGACAAACATTGTATACTACTACTGGCGAAAATAAATATGATACTGAATATTATTACTTAGTCGTTGAATATCCTAACAAGCAAGATTCTGTACAAGGAAACGAAGGAAATCAAAACAATGATATGAATAAAAAAATAAGCATATCTATTAGTTCGCTTGAAAATGTTGTAACTGTATTAGATAAAACTGAATAATCAAAAAACTATTGAAAACCTAAAACTATCGAAAAGATAGTTTTTTTTGATGGGGAATTTTTATTCCCCATGGTTTTTTTCTAGTTTTTATATAATATACGAAGTATATTATAGGTAAAATACGCAGCACCATAAACAGTAATCTAGAGTTGCAACTCTTCTTGTTGCTGTAGTTGGTGCTACTTTTGCGTATTTTACCGCTACAAGTACTACAGGTGATACTGCTGGTGGAAGTGTTAATACTACTACTGCAAATTTAGGTGGAACTAACATTGATATGGCAACAATTACTGCGACTAACAATGAAAAAATGGATTATCCTGGTGGTATGATGGCAGCCGGTGCTTCTGTTACTGCTTCAGTAACAGGTACAGGCTCTTACACTTTAACATATGATGTAAATGCAGAGATCGATTTTACAAATATTTTAACTACCAGCAAGTCTTCATTTAAGGTTACACTATACGAATATAGTGGAGAAGAAACGGATTTAATATCTGGATGCGACTTAAAAGAGGAAGAAGTAGATGCAACTACTAAAAAATACTATTATGATGGATGCACATTTAATTCTAATGTCACTAAAGGAACCCTTGTTAAAACTGAAACGATTAATAAAGACACAGAATCTGCCTTTGGTCAAAAGTATACTATAACATATACTGGAGAAACACTAGAAAACGTTTCTTCATCATCTGAAAAAACTACATACTATTATTTATTAGTTGAGTATGTAAATGATGAAAATAATGATCAGAATGATGATATGAATAAAGAAATAACCGCATCTTTAACTGGTGTTGCAAACGGTGTTGCCACAGTTGAAAAAGAATAATCAATTTTTCAAAAAACTATTGAAAACCTAAAACTATCGAAAAGATAGTTTTTTTGATGGGAATTTCTATTCCCCACGGTTTTCATAGTTTTATGATTAAGTAATTTTAAAAAAACGAGATTATTAAAGAATCTAAAAGTAATAATAAAAATTGATATAGATTCGCTAGAATGTAAATATTACTTTAGATATGATGTAAATTTGAATTTGAAAAACAAAGGCCAAAAAATGGTAGGTAAAATATAAGTTAAAGGGCTTGCTTTTATGAATAAAAATTAAAAAATAAAATTTATGGCATATTTATTTTTTAATTTTTATTCACATAGTATAAAATTATATTGATAAAAAGTCAATATTTTTTTGAGTTTTACGGATAAAATATTTGTATTATTTTATATATATAAAACAATTTTCTCGTAAAAAAATTATTTTTATTTATAATATATATATAATAAGGTTAAGAAGTTAAATTTCCTTTAAGACAAATTTCAAAAAACTATAGGGAATAAAAATTCCCATCAAAAAAACTATCTTTTCGATAGTTTTAGGTTTTCAATAGTTTTTTGAGATCTTATTATGATGTTTTTCTATTTAATGCAGCATTTTGAGTACTATTAAATTTAATACTAATTTGTTTTCCAGCATCTATTGTACTTTGATCGCCAGATGCATTATTTGCGTATTTTAGAACTATGTAATAATATTTTTCGCCGGTAACATCAATTTTTTCTCCTTGAGCTGAAAAATCAATTTGACCACTGTTAACATCACTTAATGTTATTGGATTATCTTTTGAAATTGTCTCTACACTTTCATCTTCTAATGCTGAAGCATCACATCCATCATAATATAGATGTGTTTCATTAGAATTATCTTGGCCTTCTTCATGTCTTTTACATCCAGTGATTGGTGTTGCTATTTGACTATCAGAGCGATAAATGTCATATGTAAATGTTGAAGAAGTCCAAGTTGTAGAATCTGAATCTGATTTTTTAAATGCGGATAAATCAATCGTTGCACTTAAATCATATTTTATTTCCCAATTACTAGCATCAGTTGGTGGCGTATCTTGCCAACCAGAATCAACTTTAACTCCTGCAGCTAGCCAAATACCTGGATATACATTTTCTTCATTAGCAATAACTTCTGGTGTCATTGTTAGTTTTGCATTACTAATCGTTGCAGTTTGTACTTCTGTTGCTTCACCACCAGTTGCATTGGTTGTAGTAGCGGTAAAATACGCAAAAGTAGCACCAACTACAGCAACAAGAAGAGTTGCAACTCTAGATTACTGGGAATATGACGTTGTTTCTCTGTTCCTAGACTTTTGCTTTTTACCGTCTTTCTTTTTAGAAAACTAAGAAAACCGGGGAATAAAAATTTCCCATCAAAAAAAACTATCTTTTCGATAGTTTTAGGTTTTCAATAGTTTTTTACTCTGTAAGAACTTTGGTTGATATGCTGTCTATACTATCAAATGATACTGAAATTTGTTTATTAAAGTTTTCATTTGAAGAACCATTTTGTGAAGCACCTTTATTATTTGGAAATTCTACTATTAAATAGTATGTGTAAACTGTTGTTCCGTTCGTTGTAAGCTTTTGATCTGCTAAACCTATTGGTTCTTTTTCTGTTCCAAAGGCAGAATCAAAGCTAGTAGCACCTTCAGTTGGTGATAAAGCTGATCCATCAGTATTTCCACTAAGTGTTCCATATGCAACCAAATCATAATCGCTAAATTCTGAACTTATTATTCCACTGGATCCTGTAACATCACAATTCTCATAATAGTATTTTATATCTTGAGTGGAAGAATCAGTTTTTAATTCACATTTAGTATGATTAGAAATATCTTGATCAGAACCATCTGATGAAGTTCTTAAAAGATACCATTTCATATCTTCAGTAGTTTTATTAATTCCAGTTAATCCAATGCTGTAAGAAACTTCATAGTTATTTTGATCAGACATATTTTGCTTAGTTACTTCTACTTTAGTACCAGTAATAAGTACTCCTCCTGGATAATCCATTTTGCCTACTTGAGCAATACTAGTAGCATTTAATTTAACTCCACCAACTGTTGCAGTTGTAGTTTCTACCTTTCCTACATCTGTACCTTCACTAGTTGCTGTTGCGGTAAAATACGCAAAAGTAGCACCAACTACAGCAACAAGAAGAGTTGCAACTGCGATTACTGTTAATAAGACTGTGTTTTTTCTTTCCATAACTATTGTTTACCTCCTTTACTATAAAAAATGATATCAAATAATTTTATTTATTGCAATAGTTTTTTACAAGTTTTTTTAAAAATTTTTTTTAAATATTAAATTCCCCTGTTTTTAAGCGTCAAAGAAACCTTACATTTTTCTTTATCAATTTTTAAAACATAACATTTTATTACATCTCCAACACTTAATATTTCTCCTGGATGTTTAATATAATCATCACTAATTTCTGAAATATGTAATAATGCATCATCATGAAGTCCAATATCGACAAAAGCTCCAAAATCAATCACATTTCTTACTGTTCCCATAAGTTCCATTCCTTCTTTTAAATCTATAATTGAAAGAATATCACTCTTTAAAATTGGTGAAGGAATATCATCTCTTGGATCTCTAAAAGGTGCAATAAAAGCTTTAATAATATCTTCTACGGTATATTTATCACTATTAACTTCTCCAGCTAGTTTTTGATAATCTATATTTTGTAAAGTATTTTTTAATTTAAGTGTTCCAATATCATTTAAATTTAATTTATATTTATTAAGTATATCTAAAGCTATATTATAACTTTCAGGATGAATACTAGTTTTATCAAGTATATTAGTAGCATCCGGTATTCTTAAGAAACCTATCGCTTGTTCATATACTTTAGGACTAAACACTTTCATAAGTTCTTTTCTTGTTAAAATCTTTCCAACTTTTTTTTTATATTCTTCTAATTTATCAATCATTTTTTTATTTAAACCTGATACATATTTTAACAATTCTCTTGACGCAGTATTTACATTTACCCCTACATTATTAACAGCACTCACCACTACAAATCCCAATTCTTGATCTAATTTTTTCGGACTAACATCATGTTGATACATCCCCACTCCAATACTTTTAGGTTCAATTTTCACGAGTTCACTTAAAGGATCCATAAGTCTTCTTCCAATTGACACTGCACTTCGCTCTTCTACATGTAAAGTTGGAAATTCTTCTTGCGCGAGTTTACTTGCTGAATATACACTTGCTCCTGCTTCATTAACCATCGCATAACTAACTTTTCTATCTATATTCTTAATAACGGAACTTACAAAAGCTTCACTTTCTCTAGAAGCAGTCCCATTACCAATTGCAATTACATCGATATTATATTTATTAATAATATCTATAAGTTTCTTTTTTGATTGTTCTATTTCTTTTTTAGGTTCATGAGGATATATAACATCTATATGTAAAGCTTCTCCTACTTCATTTATAACTGCTAGTTTACAACCTGTTCTAAAAGCCGGATCAAACCCTAATATTCTTTTATTCTTAATTGGTGGTTGTAATAATATATTTTTTAAATTTTTACTAAAGTTTTCTATTGCTCTATCATTCGCTATATCTGTAAGATCATTTCTAATCTCTCTTTCTAAACTTGGCATAATAAGTCTTTTTAAAGCATCTTTAATAGCTATTTTTAATAATTCTTCAGTTTTAATATTATGTTTATGAATAAGTTTATTTTCTAAATATTTTTCTATATACTCCATATTAACTTCTATATTTACATTTAATACTTTTTCTTTTTCTCCCCTATTTATAGCAAGTATTCTATGAGCTTTTATATATTTAACTGGCTCTTTATAATCATAATACATTTGATATATTAAATTATCATCTATAGCCTCTTTTTTCTTATTTGTTTTAAGAATCCCATATTTATATATATTATCTCTAATATATTTTCTATAATTAGGATTATCACTTATATATTCTGCTACTATATATAATGCTTGTTCTATGGCCATATTTATATCTTTAACAGCCTCTTTAACGTATTTTTTAGCTTCATTTAATATATCTCTATTCTCTTTCATAATCTCTTTAGCAAGAGGCTCTAAACCTAGTTTTATCGCTTCTGTTGCTTTAGTTTTCTTTTTTTCTTTAAATGGCCGATATAAATCTTCTACTTCGATTATTTTTTTCGTATTCATAATCTCATTTTTTAATTCATCAGTCATTAATCCTTTTTCTTCAATAAGTCTTATTACATCTAACTTTCTATTAAGTAAATTAACTTGATAAGTATAAACTTCATTAATTTTACTAATTTGATTTTCATCTAAAGAACCAGTTGCTTCTTTCCTATATCTTGCAATAAAAGGAATAGTTGCTCCCTCTTCTAATAATTTTAATGTATTATTAACTTGATATTCTTTTATATTAAGTTCTAAACTAATACTTTTAATAATATCTTTATTCATTTCCTATTCTCCTAGCTAAATAAATATATCATAAAATAATTTGTTTTTAAAGTTTTACTTGCAATTTTCTTAATTTATATAATATAATATATACAGGACAAACAAAAAAGAGGCACTTTTGTAGTGTTCCTTTAGTCCATATTGGATGTAGAACACCCACAAAATCGTGAGTGTTCATTTTTATTATTGGTTATCTTGTTATAGCTAGTATAAAAATATTTAAATTTTTACTTGTAATTTCCTTATTTTATGTATATAATATATACAGGACAAACAAAAAAGAGGCACTTTTGTAGTGTTCCTTTAGTCCATAAGGATTGCAGAACACCCACAAAATCGTGAGTGTTCATTTTTATTATTGGTTATCTTGTTATACGAGCAATAAGTACAAGTATAACAACAAGTATTATTAAATACTCCATAAACCTCCTGTTCTAAAACATTTAGTTTCATGGACCTCACCTCTCTTTCCATTAATATAAAAAATGGACTAGAGGAAAAAAACACCACGCTTGTGCCTCTAAGTTAATTGTATAACAAATATAGCTATATGTCAAAAAAAAATTTAAATATAACTTGCATTATCCCTAATTTATGTATATAATAACCCTCTAGTGGGGGATTTTTTATGTTACACAAAGAATATTTATTATTTTATATTATTGATTTATATACTAAGATTACTAATATGGACACTATTGATATTAGAGATTTAACCACGGCATTTTATACTTTAGAAGAATTACTTGCCGAACATGAATATGTTACCCCTAACTATGATTTTGATGCTTCTTTAAAAGAATTTGTTGAAACATTTAGTGAGTATTTAATTTATGATAATAAAGAAATAATTATAATTGGTGATTTAGATGAATTATTTAATGATTTAATTGAATGTATTGAACCATCATATTATGATGATACTTTAGAAGAATATGTTCATAATATTCATATATACGAAGCTTTAGATATTCCTATCCCATTAGAAGAAACTAAAGAAACATTTAATTTAAATTTAAAAATTATGCATATCTATACTTTAATTGCCGAAGCTGAATATCAAAAAGATTATTCTAAAATAAATCTTTTAATAAGTTATTTAAATATTCTTATAAATAATTTAAATGATGAATTTAAAACTATGAACGAAGATTATTTATTAAAAATTAAAATGTGTCTTGCTAAATATAATGAATGTTTAAGTGATGATCCAGATTTTTTTTCCAACTGTGGTTGGCAAATAGCCATATTTTCTAAAAACCCTCAAGAAATGCAAAAACTTCGTCATGAAAGAACCGAATATCTAGCTACAGAATTAGAATATAAACTAACAAATATTGAAGAAAATGATAACTATTTAAGTGAAATATCTATTTTCTTAACTTATTATTTATCTTATCTAAATAAATATTTAAAATTACCTTTACCCGATATTACTCGTGAAGCTCTAACTATTAAAAAATATTTATTATTAAGTATGCCGGAATTAGAACACATTGAAAAAATATTTTTAAAAACCCAAACTATTGAAAATATCCCTCTTCCCCAAATAAATGATATTACCCCCAATACTTTTGATGTTTTAATAAATAAAGTAATGGAATGTAGTTTAGAGTTAGATTATTCTAATGAAGAAATCCATAAGAAACCTCATTTATATCATGAAATAATCTTAAATGCTTTATTTATTAAATGTTTTTTAGATTTATCTATTAATGAAAATGAAAAGAAAAATATCTTAAATAATATTACTAATACTAGATATTATAATTTACCAGAATATTATAGTATAACTATTAATTTAATAAATAATATTATATTTCCTAATGAAACCCCTAAAAAATCTAAATAACATAACTTTTACTTGTTAAAATTCCCTTTTTGTGGTACACTAATGCTTGCTTGTAAAAGAAAGAAGGAGTTTATATGGAAAAAATTATCAATATCGCCGTGGTTGCCCATGTAGATGCTGGTAAAAGTACTCTAGTTGATGCTTTATTAAAAAATTATGGCTTAAAAAACCATGAAGAAATAACTGAAAGAGTAATGGACTCAAATGACTTAGAAAAAGAAAGAGGCATTACTATTTATTCCAAGAATTGTTCTATTAGATACAAAGATTATAAAATAAATATTGTTGATACCCCTGGTCATGCTGACTTTTCTAGTGAAGTAGAAAGAGTAATTAAAACTGTTGATACAGTAATATTACTTGTTGATTCGGCTGAAGGACCTATGCCTCAAACTCGTTTTGTTTTAAATAAAGCTTTAGAACAAAACTTAAAACCAATTTTATTTATTAATAAAATAGATAAGAAAGATGCACGTCCGGAAGCCGTTGTTGATATGACTTTTAATTTATTTATGGAATTAAATGCCACTGATGAACAACTTGATTTCCCAATCATTTATGGTGTAGCTAAAAATGGTACTTGTAGTACATCTCTAACCGAAGAAGGAAAGGATATTGCTCCCCTACTAGAAACGATTATTAATCATGTTGAACCTTTTAAAGGTAATGAATTTGATTCTTTACAACTTCAAATATCTAATCTTGCTTATGATGAATATATTGGTCGTTTAGGAATTGGTCGTATTACTAAAGGTAAAATTAAAAATGGTGAAACTGTAACTTTAGTTAAAAATGATGGTAAAATCGAATCATTTAAAATAACTAAATTATTTGTTAATGAAGGTATTAATAAAGTTGAAAAAGATATCGCTTATTTTGGGGATATTGTAACTATCGCGGGAGCATCAGATATATCTATTGGTGATACTATCTGTGAAAAAGGTATTATTGACCCTCTTCCTCCAATAACGATTGAAAGACCTACTCTATCCATGAACTTTTTAGTAAACTCTTCTCCCTTCGCTGGAAGAAGTGGTAAATTCTTAACTACGAGACATATTAAAGAACGTTTAGAAAAAGAATTAGAAACTAATGTTGGTTTAATGGTTGAAGAACTTGAAGGAACCGATGGTTATAAAGTATCTGGTCGTGGGGAATTACACTTATCTATTTTACTTGAAAACATGCGTCGTGAAGGCTATGAATTATCCGTATCTAAACCCGTTGTTTTATTTGAAGAAATAGATGGTGTTAAATGTGAACCTTTTGAAAAAGTTATTATTAATGTTCCCAGTGATTATTCTGGTACCGTTATTAATGATTTACAAGAAAGAAAAGGAACTCTTTTAGTTATTAATAATACTGATGATAATTATGTTCATCTTGAATTTAGTGCCCCAACTAGAGGTTTAATTGGCTATCGTAGCAACTTTATTACTAACACTAAGGGTGAAGGTATCATGGTTCGTTCTTTTGATGCTTATAAGCCTTATGTTGGCCCTATCGCGCGTCGTAAAAATGGTGTTTTAGTATCAATGGAAAATGGTAAAGCCTTAGGTTATTCTCTTTGGAACTTACAAGAAAGAGGCACTTTAATTATTGAACCCGCAACGGATGTTTATGTTGGTATGATTATAGGTATTCATAATCGTGATAATGATTTAGACGTTAATCCTTGTAAAAATAAAAACTTAACTAACACTAGAGCTAGTGGTAGTGATGAAGCTATAAACTTAAATAAACCTAAAACTTTTACTTTAGAAGAAGCCTTAGAGTTTATTGAAGATGATGAATACGTTGAAGTTACTCCAACTGATATTCGTTTAAGAAAAAAAATATTAGATCCTAAAGATCGTTTTCGAACTAATCGTTAATTAAAACAAAAGCAAATCTTAAAAAAAAGAGCAATATTTTTTAAACATTAAAGGTGATAGCTTACAAATTAAGCATCATCTTTTTTATATGAAACACTACCCAATTATCTTTATTAAATTTTATTTGACATATAAACATATGTATGATATAGTTTAGTTAGACTAGAGGTGGGGTTATGGATAATAAAATTAATAATTTAATTAATAGTGCAGATATTTATTTCTATTTAAATAATGCTTATACTGTTGGTTTTTTAAAGTTATGTGAACTTTTGCCCAAAATAAAACAAGAGGGTATGAGTTCGACTTCCAATAAAGGAAGGTCATCTCAATTCCCTCAAGTTGGTAACAATATAACACAATCTAACAATAATGTCAAGTTGCCTACTTAAAAAGATGGCGCTTGCCTATAATAAAATCAAATCCACAAAATACTTAATATTATCATATAATAATGTCTTTAAACTTCATTTAATCACATTTAATACTATCTAAATCTTAAATGATCAAACTTCATTTCTACTTTATTATGATATCTTAATAAATCAAGAACTTTAACATTATAGGCATCAGCAAATTCTATTAATTTTTGCGAATCAGGCATTATTTCCCCTTTTTCATATTTTGATATCATTGAGGCAGACATATTTAATAAAAAACCCGCTTTTTTTAATGATAAACTTTTTAATAGTCTAATCCTTTTTAAATTTTCTCCAACTACATTCATTCTATCATCCCATCCTAATTAATATTTTATCATTAAAAAGAAAAAAAGTAAAATTTATAAAAATCTGACAGCCAAAAAGAGTAAATTTGAAAAAAATTTCTTCGCAAAGAAAATTTGATATAATATTATCATAAAAAGGTAGGTT
>CANQHE010000008.1 GCA_947623735.1 uncultured Bacilli bacterium
AGTACTTATTTTATGGGAATTTATTCTCTAAATCTTTTATTTAATCTAATTCGAGAACTTTCATTTTAATTTAATCAAAACTTACTTCTTTCTTGAAATACTTTCCAGTTCTTTCTTTTGAAACACCATTTCAATTATTCTAATTCCATCCCAAGCACCATCCACAATTGCTTCATCTTCATAATTTAAAATTAACCGATTATCTAAATTAAAACCTTTTTCACAATACTCACTAAGAAAACTTGTAATAGCTACATTATGAGTAAAAATTGCTATATTCTTATCTTCTTCAGTTTCTAAAATATTATTAATAACTTTAGTCATTCTTTTCTTAACATCATTTAAAGATTCTCCCCCATTAAGTTTATAATCAAAATCATTTTCTTGCATTTCATTTACCATTCTAATTTTTTTATCCCCTAAATATCCTAAAACTCTTTCTCCTAAAAGAGAGCGAATATTTATATCTAATCCGAGAGAAGATGCCAGATACTTACTAGAACCAATACTCATTACATAATTAGAAGTATATATTGCATTTACCTTTTGTAAATATTTAAGTTTTACTAAATTTTTACTTTCTTCTTCTCCTTCAATACTAAGTAATCTTTTCTCTCTCTTGCGTTCCAAAGATTCTGTTTCTGGAAATACTAAATTATTCATCGTAAGTCCATTATTAATTAAATAAATAGTTGTCATTTAAGTATCCCTCCTAAAATTCCATAACTAAACACTAACATTATCACTCCAGCCATCACAACTCCAAGTATCGCGGCAAGACATGATTTTTTCTTATCCATTCCGAGTAGTGCGGCAATTAAACATCCTGTCCATGCACCTGTCCCGGGAAGTGGAATCCCCACAAATAAAACTAAACCTAAATATTTAAGTCTTTCAATTTGTTCTTTTTTACTATCAGCCTTTTTTTCGATTTTTAATACTATTTTACCTAACGTTTTACCTCTTTTTTTCAAAAAATCAAATATCTTTGTTATAAACCATAAAATAAAAGGAATAGGAATGATATTTCCTAAAAAACACACTAAAAAACTTGGTACCATCGGAGCATCCATTAAAGCCGCGGCAATAAGTCCTCCTCTAAGTTCTAATATGGGCATTAAAGAAATAATAAACATAACTAAATATTTCCCATACCATAAACTAGTAATACCTCCAAATATTCCTACCACTGTTTTTGCTAATTTCTCTGCCATTTTTATTACCTCACAATAATTATAACTTAAATAGTTAATAATCGCAATATTTTAAACTCGTTTCTTTAACTTTATTCTTACATCTATACCCTTTAAATTTAAAGCATTTTGATAATTAGCAACATTTAAAATAACATCTTTAGGTCTTGTTAAATCACTAATTTCTAAATATTCTAATATATAATCTTTAGATAATCCAACCTCTATTAATTGTTCTTTAAAATTTTCAATTAATTTTTTATTTTCACTTATAAATATATAAACTTCACCTGCTTTAGTTACCACTAATTTTTCGCAATTTTTAAAAGCATCTTCATCATAATACCAATTAAATGCTACATATCCCTGAGCTTCTAATAAAGCAAGTATTTCTCTTTGTTTATCTCTAAAAACAAGTTCCATCTTCTCTTTATTAATTTCTTTTAAAAATTTTATTTTCTTTAAAACAAACTCTTCTTTAGAAAAATTATTCCAAAAACTAGTATTTCCCAAATAAAACTTTAAATAATCTTTATAAGTTATTCCCTTACCTTTAATTATTTCTGTATCTAACTCTTTTTTTAATCTATATACCCCATCTTGATAATCAATATATTTTAAAACTTTACTTATTCCCCTATTATTAACTTTAAAATTTGAAAAATTCATTACATTAGCTACTAAAAGCATCATATCTAAACTATCTACTACCCCTCCAAACTCTAATAATGCTCCCATTAATAAATTATCAAAACTTATTTCCATACTTCTACCATCTTTCTAAACATAAATCTTATTATAACGAAAAAAAGAATATCCTACAAGTCTATTATAACATTTTCTTATTTAATAAATCTTTAACTATCTTTTATTTTCGAAAATAACTTAAACCTATATTTACATCTTTTAAAGAATGCTTTATAATGCAATATTAGAAAGACGTGATTATATGTTAAATGTCGTATTATTTGAACCTGAAATCCCTGGTAATACTGGTAATATTATGCGTACCTGTGTTGCTACGAATACTCATCTTCATCTAATTAAACCCTTAGGTTTTAGTTTAGAAGAAAAATATATTAAACGAAGTGGAGTTAATTATATAGATAAATGTGTTTATACAGTATATGAAAACATCGAAGAATTTTTTAAACAAAATAAAGGTGAATACTTTTTCTTCACAAGATATGGCCACAAACCGCATTCCACTCCCGATTACAGTATTATAAAAGATAATATTTATCTAATATTTGGTAAAGAATCAACTGGTATTCCACGGGACATTTTAAAACCTCATCTTGATAGATGCTACCGGATTCCTATGACCGCAAATGTCCGGGCTCTTAATCTTTCTAATTCTGTTGCCATCTGTCTTTATGAAGTATTACGCCAAAGAAATTACGAAAATCTTTTGTTTGACGAACCCCATAAAAGCAAAACCTTTATTGAAGATTATCAAAAAAAAGACTAACAACCAGCCTTTTCTTCTTCACAAGATTTATCCGAAATTTTAGCAATTATCTCAGCTAAAGTTTTTTTAAGTTCTTCTTTTTCTTCACTTGTTACATCACTCTTTTTTAAAACTACATCCCCCTCATATACTCCCACAATATCGCCATTTTTTACAACAATCACAGTTGGTATATCTAAATATTTATCTTCTAATTTATAATCTTTATTATCAATATTTAAAGTATCTATCTGTAAATAATCTTTTAAAATATCAATTAACTTTTTATAATTATCAGTTCCCTCAACATTTACTACTAACTTATCATTTTCTACTTTATATTCAGTTTTAATATTCTTTATATCAGTATAATAAAAGTTACTAACACTATTACTATTCACAACTTCAATAAGACTTTCTACGATATTTCTAGAAGAGGTATCATCACTTGAACCTAAAAATATTACTCCTGTTCCCTTATCTAATATCTCTAATAATTCTTCATCACTTTTATATTGAACTCCATTATAAGTTGGAATACTAACCCTTATATTACTATCATTTTTACTTTCGTATTCTTCTTTAAATTTAACTTCACTTACACTAGCATCACTATCATTTGGTTTTTCATTATCTTTTCTATCTTGATAAACATTTAAAAACTTAAATCCCACCACCATGACTAATAAAACTCCTAGTATAACTTCTAAAATTCTTTTTTTATCCATAAAAAACCACCTAAAAGTATTGTAACTTAAATTTAAATAATTATCAACCTAAAAATCTTACATAAAGCATTACAACACACACAAATAATAAAATTGCTAAAAGAACAATAATCATTGCACTATTCCGGTTATTAATTTTCTTATATCTAATTAACTCCGAATTAACTTCGGCTTCATTCATCACTTTATTATCTTCTGTCTTCATAATCATAACACCTCTATTATTATTATAAATGATAATGGCTTATTCATGTAAAAATAATTACTACAAATTGTAAATATACTGTAAACTTTTATTCAAAATATCTCTCTAATCCCTAAAATAACTTAAATTTACCATCTAAAACTCCTTAAATTAAGCAATCACAGAACAATTTTCAAACTTATAGTAGACAAACCCCACAAAAAATAGTATAATCTTATTTAGTTTATAACTTTTATTTTTACTTGAAAGGAAAGATTTTAATGAATAAAGATAATATGACTACGTCTATTGTTGCTTTAGGTGGTTTAGGCGAAGTCGGTAAAAATATGTATGTTGTAACCCACAATAATGAAATAATTATTATTGATGCTGGTGTTATGTTTCCTGAAGATGACTTATTAGGTATTGACTATGTTATTCAAGATGTCACTTACTTAAAACAAAATGAAGATAAAATTAAAGGATTAGTCATAACTCATGGTCATGAAGACCATATTGGAGGTATTTCTTTTCTTCTAAATTCCGTCCATATACCCAAAATTTATGCTTCAAAAATTGCCGCGGACTTAATAGTTAAAAAACTTATCGATAGAAATATTAACTATGACAATATTGAAATAGTCACGGAAAAATCTCTTATTAAAACTAAATATTTTACGATTGAATTTATTGGTACTACCCACTCTATACCTGGTTCTTTCGCGGTTGCTATCCATACCCCTAATGGTATCATTTTTGAAACTGGTGACTTTAAGTTTGACTTAACTCCTATTGGTCCAATGGCCAATATTCATAAAATGGCGGAACTTGGTAAAATTGGTGTTACCCTTTTATTAAGTGATTCCACGAATGCCTTATCAGAAGGTTTTTCAAAAAGTGAATCAAGTGTTGATGAAGCCTTAAACGACATTGTATCTCGTCATTATGGAAGAGTTATTATTGCCACCTTTGCATCTAATATTTATCGTATCAAACATATCGTTGAGACTTGCCGCAAGAACAATCGGAAAATAATTATCTTCGGTCGTTCTATGGAAACAAGTATTGAACTAGCGATAAATAATGGCTTAATTCAAGATAAATCGATATTTATCGATAATAATCAAGCAAAAAGCTTAAAGAAAAAAGAAATCTGTATTTTATGTACCGGAACCCAAGGAGAACCTCTCGCGGCCCTATCACGTATTGCAAACGGTATTCATAAACAAATAACGCTTATGCCTGATGATTTAGTTGTCTTCTCTTCATCTCCTATTCCTGGTAATGCGGCCTCAATCAATCGTGTTATCAACAAATTATATTTAAAAGGTGTCAAAGTTTACACCAATAAAACCTTCAATGATGTTCACACGTCTGGTCATGCCAAAATGGAAGAATTAAAGTGGATGTTAAGAATCATTAACCCTAAATATTTTATGCCAATGCATGGCGAATATCGGATGCTTAAAGCCCACGCGGACATTGCTAGTTCTTGTGGTATCCCTAAAGAAAACATATTTATTTGTAAAAATGGTGATGTCATCAACTTAAATAATGGTGTTGCCTCTCGTGGTGAAACCGTTAAAAATGGCGATGTTTATGTTGATGGTTCTCGTATTGGTGATATCGGCTCTCAAGTTATCAAAGACCGTAAATTAATGTCTAGTGATGGTATCTTAGTAACTATATTAAATATCAATACTTTAACTAGAGAATTATTAATTAAACCCAATGTAACTACCAGAGGCTTTATCATGGTTAATGAAAATCCTGAATTAATAAGTAAAATTGAACATAAAATTACTGATATTGTTACTAAATATTTTAATACTTCTCCTTATAATTACACTGATTTAAAAAATCAAATAATATTAGAACTCTATCCTTATATTAATGAACTAACCGGAAGACGTCCTATAATATTACCCGTAATTATGGAAGTAAATAAAGCTAGTTAAGATATGCCTAAAAAAAGGTATATCTTCTTTTTATTTTAAAGTATACCTTTTTATTTTAAGGAAGCGTGTCTAAGCTTTCCTTCTTTTGTTTTCTCTAAATATTTAACTAATACTTTTTTTATTGGCTTAACATAAGTTATTTTAGCATCATCTAAATTTCTAATTTTATATTTATTTGTTTTAAGCTTTTTTATATCTTGTGTTATTTTATTACTTTTACTAGCACTTACTTTTCCCACATAATAATAACTATCATTTTTAAGTTCTCCTAAATATAAACTATATTTTTCTTTATTAAAAGTATAACCCAAAACATAAAACATATCATCTTTAATATTCTTTATTTTAAGCCAACCATCTACTCTTTTATTAGGATAATACTTACTCAGTTTTTCTTTGGCAACAATTCCTTCTAAACCTAATTTTTTTACAGCTTTAAATAATTTTATCCCCTCATCATATATTTTAGTTTTAATAAAATAATCCGTATCCGGATACTTATCTAATATCTTCCTTCTTTTTATTAAAACTTCCTCTATTAAACTTTTATTTTGATATAATATATCAAAAACAACAAACACAACCTTTATCTCTTCTTCTCCTCTTGATATTTCTTCTTTATTTTTTAAATGCATTCTTTTTTGTAATAAAGAAAAACTAGGTCTTCCCTCTTTAAAAGCGACAATCTCTCCATCAAATATCACTTTATTATTAAAAACTAAATTCTGTATTTCCTTTAATTCAGGAAACAAATAAGTTATATCTTTACCATTCCGACTTTTAATTTTAAAACTATTTTTACCAGCATAAATTATGGCTCTTATCCCATCAAACTTTAATTCATAAAAATAATTTTTATCTAGAAATGGTTTATCTATTTCTTTTAAAAGCATTGGTCTTATATCTTCATTAAACATTTTTTAAACTTAACTCTAAGGCCGTCATTAAATCTTTAATACTAGATTCCCTCCGTACTTTTGGCTTTTTAATTTTCTTCCCATCTAACTTATCATCTATAGCATTCTTTATTTTTAATTGATATTCATCTTCTAATTCTTCTGGTTTAAATTTCATTTTAAGCGAATTTATTAAAGAAACAGCTAAAGCGAGCTCTTTTTTCGTAAATTTAGCCTCTCTAACTTCTTCCGGTATCACTACTTCTTCTACAAAATATAAGGTATTCATAATAAGTCCATCTCTTGTAAGTCTTAAGATAACATAATAAAACTTTGTGCCTATTACAGTTTTTGCTAAAGCCACTTTTTTGGTACTATCTAAAGCGGCTTTAAATAAACTAAAAGCTTTACTTTTATTATCGGTACTAACTATATAACTTTTCTCCATAAATATGGGGTCAACTTCTTTTAAATCAATAAAACCCACTATTTCAATTGTTTTTTCATCAATACTCTTTAAGTTTTTAAATTCTTCATCACTTATAGTCACATAATCATCTTTCTCATATTGATATCCTCTTATAATATCTGCTTGTTTTACTTCTTTTTTACAATGCGGACAATACTTCACATATTTAATTCTTGATAGACACTTTTTATGTAACTGATTAAAAGAAATATCATTATTATGAATAATTGGATTAATACTAACTGGAATATTTACTAATCCAAAAGAAATAGTCATTTTCTTCATTTTTATCATCACCATTTATAGTGTTAGATAAAATACTTTTTTTATACTATTTCTTTAATATTCTCCCTCTTCTATTTTTTAAGGCCATCTCTTTTTTAGATAAGTTACATTCCTCTAAAATATTAAATTTCTCTAAATAATCATGAAAAAGATATAACTCCTCTTCTCTTCCTTCTTTTAGTTCACACTCAACCATCAAAAATTCTTCATCTTCCTCTTTTTCTATCACTGGTCTTACTCTATCTATTCCAATTTCCATTAAAGAATTTAAAAATCTATAATTAAACCTTTTCCTCTCTGTTTTTAAAACTAATTTTTCTTCAAACGTCTTTATAGTTATTTGCCATTCACCCCTCAAAAAGTTTATTACTTCCTCTAAACTATCAAAATTAATTTCATATCTTTTAGTTATATTATTATCTATTTTTCTTTTAACTGTATAAACGGTAGTATTATTTAATTCTCTTTTTCTAACATTTATTTGATATTCTTCTAAAATATTATTTAAATCATAGTAAGTATCAATATTTATATCTCTAACCATATCTTTAATATCTAAACCCAATATATTTATAAGATTATCTATCCTTACTCCTTCTTTAAATAAATACTTCTTTTCTAATTCTATTCCTTTTTCCATAAACACCTCTATAACAAGTATAAAATTATTTTCTTTATTATTCAATATCAAACATCAAAAAAGATAGAGAGCTTTTTCTCTATCATGGAGTTTCTTCCTGCTCATATATAAATTCGAAAGCAATATGAGCAAGCGATACTTTATTTTTAGTTAAGATGTTTGGACTACGTATGGATTTCCAGATGAACCTTCTGTTCCATTATCATTGAAATCAAACTTTGTATCAGCTTTCAGATTTATTACTGGGCGCACACCAGTGTTAGTGTTGTTTACGCCGTTGCTGCCGTTGAGTCTGCCAATATCATCCACAACGAACACGACAGCATTCTGGAACGACGAACTATTATAATAATAGTAAAACGGAGACATTGCCCAATAATATTTACCGGTTTTTAACCAATAGTTTGCATTGGTTTTTCCAAAAAAACCTCCAGCATAGATTACTTCATCCATTGTAATTAAACCAACTGGTACAGGAAGTGCATTATTTCCTTCAACATTTCCGCTTAGTCCTTTCGTTCCTCCGCTTGTTGCACCCGGACCGGTATACAAATCTCTTTTTCTTGCATTTTCATCTGTTTTTTGTGTTGATACGGTATATCCACATTTTAATGTTGGAGTTTGTGGATTTGAAGCACTTGTACTTCCGCTCTGCCATACTCTATCTGTTCCAGCATATGTGGTTTTGTTAGAACCGAATCCTAAACTTCCTGTTCCTGGGTAGCTATCTCCATGATTAATTGTGGATGCTGTACTATCACTACAGAATCCTGTGTCTACATCTATATATTGAGCTGCTAATGTTCCTAAGTTTGTATCTTGGTTATACCATGACTCTATTTGAGTTAATGCATCACTCTTGGTACTAGTTTTATCTACTTTATGTGCTCCATCAAAATTTGAACTTGCTGTTCCTTTTTGACCTGGATACATATATCCTACATATTTATTATCATTATATGTTTGATTAAAATATACCGCTCTAGGATATGAATTGTTATTTGTACTTGTTTTTGGTTTTATCATTGTTTCATCACCTGTTGTTGATGGAGCAGATGTCTTACTGTTACTTGTTCCAGCATACATCAATCTTATCGTTCCATTGCCATTGATTCTTATTATTCGCCACCATATATATTTATCACCATCTGAAGTATCTTTTCCAAATACTACCCAGTTGTTATCTACTGTTCCTCGATAATAATAACTTGTTCCATAATCATCTTCAGCCTCATATATCCCATTTTGTTTTAAATCACATCCACTATCACATGATGTACCTGTAAATGTCGCACTTCCTTTTGAAGTTAAACCTAAATCATTAAGTACATCTTCGCTAATTATTTCTTTTTCATCAAAAAATAAATAACATTTTGTTCCTTTTTTACTATATGGTTTGACACTTATTGTTTTATTTTTATTATCAAAATTTATTGTTAAATTATTATTTCTTACATCTTTAAAATTATCACTATCATCACTATATTTTTCTGTACAATAACTCATACCTTGATTAAGTACATAATTATCATCTATGGTATCTACATCTGTATAATTTTCATTACCGCTTGCTTTGAACTTTATTTCAGCTAACTCAAAATCCACTAACGTATAATTAATCGTTCCACTAGCTAGTTTTCTACTTTCAACTAACTTATACTTTGCTCTTGTAAAAAATAAATTAATTATAATAAATATTAAAGCACATATTATAAAACCAATTATAAATGCCTTCTTTACATTTCCACTACTATAATTCAATTTCTCAAACTTCAAGTTTATCTTCCTTTCTATTTTATCAAATATATTAGTTTTTTCTAACTTATAAATAAATTATAGTCTAGTAAATGTCAAAAGTCAAGAAAAAAGTCATATATTGTTACAAATACCCTATTTTAAATAAAAAAATGAGAAAATAAAAATGGTGTTATAAATGAATTTTGGAGAAAAAATAATTTACTTAAGAGAAGAAAGAGAATTAACTCAAACTTACGTAGCAAAAGAATTAGAAATAAATCGTGTTCAATATAATCAATATGAAAATGATTATAATAACATACCCTTAAGACATTTAAATTCTATTTGCAATTTTTATGATGTTTCCATTGATTATATTTTTGGGTTAAATGAAAGCAAAAAATATTATCCCAGTAAAAAAGAAATAGATTTAGAATTAATTAAAACTAGATTAAAAGAATTTAGAAAAGAAAAAAAACTAACCCAAAAATATATAGCTAATAAATTAAATATATCTCGTACAACTATTACTGAATATGAACGTGGTACAAACTTAGTTTCTACTCCATATCTTTATTATATATGCAAAACTTACAATATTTCTGCTGATTACCTACTTGGTAAAATAGACAAAAAGCCCTTTTAATTAAGAGCTTTTTTAATCTTTTAAAGTTCCAATCGAAACGACATAAACTCCATCATCACGTTTATAAGAATATTGTGCTCCAGTTAATACTACCAAAAATGATGGTTCTCCACATTTTTCAGTATCAACTTTTTCCTTAAATTCTAAAAGATTTTTCGCGGCCTCATCTATATAACCCGCTCCCAGTTTTATTTCTATAGCGCCCCATTTTCCACTGCTAGTTCTAAGTATAGCATCAACTTCAAAATTCTTTTCGTCGCGGTAAAATGTAATATCTCCTCCAAAACTTTCTGTATATATCTTTAAATCTCTCATACATAAAGACTCAAACATAAATCCAAAAGTATTTAAATCTTTAATTAAATCATTCGGGGTTATTTCTAAAATTGCTGTTGCAATAGATGGGTCAACAAAATATTTTTTTGGTTTTGTTCTTAGTGAATACTTACTTCTAAAATTTAAATTAGTCGCTTTTACATCTTCAATAACAAATAATTTTTCTAAAGTATTTAAATAATCATTTAATGTTGGTCGGGATATTTCATCAAGAAAGCTATTTTTAACATCCCCTTCCAAAGTAGAATTAGAAACTTGCGTCGAAATATTTCTAGCTAAACTTCTTAAAACATTTAACATTTTTTCCGGATTTCTTTTTACTCCATCCACATTTTTAACTTCTTCATAAACTAAAGATTTAACATATTCTTTAGCAAATTTATATTTAATATCACCTTTAACCCCAATAGATGCCGGCCAGCCACCTCTAACAATAATGCTAGCAATATCTTCGAGTGTTAATTTAGAAACACCTGCAATATCTTTTCCCTCTACAATATCTTTAAATGAAACCTCTCCAGTGGATTCACCATATTCATATAAACTCATTGGTCGCATTAATACTCTTGATATTCTCCCTGTTCCTGTATGCATTGTTTTTCCTTCACTTGGCTTCGCGGAACCCGTAAGTATAAATTGTCCTTTAAGTCCTGTATGGTCTACTTCCGTTCTAATCGAATCCCAAACAACCGGATACATTTGCCATTCATCAAACATTCTTGGCTTTTCTCCCTCTAAAAACAAAGATGGCTTCGTATTTTTTATTTCATCATATTCTTGTTTTTTATCCGGATTTTGAAATTCAATAATACTTTTGGCATGATGTGCCCCTGTTGTTGATTTTCCACACCATTTACAACCCTCAATTAATACAGCTCCCATAATTTCCATAATATCATCAATTTCTTTATCTACAATTCTTGGTAAATATTTCATATTACCCCTCCTTTTGTTATTTTAATTATACCATCATTTTACAAAAAAAGCAAATTTCATTTTACATTTTGAGCTAATTTTACTTTACAAAAAAAGCAAAATTTATCAAAACAAAAGAGGCTTATCTCGCCTCTTCAATAGCTCTTGTTTCTCTAATAACATTAATTTTAATTGTTCCTGGATATTGCATTTCGGCTTCAATTCGATCTTTAATATCTCGTGCCATCTTAAAGCTCTTGGCATCATCTACCTCATCAGGTTTAACAATAACTCTAATTTCTCTCCCGGCTTGAACTGCGAAAGTCTTTTCTACACCTTCAAAAGAATTACCAATCTCTTCAAGTTGACTTAAACGTTTCATGTAATTATCCATAGTATCATTTCTTGCTCCCGGTCTCGCGGCTGATAAAGTATCAGCAATCTCTACTAAAACCGAAATAACAAAATTTGCTTCTTTATCGCCATGATGAGATTCTATCGCATTAATAACTACTTCATCTTCATGATATTTTCTGGCTATTTCCGCCCCAATCTCTACATGAGAACCTTCTATTTCAAAATCAATAGCTTTTCCTATATCATGTAATAATCCTGCTCTTTTCGCAAGGGCAACGTTCTCTCCTAATTCTTGCGCCATTAATCCTGTTAAATTAGCCACTTCAACTGAATGTTGTAAAGCATTTTGGCCATAACTAGAACGATACTTAAGTTTACCCACTAAATTTATTAATTCCGGGTCCATTTTCCCTAATCCTAAATCATAAACCGTTTGATTACCTATTTCCATAATCTTCGTGTTAATATCTTTAGAAACTTTGTCATAAACCTCTTCTATTCTCGCCGGATGTATTCTTCCATCTCTAATTAAAGTTTCAATTGTCACTTTAGCTATTTCTCTTCGAAGTGGGTCAAATGAAGAAATAACTATTGCTTCCGGTGTATCATCAATAATTAAATCTACACCTGTAACGGACTCAATTGTTCTAATATTTCTTCCCTCTCGACCAATTAATCTTCCTTTCATTTCATCATTAGGTAAATCAATTGTACTTACAGTTTGTTCATTTGCTACATCTTCAGCATATCTTTCCATACTAGAAACAATTATCTGTTTTGCTTTCTCATGTGCTTCTAACTTCGCTACTCTTTCTTGTTCTTTGATATAGTCAACAATTTCTTTTGACATATCTTCTTCTACACGCTTCATAATTAAATCATGAGCTTTTTCTTTCGAAAACTTGGCTATTTTTTCCAACTCTTCTAACTCTTGTCTCAAAAGTTCTTCCATTTTAAGCTCTTTTTCTTGTATTTCTTTTTGTTTTGCTAATAAATCATTCTCTTTATCTTGTGTAATTGTATCTCTTTTTTGTAACATTTCCTCTCTTTTATCTAAAGAGGCCTCTCTTTGCATTAATCTTGTTTCATTTTCTTTAATTTCAGCTTTTTTCTCTTTTATTTCCTTATCTGTTTCTTGTTTTAATCTGTAAGATTCCTCTTTAAGTTCCATAAGAGTATCTCTTTTATGTTTATCTGCTTCTTTCTTAGCATCTTCTAATAATTTATTAGCTTTATTTTCATTTTGATTGCTTTTAATCACATTAAAGATTATTACAATCCCAAACCCAACAAAAAATCCAATTACAAGAGTTAAAATGGACATTGAATTAAAATCCATTTTTAAATCTCCTAACTATAGATATAACTATCCATAATCTAATTATAAAGGTTAAAACCTAAATACGCAAGAAAAAAATGAAATTTTTTAAAAACTTCATCTTTTTTTCTTGACTTAACTTTCTTTCTTTTCTTCCTTTTTTTCTTTTTTCTCGTCTAAAAAGCCATAATGTGCCCGTACTTTTTCTTCTATTTCATCTCTTAAATCAGGATTTTCTTTTAAATAAATTTTAACATTTTCTTTTCCTTGACCAATTTTTTCACCATTATAGGCATACCAAGCTCCACTTTTATCTAAAATATCTAAACTCGCGGCAATATCGATAAGCTCTCCTTCTCTTGATATTCCTTCACCATACATAATATCAACAGTCGCGGATTTAAAAGGTGGTGCCACTTTATTTTTAACTACTTTAATATTTGTTTTATTTCCAATTATTTGGTCGCCCATTTTAATTTGTTCAGACCTTCTTATATCAAGTCTAATTGTCGCATAAAACTTTAAAGCTCTTCCTCCTGGTGTCGTCTCGGGATTACCAAACATCACTCCGACTTTTTCTCTTAACTGATTAATAAATATCGCGGTAGTTTTCGTTTTATTAATTGTTCCTGAAAGTTTTCTTAATGCTTGACTCATTAATCTTGCTTGAAGTCCCACATGAGAATCTCCCATCTCACCATCAATTTCAGCCTGTGGAACTAACGCGGCCACTGAATCAATTACCACAATATTAACAGCTTCACTTCTAACTAAAGCCTCACATATTTCTAATGCTTGCTCGCCAGTATCTGGTTGAGATAATAAAAGTTCATTAATATCAACCCCTAAAGCTTTCGCATAAACTGGGTCTAATGCGTGTTCGGCATCAATAAACGCTGCTCTTCCGCCTTTTTTTTGAACTTCCGCGATTGCTTGAAGAGCTATGGTTGTTTTCCCACTTGATTCTGGCCCATATATCTCAATTATTCTTCCCTTTGGAAATCCTCCAACTCCCAAAGCGATATCGAGTGCTAAAGACCCACTTGATGTTACATCTATCTTGGTATGTTCATCACTTCCTAATCGCATTATTGCCCCTGCTCCAAACTGTTTTTCTATATCTGCCAAAACCTGTTCTAAAGCTTTATCTTTATTCTTTTCATCTTTGACTTGTTTCATAATTTGTCCTTTCTACTAGTGCACTTTCAATTTACCATAAAAAAAACTATTTGTCAAGCAATATCCGAACAAATGTATAATAATTATCTTTTAATTACCAAATTAACTAAAAAAATATCTTAAATCCCCCTCTAAAACATATAATTTATTTGACATATTTAATTTTTTGAGTATAATTATTAATGCAAGTACATGGCAGTGTTACTTTCTACTTATAATGTGTTTATTACGAATAAAAGTCTAAAAGTACTTTGGACTGCCCAAAGAAAATTACTAAAATAAACTCCCTATTAAGTAAAAGTAACAATTCCTTTGTATTTAATTTATAGAAAGGAGATATATTATGGCAAGATATACTGGACCTGCTTATCGTAAATCAAGAAGACTTAACTTTTCTACTTTAGAAAATGGTAAAGATTTAGCTCGTCGTCCATATGCCCCTGGTCAACATGGTAATGACCGTCGTAAAAAATTAAGTGAATATGGTGTTCAATTACAAGAAAAACAAAAAGTAAGAACTCTATATGGCTTAAACGAAAAACAATTTAGAAGATTATTTGAACGTGCTTCTAAAACTAAAGGTGTAACTGGTGAAAATTTACTTCGCCTACTTGAATCTCGTCTAGATAATTTAGTATTCCGTATGGGACTCGCTAATACTAGACGTGGTGCAAGACAAGTAGTTAATCATGGTCATATTACTGTTAATGGCGTTAAAGTAAATATTCCATCTTACTCTTGTAAACCTGGAGACGTTATCGCTGTTAAAGAAACATCATTAGACCATCCGGCAATTAAAGCCGCTTTAGAATCTCGAACAAGTATTCCCGCTTATGTTACTTTTGACAAAAACAAAATGTCAGGAACATATGTAAGATTACCTGAAAGAAGCGAACTTAATGCCGAAATTAATGAATCACTTATTGTTGAATTCTATAATCGTTAATCCAAAAAAGACTTATAACAAAGAAAAACCTTTAAAGGCCTACACTTCCAAAAAAGTCTTTTTTTTATGTCTTAAGCTAAAAAAGAATAAATTCTAAGTTTATTCTTTAATCATTTTAACAACACTCATCTCTTTTGTATCTATACTATTTATTACCTCTACTATCTCATCCATGGTAAGACTTTCATAAATATTTTTTAAATCTTCTTTTATTTCCCCATAATTAATTAAATAATTTTGTAAAATATTATTAACTGTTTCACTATCTTCATAATTCATAACTAAAGTTGCAATCGCTGAATTAATCTTTCTTTTAAAATCATCTTCATCTATCTCTAAATTTGCCAATTTTTCTTCAACTCTTTTTATCGCTTCATCAATATATTTACTCTCGATAGTAATATCAATTATAACATAATCTTCTCCTACTATTCTATTTTCATCCAAATAAGTAATTAATCCATTTTTAAGCATCTCTTCTTTTAAATCCGATGTATCGCCAAAATTACTATTCAAAAGAATATTTAAAAGAATATTTAATTTAACTCTATCCTGACATTTAAACTCTTTAATCGGTATTTTAATTCCTATTTTGGCTTTCGCAACTTCTACTTTAGACTTTATAACTTCTTCCCTTTTATAGACATATTTCGGTTCTTTAACTTTAATAATCTTCGGATTAGCATACTCCCCTATATCTTTTTTCTCTAATGTTTTATTAACATTTTCTTCTACTTCATAAGGATTAACATTCCCACATATAATTAAAAACATATTTTTCGGATGATAAAAAGTATTATAAATTAGTTCTATATCTTTAAGTTCTATTTTTTTAATATCTTCTATTTCCCCCGCGATTAATTCTCTAAACTTTTCATTTTTATATATACATTTATTAAAAGTAAAATAAAGATTATTATAAGGCTGATCCTTCATCATATTAATTTCACTACTAATTATACCTCTTTCATTTTTAATAATATCTTTTGTAAAATAAGGATTAAAAACATAATCTAACAAATTATTTAAATTATCTAAAAACTTATTAGTTCCATAAACAGTATAACTAGTATATTTAAAAGTTGTAAAAGCATTAATACTACTACCTAAAGGGTCAAATATATCATTCGCAGTTTTATCTTTATCCACATGAAACTTAATATGTTCCATAAAATGGGCTATCCCCTGTGGTACTCTATATTTTTTACTTCCCACTTGAAAATCAGTATGAATTGACCCATATTTAACATTTAAGGAAATATAAAAACTTTTCACATAATCATTTTTCCATATATAAATAGGTAGTCCATCTTTAGATACTGTATAATATATTTCTTCATCTAATCCCTTAAGTTTAATTACATCCACTTTTTATTCCCCCTCTAAAACAAAATTTATATTCGGTTTAATTTTAATCGCAACCTTCATTATATCTTCTCTCGTAATATCTTTAACCATTTTAATTCTCTCATCTATTAAAGGTAACCCTAAAAACACGTGAAAAACTAAATTATTAATAATACCCGCGGGACTATCAAAAGCTAAATTAAGCGCAAAAATAAAACTTTCTTTAGCATTATTTATTTCATCTTCTCTAAATTTTCCTTCTCTCATTTCTCTAAATGCTTGATTAATTAATCTTTGTCCCTTGCGAATATCTTTTTTATCTATGGAAGTTTCAATAACAAGCAAATTATCATACTTTAAATACATACTTCTAATGCCATAGCATAAACCATTTTTTTCTCTTAAAAGTTGATATAACTTGGTATTAAGTCCTCCACCCCCAAGTAGATAATTATAAAAATTAAAAGTAATTGTTTTCTCTTTTTCACTTAAGTTTTCTAAACTATATACGTTAACTAAACAAGTTTCTACAAAATTACTTTTCTCTTTTATTTTTTTAAGTTTTCCTTTTACTTTATTATCGACATACATATCATATTCTTTAGTTTTAATAACCGGATTTTTAAAATATTTAAATACTAAATTAGCCATTTTATCCATATCTATATTACCTACAATAAATATATCACATAAATTATTATTAATAAGTTCTTGATAAGCCTCAGTTAATTTTTTAGGCGTAATTTCTTCTAATTCTTCCACCGAACCCAAAACACTTAATCTTGTTGGTGATGCTTTATCTAAATTATTTAAGGCTTTTTTTAATGCCACCCGATTAATATCTTCTTCGATACTAAGTATTTCATCATGCAACCTATTCTTAACTACATTAAAATTTTTTATATCAAATTCTTGCGCCTCAATAAAAGGATTCATAATCATTTCAAAAGGTAATTTAACTACTTCCTCCAAATATTTTTCATCATTAACATAACTCGGATTTAAAAAAGATAATACAAACGAAGTCATTATTAAATTACCAGTTTTATTTGTAACTCCATAAAAATTTGCCTGATAAAGTTCCTCTAATTTTCTTGCGACCATTTTTCTTGATTGATATTTACTCGAACAATCGGTCATTAAATCAGCTAAAAAGGTCTTTACTAAAAAATTTTCTTCTTTAACTTTATCTCTAAAAACTATTTCCATATTAACTGTTTTAAATCTATTTGTCTTAACTGTGTGAATATTAAATGATGGATATTCATAAGTTTTATATTCCATTTGCTCACCTCAAGTATTATTATAACACAAATTCCAAAATTTATTAATTATTACTTAGTTATTGTAAGCACTCCCTCATTATTACTATGATTTATACTAGCAAGTCTCGTATTAATGGCTACTATCCCCAAAAATATTACGGCATATAATAATATAACTCCTCCATAATTAATTAAAACTTTTTTCATCAACAATCACTCCTTACACGAACATTATATCGCAAATACATGTGTTCGCTCAATGCTTTTTAAATCAAATTTACACTTAAATTTTAATATTACTTAAAAATCAAATAAAAAAATGTAAAGTAAATTTTAAATCTCAAAATACAAATGTTTGACAACCATATGTTTTTGTGATATTATGTAATTGGAGGTAATATCTTATGGATAAAAATTTAAAACAAATAACTGAAAAACAAAATAACGTTTTAGACTTTATTAAAAAATTCTCGGCGGAACATGGTTATCCCCCATCAATCAGGGAAATAGGTAAAGGCCTAGGTCTTTCTAGTCCCGCGACGGTTCACACTCATGTGAAGAAACTTGTTAATGCGGGATATTTAAAAGTAGACAATAATAAATTCCGGGCTATGGAAATATTAGTTGACAATGAATACTTAGATAAGGATGAAGAATTAGTAAAAGTTCCTCTTTTAGGAAAAATAACCGCCGGTTCACCTATTGAAGCAATTGAACGTCCTAATGAATTTTTTAGTCTACCGGCTAATTTAATTCCGGCCAAAGAAACTATCTTTACTTTAAATGTTTCAGGTGAATCCATGATTAATGCGGGGATCTTTGATGGTGATGTCATTATTGTTCAAAAACAAAGCACGGCTCGTAATGGCGATATTGTTGTCGCAATGACTGATGAAAACGAAGTTACTTTAAAAACTTATTACAAAGAAAAAAATCATTTCCGTTTACAACCCGAAAATGATACCATGGCCCCGATTATTTTAAATAATGTTACGATATTAGGAAAAGCAATAGGATTATATCGTAAGTTTTAAATTCTTAAGCTTCTAGCTTTAATTAGTTAGAAGTTTTTTAATTTCTTCTAATATTTTATCTATCTCCCAAGCGCTTTCATCTAAAAGTTCCAATCTAAATGTATTAATACCTATCTTTTTATAATAAGGAATATCTTTAATTAAATTAATTTTTTTATTACTCATCAAATGCGTAAAATTATCAGAGATAATTCTAAATTTATCTTTAGACTTATTTTCTAAATAATATTTTCCCTCACTAAGTTTTAAATTACTTTTCATATTATATTTCATAATCATATACTCTAAAGTTCCATATCCTATTATTTCTACTTCTTCCCCTTCAAGTTGTTCCATTAAAAGTTCTAATCGCGAGTTTGTAAGCTCCGGACTTAAAGTAATTCTTTTAACTCCAAGGCTATTTAATAACTTAACATAACTACTATTAACTACATTTAAATAATAATCACTAATTACTTTATTATTAGAAGTATATTTTATACTACCAGCCTCTCCCATTAATAAATTTTCATTTTTATATTCTTTATAATCGCGAATAACTCGCTCTAACCTGAAATAAACGTTTTCACCTTTATACTTTTGATATAACTCATAATCTGTTACATATATATAATCTACTTTATTTTTAATTAAGGCTTTAACTTGTTCTTCACTTCTTGCTAAAGCACTTATTGTAAACTTATTAACACTTCTTTTACACACCTTAACAACAGGATAATTAACTTTTATTTGTCTTTCTACTTTTGTTCTTTCTTTAATAAGTTTTTCCACTAATTCTCTTCTTATCTCATTTAATACTCCCACCGGAATAAAAATATTATCCCCAATATCAAACTCAATACTTCCAAGAACAAAAGGCGTATTTCCAAGTTTACCCAGTATCTCTTTAATTCTTTTTTTATCTAAGGGACTACTTTTAGCAACCTCAACTTTTGCTCCAACTTTTTTGACAACATTCTCATTATCACTATAACTAACTCGCAAATTTTCATTTGGATGAGCATATATATTCGCCTTTATTTGAATCTTTTTCTCTAAAGTATTATGTAAATCATCTGTCAAAGCTTTACTTATCGTCAGCATTACTTTACCTAAAGCATTTAATCCTACTTTATTTTGAACCAAAACAATATCTCCTTTATTTGCTTTATTAATAAGTTTATTATTGCTATCATATAAATAATTAACATACATTCCTTCATTATTCGGAAGTCTTATTGCATCTCCCTGTCTTAATTCCCAACTTAACTTAATTTTAATTTTAGTCTTACTAAAACCTATTACTTCCCCAATTAATACCCCCTGATGATTCGAAGAAGACATACTAATAAAATCTTTATCAGTGGCATTAAATAAATAACCTTTTGTAAACCCTCTATTATATAAACTTTTTAAATTAAATATTTCTTCGTCACTTAATTTATAATTATCATTATCAAGTAACTTCCGATATATTCTTGTAACATAACCTACATATTCCGGACTTTTCATTCTTCCTTCAATCTTAAAACTACACGCCTTACATTTCTTTAACACTTCAACATAATTAGTTGTATTAAGTTCTTTTGGACTAAGTAAATATTTATCTCTTAGAATTGTTTTATCATCTTTTATTAAGTTATACGGAACACGACATAAACCCGCGCACAAGCCTCTATTCCCACTTCTATTTAAATAACAAGAAGAAAATAAACACTCCCCAGAATAACTAATGCATAAAGCTCCATGAATAAATATTTCTAATTCCATGTTTGTCTCTAACTTATTTATTTCATCAATCCTTAATTCTCTTGCTAAAACTACTCTTTTAACCCCTAAAGATTCAAGCAATTTTATTTGTTCGATATTATGGGTATGAGCCTGAGTTGAAGCGTGTATCTCCATATCTGGAATATACTTTCTAATTAATTTAATTAAACCAATATCTTGAACAATTATGGCATCAACACCTATATTATATAAATAACCAATATATTCTAAACATTCTTTTATTTCATCTTCATAAATAATCGTATTTACCGTAACATATATTTTAACCCCATATAAATGAGCCTCATAAACAGCGTCTTTTAATTCTTCATTACTAAAGTTTTTCGCATACTTTCGCGCCCCAAAATCTTGACCAGCAAGATATACAGCATCGGCTCCATTATGTATCGCAGCCTTTAAAGATGCCATATCCCCCGCGGGTGCTAATAATTCCTTTTTCATAAACATCACAAATATATTATACCATATAAAAAGGAGAACAAGGTAAAATCTTTTTAACAAAGAAGTTAGCTAGCTCTTACCTTCCAAACTCTCCAAGATAATTATATATCAATTACTTTAAATATACAATATTATTTTTAAAAAATGTGAAGTGCTACTTCATTTTAAATTAGCATTAAAAAATTAAAATATTCTCTCTATTTAAAGACTTAAAAAAAATTAACTATGCGTTAATTCTTCTTTCTCATCATCATCCAATTTTTCAATTTCGACTTTATTTATCGAATCAAATCTCTTCGTTATTTTTTCACTTGTGGTATTAAGTTCATCAACACTTTTACTTACGGAACTAATATTTCTCGCTAGTCTATCCCATCTCTCTTTATATCTTTGAAATTCTACCGAAAGTTTATTTAACTCATCATGAATAACTTTCGCATACTTATCTCTTTCCATATTTTTTAAAATCATCTCAATAACAGTCAAAGTTGACATGAGCGTCGTTGGACTTGTAATCCACACTTTTTTATTATAAGCATAATTAAGTAAATCAGAGTGATAAGCATTAACCTCAGCAAAAATAGCTTCCGCCGGCAAAAACATTATGGCTTCATTCGCGGTTTCACCCGGAATAATATATTTCTCACTAATGGCATCAATATGTTTTTTAAAATCACTCTTAAATAACTTTTCAAAGGCTAAACGTTCACTAGAACTTAAACTCTTATCAGTCATTTTTTCATAATTTTCTAAAGGAAACTTTGAATCAATCGCAATAGTTCCGAGAGGTGAAGGCGCATAAAGTAAAGCATCTACTATATAACCATTACTCATTTTATGTTGAATATCATATATCCCGGTACTCGTACTTCCAAAAGCATTTTCTAAAATAAAATTAAGGTTTACTTCTCCAAAAATACCCCGCGTTTTCTTATCCGTTAAAATACTTTGTAAAGATAGAATATCTCCTCCCAAACCATCAATTTTCTTTTGAGCTTCATCAATCTTTGTAAGTCTTTCTAACACATCCTGAAAAGTTTTATTAGTCTTCTCTAAATTTTGGTCAAGTCTTTCAGTAACGCGATTATTAATCTCGGTTAATTTGCGGTCTACTTTCTCTTCTAAAGTATCAAAATCTTTTCTTATGTCACTCGCAAAATTAACTTTAAATTCGCCAATTTCTTTAACCAAACTAAGTTCTAACTTCCCCAGTCTTTCGGTGATATCAGCATCACTTTTTCTTCTTCCTTTAATTAAATTTACAATTTGTAAAAAAACTACTACTAAAAGTATTCCCAAAACTACATATTCCATAAGTATACCTCCTACCCAATATGAAATTTCTTATTTACTATTCTACTAACGATATAAGCAACCAATAAAAGTATTCCTACTCTCACTAAATATATCGGATTTTTAAGACTTTCAGCGAGACTTACACCCACAAAACCCCAGAAATAAACTAAAAATACTTTTCCCATCATTAAAGCTGTAATAAACTTTTTATAACTCATATTTGATAAACCGGCACAAATATTAACTAAAAAGGCGGGTGTAAAAGGAACAGCAATAATTGTAACTAATTGTTCAAACTTTAAATTAGTTATCATATCTATCGTTTTCTTACTAATTATTCCTTTACTTTTAAGTCTTTTAAATAACCAAGTCTGAACCTTCTTCCGAAATAAGAAAAAAGAAATAGAACACCCAATACACGTAAAAATCCACGAAATAATAAACCCTAAAATATTTCCAAAAGCCAAAAAATTAAGGGTAATAAAAACAAATAAAGGTAAAATTGGTACCATTGATTCAATAGTAATAAAAAAACAACCAATAATAGGTCCCCATATACCCATCCCACTTAATGTTACATCTATAAAACTATCTATTGCTTGAAACATAATTATCAAATCCCCAACCATATTATAATACAAATTACTCTAAATTACACTATAAATTATTTTAGTTGACATAAAAAAAAGAAAACTACAAGATAATATTTATTCCTATCGCAAGTATTATTCCCACTACTAAGGGAATTATAAAAGCTAAAAAGGTATAAAAATTACTTCCGGTTTCTTTTTTTATTGTAAGCATTGTTGTACTACATGGATAATGAAACATCATTAAAGCTAGAAAAGAAAGAGCAAATTTAACTGTCCAACCATTTAAAACTAAGATATTTTTTAATTCCACCATATTTTGCATATCAACTAAACTTGAAGTTTTAAGATAACTCATAAGTAAGGCGGGAATGACAATTTCATTCGCCGGAAAACCAAGAATTAAGGAAAGAATTACAACCCCATCAACCCCAAGCATCACCCCAACTGGATTAAAAAATTTTATTAAATAATTCATGATTGTAACTCCCCCGACTTTAACATTGGCAACCACCCAAATTAATGCTCCCGCGAATATTGCTACTTTAATGGCTCTTTGTAATACAAATATCGCTCTATTTTTAACACTACTTACTATTACTTGGAAAATATTCGGCTTGCGATATGGCGGAAGTTCTAAAGTAAAACTTGTTGCTTCCCCTCTAAATACTGTTTTCGCTAAAATAAAACTAACCAGAAAAGTAAATAATATCCCGAGCAATATAAAACCTGTTAAAATAAGTGCACATATAAAGCTTCCCATTGTTTTATTAAGTCCGACAAAAAACATTGTAATAATAGCAATTAAAGTGGGAAACTTTCCATTACAGGGCATAAAAGCATTAGTAATTATGGCTATATAGCGTTCATATTTTGAATCAATTATTCTTGCCCCGGTAACTCCAACCGCATTACACCCAATTCCCATACACATTGTAAGGGCTTGTTTCCCACAAGCATTACATTTACTAAAAGCCTTATCCATATTAAAAGCAATCCTTGGTAATACTCCTAAATCTTCTAAAAAAGTAAAAAGTGGAAAAAAAATCATCATCGGAGGCATCATTACTGATACGACCCAATAAAGAGTTTTATAAACTCCATTAACGAGCATTTCTCTTAAAAAAGGTGGTACTAAAATAAAATCTAAAATCTTTGTAAGTCCCGGTTCTAACGAAGCAAAAAACTTAAATAATAAATCGGAAGGATAATTAGCCCCAACAATCGTTATATAAAAAAGAATTAAAAGCATCCCAAGCATAATCGGAATACCCCATATTTTACTTGTCAGTATTTTATCTATCTTTCTCGTTTTTAAATCATAATCTTTATTCTTATAACTAACAACATTTTTAAGTTTTAACTTTGCCATTTTATGCATATTTATGACTATTTCTAAAGGTATATCCACATTTTCTAAAGCCTCTTTAGCCTCTTTCGTTTTCAAGCCTATATCCAATATTTTTCTTTTTCTAAATAAATCCAGATAATGTTTATTCCCCTCTAATATTCTTAAAGCAACCCATCTTTTATTACCGTCATAATTTTTAATTTCTTCTTCTACTTTTTCTATTTCTTTATTTAAAATCCCATAATTAATATCTATATAATCATTTTCTTTTACTTCCTCTATTGCTTTTAATAATTCTTCCAGTCCTTCTTTTTTTCTCGCACTTGTAACTACCACTGGACATCCTAAATTCTTCTCTAATAATTTAACATCAATATTTATGCCTTTTTTTAAGGCTTCATCCCACAAATTTAAAGCCACAACTACTTTTTTACTCATTTCCTGAACTTGCACGACTAAATTTATGCCTTTTTCTAAACTAGTCGCATCACATACTACTACGGCTACATCAAAATTTCCTTTAAAAATAAAATCAGTTGCTACCATCTCTTCTTTTGATTTAGATATTAAGGAATAGGTTCCTGGTAAATCAAATATTGTATAATTTACTCCTTCAAATACACATTCACTACTCACATTTTCTACTGTTTTCCCCGCCCAATTTCCGGTATGTTCATGATTATTAGTTAAAGCATTATAAATTGTTGACTTCCCGACATTAGGACTCCCAATTAAAGCCACTCTAATCTTTTTCATACTTAACCTCAATATTTCTCGCATCTTTATTTCTAATAGCTATAACCGTATTATTTATTTTATAAGCATGAGGACTTTTAAAAGGACTTAAAAGCACACATTCTACTTTTTCTCCCGGTATAAATCCTAAATCTAAAAATCTTCTTTTAATTTCTTCTAATCCCTTCACTTTAACAATTATAACTTCTTTATTTAAATCTATTTTATCAAGTGTTTCCATCATTTTATTTCTTCTCCTTTAATATAATTTATTAGTTTCCTTAAACTAACAACTACTTTAATATATGATTAAAAAAGGATTGTGTTATATGGATAATAACTTTTATACAATAACTACTTATCTTCATAAAAATAATTTCATTACTTATGCTATGGAAGATTATATTGAAATGCTTTATCGCGAAAACCTTAAAGAAACACATCTCACTATTACCAAACTAAGTAATTTATTACATATCAAAAAATCATCCTGTAGTAAGATGATTTCTAAACTAAAAAACTATCATATTCTAAATCCCGATTTAACTTTAACTAGAAAAGGTTTAAAAATAGGCAAATACTTATACAATAGACATTTAATTCTTACTTCTTTTCTAACTAAATTAAATAAAGAAAACTTTAAACTCGAACAAGTTGAAAAAATAGAACATTTCATCGACCCTTTAACTTTAAAAAACATTGCTAAACTAACGCATGATATATTCGATTAAAACTGGAGCTAAAATAATAAGTAACATAATCGGTACAAAAAATAAAACACTTATAATACTAATCTTTGTGGGTAACTTTGATATTTCAGCTTTAACTCCAAGTATTTGTTTTTCTCTTAAAAAATCTATTTGATTATATATTTGACTACATATATCATTCCCATAATTACTAGCTTGTATCATATTAAGTATTGCATTATTGATAATCTCACTTGGTATTCTTTTTTTCATCGCTTCTAAACTTTCGGTTAAACTCTTACCCATATCAATTTCATTAAGAGTTCTTTTAAACTCTTTACTAATCTCGGAATCTATATTTAAAGTTGTAAGACTAAGAGCTTGTTTTAATCCTCTTCCACTCTCTAAAGTTAAAGCTAAAACTTCAAAAAAGAATAATGCTTCTTTCTCTAATTTTTTTCCTCTAGCCTTTATAGGATTATCTATTAGTATTTTTTCTAATAAAAGATAAAAGGTAATCGCAATTATTGGGGCTAAAATATAACCATAATCAGATAAGAAATAAATCAGTACCCATATTAATATAAACATAACTGCTCTAAAAATCAAAAATGAAGATACTGTAAACGAACAATTTTCTCCCAATAACTTTATTTTAGCATCGATTCTTTCAATTATTTTTTTCGGATAAATTTTATAAACTATTCCCTCATTCATATTTCTACCTCCAATACTCTTTTAATTATTAAGATATAAAGAATGTAAAGAAGGATTGTCAAGATTAAGATTATTATTCCCAAAGTTGTTGTAAATAAAGGTGTAAAGTAACTTGGATTAAGTATAAATATAATCATTATAAATAAGAAAGGTAAAACCATTAAAAACTTAAACACAAACTGACTAGATGCGGTTAAACTATTTAATTCATTTTTAAGATTTTTCTTATCAAAGAAAGACTTCTCAATAAGGGAAAATACTTTGATAATATCTCCTCCTGTTTTATTAAGTAAAGTTAAAGAAGAAGTAATATATTTCGCATCTTCAAGTCTTACACGTTCATAAAACCGTTTAAAGACCACATCTAAACTAAGTCCATAAGTAATATCTAAATATATCTTTTTAAATTCATCTTTAATTGGTCCATCAAGTTCATTTTTTACTATTTCAATCGCTTGCATAATATTTCTTCCACTCTTAAAAGCACTATTCATAATTGTAATCGCGACAAGCAAATCTTCTTCAATTCTTTTTCTTTTCTTCATGTAAACATAATGTAAAAATACATCTGGAATAAAAAAGCTTACTAAAAAGATTATTAATAAAACCATCAAAGATATTTTTGCTTTCTCGATAATCATCGAAAGACTTACTAAAATAATAATAGCAAACGCGAGTAAAAACTTCCCCGCCACATAATCTATGCCATCTTTTTTACTTCTTTCTTCATAAAGAATATATTTATTATATTTTTCCCCATAATTACTAAATACTACTGATTTCTTCAAATATTTCGCAAGCCATTTATTAATTTTCCAAATAAAACTTCCTATTCTATCCATTAAGGGAATTTCTTCATCTTCCCTAGAACTTATCGCAAATGGGGCTAATCTTTTTTCTTTTTTTAAAGCATGAGAAAGTTGAAGTAGATATAAAACTACTCCGATAATTAATAAAATAATTATAGTTTGCAATAATCTAACTCCAACCATTTTATTCCTTTCTATTTCGGACCTATGCCCTCATATTTTCCTCTATAATAAAGCATCTCTGGCTTTTTTTCCTCCGGTTTCTCTTCATTTAATGGTGATACTTCATCATTTTTATTAAACTTTTCGGGATAGAAAATATCTTCAATATCCATCACACCCCGGGCTTTTATTTTCTTATATACTTTAGGTACACCCTTATAAAGTATAAACTCGCCATCAACTTCGCCTTTTTCCGTTAAACCATGTTGTTTAAAAGCAAATATTTCCTTTAATTTAATTTCATCCCCTGTAAAATCTTCCAACTCGGAAATACTTGTAACTTTTCTTCTCCCATCACTCATCCGTTCAATATTAACAACTAAATCAATCGCACTTGTAATATACTCTCTTACTGCTTTAATGGGAATATCAAGCCCTCCCATTAAAACCATTGTCTCTAATCTATTTAAAGCATCAAGTGGCCCATTCGCGTGCATCGTTGTAAGCGACCCATCATGTCCGGTATTCATTGCTTGTAACATATCAAAGGCTTCTTTTCCTCTAACTTCACCGACAATAATTCTATCCGGGCGCATTCTAAGACTATTTATTACTAAATCTCTAATGGTAATCTCAGCATTTTCATCATAATTAGTCCTTCTTGTTTCCAAAGAAATAACATGATTTTGATTTAAACGTAACTCGGCGGCATCTTCAATTGTAATAATTCTTTCATTATCAGAAATAAAACTACTCACAATATTAAGTAAAGTTGTTTTCCCACTTCCAGTTCCGCCACATATAATCATATTGCACTTTCCTCTAACCGCGACTTCTAAAAATCGCGCCATATAAGGTGTAAGTGTTCCAATTCTAATTAATTCATCAATATTATTCATTGATTCTTTAAACTTTCTGATTGTAACAACTGGTCCCTTCGTACTAAGAGGAGGAATAACCGCATTAATTCTTGAACCATCAAGTAATCTTGAATCAACCATCGGATTCGCGGCATCAATTGTTCTTCCAAGTGGTCCTATAAGTCTTTGCACTGTTCTAATAATATGTTCATCATTAATAAATGATACACTTTCATCTTTAGTTAATACTCCATCCATTTCAATATATATTTCATTAGGTGAATTAACCATTATTTCGGTAATATTATCACTATTTAAAAGTTCGGTAATAGGTCCATAGCCATTAATTTCATTATCAATTAAATTAAATAAATGACTTCTCTCTAAATTTGATAAATCATACCCCAAAGTTGCTTTATCTATTTCGGTATTAATCCATTCATTAAGTGATACATTTTGGGGAATTTCATTATCAATTAAAGCTTCAACTATCTCTGTTCTAAACTTATCTAATAACTTTTTATCTTTAAATATTTCATAATCATTAATACCACTGGCATCTTTACTTTTAAACTTAATATCAAAAGCATCTCTTAAACTTTGTTTCATTTGGCACCATCCTCATTATAAATATCGGTAATAAGTTGCATCATTGTTGTATAATCTTTCTGAAAACTAAGAGGAGCCTTACTATCTAAAGTAATAATCTTACCACTCATAATAATACTATCGATATTCTTAATATAAAAATCTTTAGATATTACATAATCAACATTACTCTTAATAATATTTTTAATATCATATAAACTAAAATATTTTTTAAAAGGATTTACACTTTCATTTAAAACAACTTTATAATTATTATAATTAATATCTTTTAATATCGCTATTAAACTTCGCATATTCTTTAAATCCATTGGGTCATTAGTAATCATAAATATTATTTCATCAACTAAATCCATTGTAAGAATATTAAACTCATTCAAAGCATGAGTTGTATCTATTAAAACAATATCATAATTATATACGGCTTTATCAAGTATTAATTCAATATATTTCGGATTAATTTTACTAGCTTGTCTTGGGTCTTTAGGACTAGCTAAAATATCAATCGCATCATCATACTTTACAACATAATCTTTAAAATCTTTATAACGATTATTATTATAATCATCAACTAAATTATAAACACTTTTAGTGGCCTCTAAATTTAGAGCAACTTGAATCCCTCCACTTGCTAAATCAAAATCTATTATTAGTACTTTTTTATTTAAAACTTCACATAATCCGGCGAGATTAATCGTGGAAATAGTCTTACCTACTCCCCCTTTAGCACTCGTAATACATATTGATATGCCTTTGTTGTTCATAATATCCCTCTATTCTATTACTAGTCTTTTATCCCAATACCCCACTAAATCTATTTTAATTTTATATTTTTTAATACCAATAATCTTCCCAAAAATACTCTCAATCTCCGTTGTTTTTTTAACTCTTAACTTTTCATCTTCTTCTTTTATCTCTAAATTTTCATCATCTATCTTATTTTTATTAAGTAATTTTTTTGTAAGCGTAACATCTATTCCATCTTCTTTAATTGTATCCATCAAGACAGTTTTAACTGTTTCTTTTAATTCATGCTTTTTAGCTATTACCAGTCCTGTATCTACCACTAAAGCGCAAAACCCTAAAATGAGTGGTATTAATATAATGAATACAATAAGTGTTTGACCCCTTTTATTTCTAATCATTAATTATACTCCTTGATACTTTAAGAACATAAGGATTATCAAAAATTAAATTTAAACCCGGTGTTAAAATATCTATATCTTTTGTTAAAATAACCTCTTTAAATTCGCCATCAACTTTGGTATCTAATTTAATTTTTTCCTCTCCCAGTTCTAACTTATCTTTAATATCATTATCACTTAAACCCTTATCATATAAAGAAACAACATCACTTATTTCATCTTCCAAAGTAATTTTCGTATAATAAATCCGTCCCATATCCATAATACCCATTAAAATTAGTAATAAAATAGGAAGAATTATTACAAACTCAACTAATGCTTGACCTCTTTTCTTCATATTTCGACCCCTTTTTTAAGTAAAAGTTACTCTTCTTCTTTAATCTCTTCACACTTAGCTTCTCCTGGTTTATCTCCCTTAACATATTTTTCATCAACTAAGCTACAAGAAGATTTGGTAATCGCATCTTTAAGATACCCACCAAAATAATTAACCAAAGCAATAGCAATAACACTAATAAGTGCAATAATTAGAATGTATTCAACTAATGCTTGGCCATCCTTTTTCATAACCTTCACCCTTATCATAATAATGATATAATATTTTCACTAAAAAGTCAATTTTTAAGCACTAAAAAAAGAATAAACTCCTCTAAAAGATTATTCTTTTTTTATTTTCCTCGAGCATTAATAACGGAAGATATTGGAATAATATAATTTTTCTCATCTAAATGCATTAAATTATCATAACAACAAATTAATCCCCCTACTCCAATATCTTTCTTAGTTTTTTCTAAAACTTTAAAATGTTTAATCATTCCTTCATTAGGTAAAGAAGTCTTTTTTATCTCAAAAGGATAAAGTTTATTATTCATATAAAATATAAGGTCAATTTCAATTTTTTCTTTATCGCGATAATAAGATAAATTTGGTTGTATTCCTCGAGCATTATAAGCCTTAACTATTTCACTAACTATATAAGTTTCTAAATAATGTCCAGCATTACTACTTAATTGCAATTCCTTAGCACTTTGCCAACCTGCAAGATAACAAGCTAATCCTGTATCCATAAAAATTATTTTAGGAATATGGGTTAATCTTTTTAATTCACTCGACATATAAGGTTCTAATAAATACACTAAACCTGATGAAACTAAAATAGATAACCATGCTTTCGCGGTCGGTACACTTATTCCTGAATCTTGCGCTAAAGAAGTATAATTTAATTGTTCTCCAGTTCTTGAAGCCACACTTACAATAAATTTTTTAAAAGATTTTACATTATTTATTTTCATAACATCTCTAGCAATATAAGTATCAATATAACCCTGATAATAAATATTATTATTTATATTAGGAGTATCATATAACGCGGGCATTCCACCTTTATATATAAACTCAAATAAATCATTTACATTAATTTTTTCAGCTTTCTTTAAATTTAGAGGGTCAAACAAAATCTTATCATCATTCTCCATTAATTCTGAATACATAAAACTATTAAGATTAACAATACCAACACGACCCGCTAAAGACTCACTAACATTTTTCATTAAATGAAACTGCTGCGAACCAGTAAGCCAATACATCCCATTTTTCTTTTCTTTATCTACATATATTTTGATATAAGAAAACAAATTCGGAGCATACTGAGCTTCATCAATAAGAAGTGGTGCTGGATGCTCCTCCAAAAATAATTTAGGGTCATTTATAGCCTGATTTCTAAGAACTTCATCATCTAAAGTTACATATTCCATATTATCAGGTTTTAAAGCCAAAAGTAGTGTTGTCTTTCCTACTTGTCGCGGTCCAGTTACCAATAGTACTCTAAATGTTTCATTTATATTTTTAATTACTTCAGCTGCTTCTCTTTTATACATATTATCAACCTCTTTCAGACTTATTATAAGCTAGCACTTTAAAAAAGTCAAGCATATCACTTTAAATTAGTCAGTACCATCATTTTAAATTAGTCAAAAATTTTACACATATTTTTTCTAAATTTATGATATAATTAAATAGGTGAAAATAAATGTATTTAAAAACAAATAAACAAAAATATGAAATAATAATTGCTAATAATTTTTATAAACGTTTAACTGGTCTTATTGGTAAAAAAAATATTGACTTTGGTATGCTTTTTCCTAAGTGTAACTCTATTCATACTTATTTTATGAAAGAAAATATTGATGTCATAGGTTTAAATATAAACAATGAAGTAATCTATAAATATGAAAACTTAAATAAAAATAGAGTCATTAGAATTAATAATCTCACCAGTGAAACCAGTATTCTAGAATTACCTGCGAATAGTACCAAAAAAATAAAGATAGGCACCATTCTTCTCTTTACAGAAGACTAACCTATCTTTTTCTATTCTATAACATATGGGTCTGTATCTATACCTGTTCCAGTTATTTCAACATTTGCTTTAATGTTTATTACAGGGCGAGCACCAGTGTTAGTGACGTGCACGCCGCCGTAGCCGAGGTTGCCACTATCAGTCACATAGAACACGCTAGCATTCGGATAGCGGCCCGGAGTCATTGTCCAATAATATTGATTTGTATATAACCAATAACCTTTGTTGTACATTCCTCCAAAACCTCCTGCAAATACTACTTCATCACTTGTTATTAAACCAACTGGTACTGGTAAAGTATTATTTCCTTTTACTATTTTTCCGTTGCTGCCTTTTGTTCCCCCTTCATTGGCACTCGGACCTGTATACAAGTCTCTTTCTTGTGCTGTTTTATCTATTGAACCATCTGACTTATATCCACACTTTAATGTTGGCGTTTGAGTTTTCTTCCAACTACCATTATTAATAAATCTTCCCAATGGGGCATATCCTGTATAACTTGTTCCGTAGCCATCACCTTGAAAACTTGTATCAGCGGTTTTATCTACTTGTCTATCTCCACAGAATCCTGTATCTACATCTATGAATTGGTCAGCTAGTGTTCCTAAGTTTGTATTATTTGTATACCAATTTACTATTTCATCTAATACTGTACTATTACTTGCATTTGTATGTGTTTCAGCAAAACTGGACTTACCTGTCCCACCTGTCCTATAACCTACATATGTATTATCATCTGCTGGATTATTAAAATACACAGCACGAGGATATGAACTACTAATAGTTTGTCGTGGCGTTATCATTGTATCTACTCCTTGAGTGCTAGGAGCGGTTTTATTACTGCTACTTGTTCCAGCATAAATAAGTCTTATTGTTCCATTTCCATTAATTCGAATGATCCTCCACCAAATGTATTGTTTATTTATTGTATCTTGTCCAAACACTAACCAGTTATTATTGACTGTTCCTCTATAATAGTAGCTAGTTCCAAAATCATCTTCCGCTTCATAAACACCATTTTGATTCATATTTTTATTTCCGCAATTACCTGAACTTGAATAACAACTGGGGCCGGTAAACTCTTTTACTTCACCATTTGATGTTAAGTTAAATTTGGCTAAAGTTTTTCCACTCTCTGTTAAATTGAAATATAAATAACAACTAGTATTATCCTTAGTTAAATTACTTAATTTTAAACTATTCGTATTACTATTCCATTTAGGAATTGCTCCATTACTACATTTACTCTTACTACTATTTAAAACATAATCTCCTTTAGGTATAGCATTTGTTTTTTCATAAGTTCCATCTTTTTCAATATATAAAGCCATCATATTATTAGCCATAATATCTTTTTCATTTAAAGTTTTTGTTTTACTACTAACAAACATTACTCCTAAAGTAACTCCAAAACCAACTAACACTAAACATATTTTCTTTATCACTCTTATACTTCCCTTCTATTGTAAATTTCTACTATATCAAAATTATAATATTGCCAAAGTCAAAAGTCAACAAAAAATATCGATATTATTTGATTTAATCGAATACATTTGATAATTTTACTATTACACTTTTTAAAATGAGAAAATAAATATAGGTGGTATATTATGTTATATGGAAATAAATTAAGATATTTAAGAGACAAAGATTTAATTAAACAAACCGAATTAGTTAAATATATTGGAATAAGTAATGCTTCTTATAGTGAATTTGAAAGAGAAAGAGCCATTATACCTTTAAAACATTTAGTAAAAGCTTGTGACTACTTTGATGTATCACTTGATTATATATTTAGTTTTACAGAAGAACCAAAATACCAAGATTTAAGAAAAAATATTGAAAAAGAAACCTCAAGATTAAGATTAAAAGAATTTAGAAGAAAAAACAAATTAACTCAAAAAGACTTAGCCGCCAAACTTAAAATAGCTACATCTTTAATTAGTGACTACGAAAGAGATAAACGTTTAATATCCACGAATGTTTTATATAAAATATGTAAAAAATATAACATATCTGCTGATTATCTTTTAGGAAGAACTGACGAAGAAAACATTAAAAATTAAAACTTTACTCAAGTTTTTTTAATTTTTCCATAATTCGACAAATTTCGCCCTCTTTTTATGTTATTCTAACATCATTTCTTATTTTTATAAGAAATTAGATTGGGGGTGAAAATTATGCTTCAAGAAAAAAAATTTGTTAGTTTAAGTAATGACCTATTATTTAAAGAAGCTCTTACTCACACAGATAACAGAGATAAACTAATTTATTTCTTATCATGTTTTACTGACTTTAAAAAAGAATATTTAGAGAGTGTAAATTTAATAGTTCAATATGAAAGTATCTTTACTAAAACTAAGCTTAATGATAAAGCTTATCGTGGTGATGTCGTCATAAAATTTGCTAATTTCCGTATTAATTTAGAATGTTATTCTACTTTTAATGAACAATCATTTAATAAATCAACTAGTTATATTATGCGTATCTTTTCCACTCAAAAAGACCGCGGTAAAAAAAGTAATTACTTAGAAAGTATTATCCAACTTAATTTTATTGATAAAGTAAATTACTCTTTTGACCCTAATATAATTAGTACTTATGGTTTAGTTAATCTATCTAACATTGAAGATAAAAAATTATCTGATAAATTTATCATCAAATATTTTAGACTTGACAAAGCAAGAATGCTTGATTACAATAAAGATGACAAAGTATTATTATGGCTTAAATTTATTGGTGCCGAAAGTAATGAAGAACGTTCTAAAATAGCTGAAGGAGATGATGCCTTAATGGCCTTAAATGAATGGATAGATGAATATGTTAATGACTTACATACCCAAGAAGTATTTGGTAAATGGGCTGAAGAAATTGCCGAAGAAAAGAAAGCCACAGAAATTGCCCAAAACTTATGTAAATTAAACTATCCTTTAGAGAACATTTCCAAAGCTACCGGAATATCTTTAGAAGAATTGAAAAAAATAAAGAATGAGCTAAAGGAGATGAAGCCCTAATGGTCTTAAATGAATATATAGATGAATTTGTCAATGACTTACATACCCAAGAAGTATTTGGTAAATGGGCTGAAGAAATTGCCGAAGAAAAAGGTGAAGAAAAAGGTGAAGAAAAAGGTAAAAAAAAGAAAGCCACAGAAATTGCCCAAAACTTATGTAAATTAAACTATCCCTTAGAGGACATTTCCAAAGCAACTGGAATACCTTTAGAAAAGTTGAAAAAAATAGAGAGCGAACAGTAAATAGCTCTCTATTTTATTCTTTAAATTCAAATATATAATCACAAATTTGCACTTCGTCTCCCCTTTTAGCCCCTAATTTTTCTAATTCTTCTTCAACTCCCATTCCCTTTAACTTGCGAGCAAATCTTACTACGGCATCATCTTCATTAAAGCGAGTCATCTTAAATAATTTTTCTAATTCTTTACCCTCAAGTACCCAAACATCACCATCTCGGGTTATTGTAAAAGGTTTTTCATTTTTAAATTTATAAACAACATGACTTTCCATTTCTTCATCATCATATAAATTTAAATCTTCAATATTTTGAAGTTCATCGGCAAGCTTTTTCATTAACTCATCAAAACCTGTATTTGTAATCGAACTAAGTTCCATTATTTCTTTATCTTTAAATTTCTTTTTAAACTTTGCTAAATTTTCTTTTGCCTTTGGTAAATCCATTTTATTAGCTACGATTATTTCTTTCTTTTTAGCAAGTTTAGCACTATATTTTTCTATTTCTTCTCTTATAATTTGATAATCTTCGATTGGGTCTCTATTTTCTTCTGCTCCCATATCTATAACGTGCACCAACACTTTAGTCCGCATCGCGTGTCTTAAAAATTTATGGCCTAATCCTACTCCTTCATGGGCCCCTTCAATTAAACCTGGTAAATCAGCCATAATAAATGTTCTCTCATCTTTTAATTTAACTACTCCCAAATTAGGTGCCAAAGTTGTAAAATGATAACTTGCTATTTTAGGTCTCGCGGCACTCACACTCGCTAAAATTGTTGATTTTCCAACACTTGGAAGTCCCACTAAACCGACATCAGCAATCATTTTAAGTTCTACTTTTAATATTCTTACTTCTCCTGGTTCTCCCAGTTCACTAATTCTCGGGGCGGTATCACTATGAGTTTTAAAGGCGGCATTACCTCTTCCACCTCGACCCCCATGAGCAACCACTACTTCGGTATTATCATGAACTAAATCAGCTATAACTAAATTGGTATCTTTATCAGTTATAACAGTTCCTTCCGGCACTTTTACAATAATATCTTGGGCATTTGCTCCATTCCGATTCGCTCCTTCGCCATTTGTTCCTTTATTTCCTTTAATAATCTTCATATATCGCAAATCAATTAAAGTTTTAAGGCCTTTATCCACTTTAAAAATAATACTAGCGCCTCGTCCCCCATTTCCCCCATCCGGACCACCCATGGGTACAAACTTTTCTCTTCTAAAAGAGGTACATCCATCTCCCCCTTTACCTGCGATAACTTTAATTGTTAATTCATCTACGAACATGATTAATCACCTAAAACTATTGTAACACATTTATAAGATTTAAACAACCAAGAAAAAATACTACTCTTCTCCAGTAGTATCTTCATTATTTTCTTCTATAACTCGTTCATTTATTTTTATATTTTCATAAGTATTAAGAACTTCTTTTTCCATTTCCCCATCTTTAAATTCATATTTATATTCTACTAAATTAATAATCTTTTTATTATTTTTATCTTCTTCTAACTCTAAACTATAAAAAGTATTCCCTTCTCTTTTAGCTCTAACCATTCCTTCATGGTCATAAAAACAATCTAATTTTTCATCATCTTGATTAGTATAATAAGCACTATCATCCTTCGCTACTATTCCTTTAACTAAAGCATGACACTCATCATCAAACAAATAATATTTACTTTTTACATGTCCATCTAAATATGCTCCTGTTTTAATAAAGAAATAATCTTTCCCACCTTCTTTTATAATTTCTAAATCACTCATTGGTATTCTAACATTTTCTACTATTCTCGTATCTTTAAATAAATCTTCAATCGTTTGGGCTTCTACATTACTAACTACAACATCATTAATAATAATACCCCCATTCATATATACATTTAATACTACTTTAGCTATATTAGTTCCCTCAACAATAGTTGTCCTATACTCTAACTTTATTTTATGTCTTTCTCCATTTAAATAAACATTATATATTTCTGATACCCCATTATTATTAATATCTTTAGTAACATTCTCTATCGGTTGTACAACTTTTTCTTCATTGTTAATTTTAACTGCTTTAGTAGTTAAAGTATATACCGTAATAGCCACAATTCCTGAAAGTGCCACAATTAAAACAACTAAACTAACTACCCTTTTCATCATGCTATCTCCTCTTTGTTATATTATATCAGTATTTATAAATTTTTAAAACAAAAAAATCACATCATTTGTGATTTTTACTTAAATATGTTAAATAACTTAGTTTTATTAGCTCCTCCCCCATTAATTCTTGAAAAACCAAGAGCTACTAAAAAATCATCAAGTACTTGTTCATGTTCTTTTTTATCATCAACATAAGGAATATTAAAAAATACTTTACTATTAGTTTCATTTTCAAAATCATTAATATCTCTAGAATTTAAAACACTCTTATTTAAAACTATCTTTTTATCTTTAAGTTTAACAAAAGCATCTCTATCATTTCTAATTAATTTATTAAGTTTAATTAAACCCGGCTCTATTAAATATATCACATCATTACATAAACTTTCTTGTTCTGAATCATTTAAATCAATTAATATAACTTCCGCATCAGGATTATTAGATATATTAAATGACAAATCAAGTCCCGTTGTCGATTTTAAAGATTTATCATTTAAATATTTAAAATCTTCACCATCAGCCTCAATCGCAATAACATTATATGCTACTTCTAAATGTTTTTTAAGCATATAAATTAAAGTCGTTGCTCCCGCATGACTAGTAACATTCTTAAATCCTACTATTCGAAGCCCCCCACTTCCAGTTCCAGAAAAAGTATCAAAATTTACATTATCTCCATTATTACTATTAGAACCATTTAAATTATGATACTGAGCTACATCTTTATACGTATTAGGATTATCAATTAAAAATTTAACAGCATTTATATTTCTTGTAAAATTATATATTCCCATAGAAACTAACTGGGATAAATAAGCCCCACTATTAACCATTGCACTATCATCAAGAAGTAATATAATTTTACTCATATCAAAATTAACTGATAATTTTTGAATATTTTTAATATTTTGATATCCCTTAATAGCTGTAATATCAATAATCATTTTATTAAAATAAAAATTTGTAAATTGACTAATAATTTCATCCGCACTAAATTCTCCATTAATGCTTTTTATTACATCTATATCTAAAGTTGCAAGCATATTTTGATATTTATTAGATACTATAACATTCATTTTCTAACCTCCCAATTTTATCCAACTTCTTCTTTATATAAATCATTATCAAAAGCCTTAAAATTATTTGATGTTCCTCTGACTGTAAAACCTGATGCATTACCTATCACAGGCAAATTAAATTTATAAAAAACTACAATTTGATAATAATTAGTAACTCCTGTCCCTTTATATTTCTTTATACAATAATCATATTTTCTATTTGGAACAGCTTTTTCTAACTTATCAGAAACCAAAAGTCCTCCATAAACTCCGGCTTCATCTTTAGTACTACATTTACCTGATGCACTATAACCCTGAGCTGTCAAATAATTATTAACTAATTTAATCGAATAATCATTTAAACCTTCATATTTTTCTACAATACTTATTACTTCATTTTTAATTTTAACCGTTTTAGAATAGTTAATTGTCAATATTATATAACCCGCAAAGAGGAATATAAACAAAATCATCAACTGAAATATCCATGTACTCCCAATACTCTGTCTCATAATTAATTCTCCTTACACCATAAATTACCATACGATGTACCTTCGCCACATTCATTTGGAGCATAAATTCTCGAAGTCTCACCGGAAACTGAAAATTCAAACAAACGATTAAAAACTGGTAAATCTAATTGATAAAATATTTTAACTTGATAATATAAGGCATTAGGAAGTTCTGAATTAGCACTGACATTTACTCCTTTAATACAAAAAGCGGCATTTTTGGCACTTTCTCCCATAAACTCACCAGCTCTAGAAAAACCTACCCAACCATCATCACAATTACCAGTACTCCGATAACTTTCTTCTTGGAAATAATCTTTTATTTGTTCTGTAAAATTTTTACAAATATCTCCTGAAGTTGGATCATTAGTTGTACATAATCCCCCTTGATTTTTAATAATATTTAAAAGTTCATTTTTAACATTATATGCCTTAGAATAGTTAATTGACAAACTAATATAACCTGTAAAAATTACTACAAAGACGATTACAATATTAAAAAGCGAAATTCCTCCTATTGCTTCCTTCATCTAACCACCTTCAATTAACCTTTCCAAGTGCACATAATTTTTTCATTAGGTTTCCCTTTAATATGACACTCGACAATACCATCATCAGGTATTTTACACCTTCCATCACTATCTCTTGCTGGACACAAACATATTGCATTATCACATTGTGTTTGTTCATTAAAATTATTTTTAATTCTTGGCCATAAATATGTAAAGAAAAAAAGAGACAACATTGCCACTATTGTTACAACAATTACCGTTACATTAAGTTCACCTGTAGCCTCTTTCATCTCTTAACCTCCATTTTATTTTAAAATGCTATTAATCTCCACCAGAATCAGAATTATCTTGGTATGTACAAGTTATAGGTCCTTCACTAAAATTCTCACCATACATACAAGAAGTACACTTTCTTTGTCCATTTTCAACCGTGCAACTAGCTGCATCACATTGTGCTTGAGAGCAATTGGTTGAAGCCGTTATACTATTCCTGATACCAGGCCATACAAATGCATAAAAGAATGCTGCAACAGCCGCAATAGCAACTACTGTAACAACAGTCATATTTAACTCACCAGTAGCTTCTTTCATCTATTATTCCTCCTTTTTTATTTTATCTGTATATTATTATACCTAATTTTTTATAAAATATCAACACTTAAGCATAACTTTACATAACCTTTTGTATAACTCTTAAATCTTAAGATATAATGTCTACCATTTTTTAAAAACATTATTAATTAAAAAGTCAAGTGCAACTTTAGAATAATCAATAATAATTGAGAAATGCGATTTTATGCCGAGAAAAC
>CANQHE010000009.1 GCA_947623735.1 uncultured Bacilli bacterium
GAGCTTAGTTGAAAAAAGTCCCCACCAAATGTTGGTGAGAACCTTCTTTTACTCCCCAGTAAATGTTGGAGAGCCAAAAAACCATCAAAATTTGATGGAATTTTATAAATTTATCCATAATAAAATAAGATTTAATTTATGAAGTTTCTACTATATATGGATCTGTTGTGGTTCCTGAGCCTGATAATTTAACATTAGCCTTTAAATTTATTACAGGACGTACTCCCTGGCCGGTGCCTTGCGCACCGCCGCCGTTAAGTTGTCCGTCGTTGCACAAAATGAACATGCGAGCATAGCCGCTGAAAAAAAGCTGTGGAGACATGGTCCAATAATATTTATCAGTTTTTAACCAATAGTTCGCATTTGCTGTCCCTCCAAAGCCTCCAGCATATACTACTTCATCACTGGTAATTAATCCAACTGGCACTGGCAAAGCATTATTTCCTTCTACAGTTCCATTATTTGATTTCATTCCTTTTGAACTTGGGCCTGTATACAAATCTCTTTTTTGAGCATTTTTGTCTAGTTTTTTGTCTATAACATCATACCCACATTTTAATGTTGGAGTTTGTGGATTTGCAACATTTGTGCTTCCACTCTGCCATACTCTATCTATTCCAGCATATGCTGTTTGCTGTGTTCCATAACCTGAGCCACTATAATTCCCATGGTTGCCTTTTGCTAAACTACTATCACTACAAAAGCCTGTATCTACATCTATATACTGTTCTAATAACTCTCCTAAATTTGTATCTTCATTATACCATAATTCTATTTGGACTAAAGCATCGCTTTTGGTACTTTGACTATCCACTTTATGAGCATCATCAAAATCTACACTTGCTTTTTCTTTTTCTCCAGGATACATATATCCTACATATTTATTATCATTAGCTATTTGATTAAAATATACAGCCATCTTATAATCTTCAGTGCTACTTATTTACTTTTTTGGTTTTATCATTGTTGTATTTCCTGTTGTCGCTGGAGCCTGAGAAGTACTACCGCTTGTTCCAGCATAGATTAATCTTATAGTTCCATTTCCATTAATACGTATAATCCTCCACCATATATATTTATCTTCATCTGAAGTATCTTTTCCAAATACTAACCAGTTATTGTCGACTGTTCCTCGATAATAGTAACTTGTTCCAAAATCATCTTCAACTTCATATACTCCATTTTGTTTCATATTTGTCCCATTTCCACCACAATTTTCAGAATTTGCCTCACAACTAGGACCGGTAAATTCTTTCACTTCACCATTTGAGGTTATATTAAGTTTAGCTAAAGTTTTTCCACTCTCTGTTAAATCAAAATATAAATAACAACTCGTATTATCTTTAGTTAAATTACTTAATTTTAAACTATTTGTATTACTATTCCATTTAGGAATTGCTCCATTACTACATTTACTCTTACTACTATTTAAAACATAATCTCCTTTAGGTATAGCATTTGTTTTTTCATAAGTTCCATCTTTTTCAATATATAAAGCCATCTTATTATTAGCCATAATATCTTTTTCATTTAAAGTTTTGGTTTTACTACTAACAAACATTACTCCTAAAGTAACTCCAAAACTAATTAATACTAAACATATTTTCTTTATCACTCTTATACTTCCTTTCTATTATATTAGAAATTTCTAATTCTATAGTTCAATTATAATCAAGTAAATGTCAAAAGTCAATATTTTTAGTATATATTCAGTCAAAATAAACTTTTGCATAAATTTCATGAGAAAATAAATTAAAAGGAAAAGATAAATATGAATTATGGAGATATTTTAAAATATTTAAGAGAAGAAAATGAATTAACTCAAAAAGAAGTTGCGGAAAAATTAAAAATTAAAAGAAGTACTTACAATCAATATGAACAACAATATGATATTATCCCTAGTATTAGACTATGCCAAGTAGCGGACCTATTTAATGTTTCAATCGATTATATATTAGGTTTAACTACGACTAAAAAACATCCCGAAAGTAAAAAAGGTGCTGATATTGAATTAAGCAAAAATCGTCTAAGAACCCTTCGTAAAAATAACAAATTAAGCCAAGCATCTCTTGCCTCTTTTTTAGGTGTTAATCAAACTGTAATCGCTCACTACGAAACTGGAAGAAACTTAATAGCAACCCCATCTCTTTATTTTATCTGTAAAAAATATAAAATATCCGCTGATTATCTTTTAGGCCGTATAGAAAATATTATCATTTACAACAAATAATTATCTTTCCATAATTTACCACTTGTAATATACGTTAGTTCGCTTTATAATTATTAATGTCAGGAGATACTATTATGGAAAATGTTTATTTAAACCGTCATTTTTTATGTATTGATTTAAAAAGTTTCTTTGCCAGTTGTGAATGTTTAGAAAGAAACTTAAATCCTTTTTCATATCCTCTTGTAGTTGCTAGTCCCACCCAAGGAAGTGGTGCTATAACTCTCGCGGTTACTCCTTATTTAAAAGAAAAAGGCGTTAAATCTCGTGGTCGCTTATATGAAATTCCCAAAAATATTAAATACACCATTGCTAAACCCCGTATGAGTTTATATATTAAAAAAAGCCGTGAAGTAGTATCCGTCTATTTAAAATATGTTGCTAAAACTGATTTACACATCTACTCTATTGATGAATGTTTTTTAGATGTCACTGATTATTTAAAAATGTATCAAAAAACTGATTATGAACTAGCCCAAGACATCTTAAAAGATATCAAAAAAACTACTGGTCTTTATGCCACCTGTGGTATTGGTCCCAACATGCTTCTTGCCAAAGTTGCCATGGATATTGAAGCCAAACATAATAAAGATTTTATTGCGAAATGGACATACGATGATATTGCAACAAAACTTTGGCCTATTACTCCCCTCTCTAAAATGTGGGGTATTGGCCCTCGGATGGAAAAAAATTTAAATAGTCTTGGAATTTATTCTATCAGAGATTTAGCCTATTATGACCGAAATAAACTTCAAAAAAAATATGGCATAATGGGAACTGAACTTTGGAATCATGCCAATGGTATTGATTTAAGTCGCATTAATGATTATAAAAAAGAGCAAAATAAATCCTATTCTCACTCTCAAGTTTTATTTAAAGATTATAATGCCACCAATATATCTTTAATTATCTCGGAAATGGTAGAAGTTTTAACAACTCGTCTTAGAAAAAATCATAAAACATGTTCTAATATTGGCTTTGGAATTGGTTATTCCCAAAATATCGGTGGTGGCTTTTATCACAGCACTAAACTAGAAAATCCCACTGACCAAAGTAATATCATTTATAATACTTGTATGATAATATTTGATAAATTTTATGAATTCTTACCCATTCGCAAAGTAACTATCTCTTGTGGTTCTCTAAAAGACAAAGTAGGCATTCAATTAAATCTTTTTGAAAGTATTAATGAAATAAAAGAAGAAGAAAACTTAAATGAAGCCATAGATAGTATTAAAACTCGTTTTGGCGAATCTAGTCTTTTAAAAGCCTCCAGCCTTCTTCCGGATTCAACTATCATTGAACGTAGTCATAAAATTGGAGGTCACAGTGCATGATAGACCGTGGTTTTATTAAATGGATGCCCTTTAACTCTGTTATTCCCACTCAAGAACTTTTAAAAAATGATTTAAAAGAAGATATTAAACCCACTTTATTTCCTGAAGAAGAAAATATATTAAATGATAAAATAATGGAAGCCTATTTTTCGCAAAATAAAATTACTATTACTTTTTATGAACATAATACTATTAAAAAAATAACTACTTATATTACTAAAATTTATCCCCCAACCAAAACTATAAAATTAACCAATAACAAAATTATTACTTTCTCTCAAATAATAAATATTACTTAATCTAATACATAATAATAAAGCCAATTATGATATAAAAGTGTTTGATGCGCTTTCCAACTTAACTTTGGTTTTATTTTTTCATTTTGAAACCGATAATAATTATAAGGTTTTACTATATCTATTCCTCGTATCTTATCTCTTAAAAACTCTTTATCAAGTGTCCACTGTCCATATTCCGCATGTCCTGTTAAAAAGACTTGTTTTTTATTTTTAGCCTCTACAATATATACACCACTTAAATTAGCCTTACTAGTTAAAATTAAATCTTTATTTAAAAGTATTTCTTCTTCTCTTACTTTACAATATCTTGATATCGGTATTTCAAAATAATCATCAAAACCCTTAACTAACTTTGTTTCATTAACTACATAATGTTTAAATAATCCTGATAACTTCGTATTTTCTATATCCCTATTAATATCATAAAAATATTTAAGACCTAATTCCGCGGCCCAACAAATAAAAATTGTTGATTTAACCAATTCTTTAGTATAATCTAAAAACTCTTCTAATCCTTTAATATAACTAACATCTAAAAATTCCAAATGTTCTAAAGGTGCTCCCGTAATAATTATTCCCTGAAAAATCTCCTCTTTATCCCAAAGTTTATAATACTTTTCTAAATATTCTTTTCTTTTTATATCTTGAGTCATATCTTTTAAATACAAAAACTCTACTTCGACTTGAAGGATAGGAGTATCTAATACTCTTAACAAATCTTTTTCAGTTTCTTCTAAATTCGGCATTAAATTAAGAATCCCTATTTTTACTGTTTTTAATTTCTTATCTAATTTATCTAGAAAATTAACTTCTTCTAAATCTTTCTTAATCTTTAAATTATTTTTTAATAATATTCCCATAAAAAAATCTCCTTTTAAATTATATTCTCGGAGTATTTTTTTTATTTATTATAAAATATTTTTATTTTTCATAACTTCTAATAATACTTCATAATTATCATCCCTCGCGGCTTTATTTTTCTTTATTTCTCCACACTTCTGACATCTATAAACAATTTTAAAAGTATCTTTTTTATTTTTTTCAACATCTATTGGTTTCAGTATTCCCAGACATTTATTTTCTCTATCCCCTGGATTATTATCGACATGTAAACTACACAAACAATTAGGACAGTGGTCTCTCGCACTATAACCTAAAGCCTTAACTTTAAATCCACATACTACACAAGTAAAATCTTCATCTATCATTTTAAATCTTTTTAAATCCATAAAGCCCCCTAATTAAATTTAAATATTTTTCTAACTACTTTATATATCGGAATAGATATAAAACTAGGTAAATTACTCATTTTAGCAATTTTAAATTTTTTAACTAATTCTTTATTCTTATCTAAATAATTCCATAATTCCTGACGTTTTTCACTTGCCTCTTTACTTCCATCCATTCTAAGTAAAATCGTCGAAACAGCGACCATAATATCTAAATAATGAATTAAATATTCTCTTAAATTTTTATTTTTAACTTCTAAAGGATTAAAATAATCTAGCATTAATTTATTAACCTTAAGTTGTTGGTCAATTCTTGATATCATAACCTTTTCATTAACAGATTGGTCATCTCTTCCAATAAAATAACGATAAAATGGCACATCTAAATAATACATTGTATCAACAAACTTAAGCGGATAATAAACAAAAATATTATCGACATAAAAAGTATGCTCCGGAAGACTTAAATTAATATTTTTAAGTAAACTAGTTTTATATATTACTGAATGCATCAATAAATATTTACTTATTGAAAACTTTTTTACTTCATCCCAACCAAATATTTTATTTTGTGGTAAAAACTTCTTATAATTCATCTCTCTACTTTTACCATCTTTTTCATAAACATAATTAACTATACACATAGAAACATCTATTTTCTCTAACGTATCGAGTGTTTTTTTAAGCGCATCTTTATTTACCCAATCATCACTATCAACCACTTTAAAATACTTCCCCTGTGCTATTTTTAACCCCGCGTTTACTCCACTTCCATGTCCCCCATTTTCTTTATCAATTACTTTTATTACTTCGGGATATTTCTTTTTATATTTATTGGCTATCTTAAGAGTATTATCTTTACTACCATCATTAACAATAATTATTTCTATTTCTTCTTTTTTAACTAATAAAGAATTTATTGCCTTTTCCATATAACTTTCTGAATTATAACATGGTATTACAAAAGATATTAACTTCATCTTACTTCCTACTTTCTAAAATATTTAAAACATCTATATCCATATTAACGTATATTAATAAATTTTTCTAGCTAAAAAATAGAACTTTACACAGTTCTATTTAATAACTCGCTCTAATATAACTCCATCTTCAAATCTTTCTGAGACATGGTCATTATCTATATGGGGAACTAATATTAATTCTTCCGTTGTTAAATCATCAGGCTTCATTAAAGAAGGATAAATCATGGGACACGCGAATAATTGTTTTTCTCTTTCATGTTTGCCAATTAAATAAGCAATAAATATAATTCCCTCTGGTTTTAATAATTTATGAAACTTAAGTATTTCTTTTCTTAAATCATTATATGTCCAAGCATTCCCTAAATACCCTTCTAAATAATCCGCAATATTGGAAAGTAAAATAAAATCTTGTTCTTTTTCATACATATTAGGTACATCAAATACATTTATTGCATCATAAGTAATATTAACATTCCCTATAACGCTTTTTAAATAATCATATCGTTCTTTTGTAATTAAATAACTATTTTTAAGTTTACTTATTCCATGGGCTGTACTATAAAAAATCATTCTAAATAAATTAATCGTCTTATATTGATATTCTTGTTCTTTAAAATTAAATTCTATTACTTCTCGCCAATATTCTCGGTATTCTTTATCCATATAAGGTAATAAAAATTTAACCATATCAGTAAGTTCTATTAAACTAGTATCATCACTAAATAAAACTTCAAAATAAGAAATAAATTCTTCATAACTAAAAGCTTGAATCGCGGCTCTTTTAAGACCTAAAGCATAATATTCGGTAAGTTTATTAATATCAAATGTAATAATATCTTTAATTCCTCTCGCGGCTAAACTAAAAGTTTGGTCTCCACTTGCTAAAACGGTAATTGCTCTCTCTTTATCTTTAAAATCACATAATTTTAAATACCCTTCAATATTTTCTGTCGTTGTCCCATAAACTTTATCATACTCTAAAAAAGAATCAATTCGATATCTCTTTCTTCCAAGTAAATATTTCATAATCATATCTTTTGTGGCTTCGATTGCCTCACTCATCCTAACCCCTCCAAACAAGTTTCATATTCTAGCATATAATTCCGAAAATTTCAATAATATTTCTTGCAATTTATTATCTTACTTGTTATAATTATCTCATGGCTCGTTGGTGAAATGGTTAACACATTGCCCTCTCAAGGCAACATTCATGGGTTCAAATCCCATACGAGTCACCATTAATTAGTTTTAAAGCCCTTTAAAGGCTTTTTTATATGCTTTAATATTTTCTAAGCACTAAAACCGCATCTTTATCGCCTTTATAATTATCTGTCCAAATAAGTTCTTCTCTTTTTAATTCTCTTTCTAAAATATCTGTAGAAGGTATCGGATAACTTTTATAACTTAAAGTTTTCTTATCTAAAAAACTATATATATAGTGGGCCATTATTATTCCATCTCCCTTAAGACTATTCCTTAAACTCCGATATAAACTATATAAACTATCCATATTAAATTCTCTTTTAATTACATAATCTAACACATTTGATGCCATTATTAAATCATAATAATCTTTTTTATCTTCTAAAAATATATTTTGTTTATTAAAACTAACTTTAACTATATCTAAAAATTCTTTTAATTTTTCATAATTTTCTTCACTCATCATATATCCATTATAAAGTCTTAATGCTTCTTCATTATAATAATAATCTTTAGTTAAAATTTGCATTAATCTAATTTTTCGTTTATATATTTTTTGCATTTTAAAATAAAAAGTAATAATATCTCTAAAAAAAGGTTGATATTTTTCTTCTATTAAATTAAATAACTTCTCCCAAAACTTTTTTTCAATATCTATATCATAATTATCAGATTTAAATAAATAATAAATAGCTTCAATATATTCCCCATAATCACACATCTTAAATAAAGCCTTTTTAAATCCTAAGGCATAATACTCCGTAAGAGGATTAATATCTACTAAATCTACTAAAGGTGGCTTTATTAAAGCTAAATTATATAAATGGTCCCCGCTTGCTAAAACGGTAAGAACTTTATCTATTTTATCTTTCTTTAACTTATTTAAATAATCATTTATATTTTCATTTGTAAAAGCATAAACTGCTAAATCATTACTTACAATATTATCTCGAAGTCTTTTTAAAATACTTAATTTAACCAATTCTTGAAAGTTCATTTATTTCACCAAGAAATTATTTTACCATTAACCCTCAAAAAAAGAAAGTAATATTTATCTTTAATTTATTCTTACTTTCTTTTTCCTTAAATCTTAATATTTTAATTTAAAAATTTCTAATCTTTTTTTCATTCTTTCTTTACCTAAAATTTGCATAATATCATACAAATTAGGTGTCATATCAAGGGTTGTTAAAACAACTCTCATAACCATAGTAAAATCAGCAATACTCCCTTTATAATTATTAGGATTTTCTTTATATACTTTCATATTTTCTTGATATCCCATTTTAGTACATAATTCTTTTATTTTATTAAACCATTCTTCTTCTAAATCTTCTTCATTATAATAATTATCTAAATACTCTTCCATAATCTTTATAATCTCATCTTTATCAGTTATCTTTCCCAAATGATATTCAATATCTCTATTCCAAGCTTCATCATACATATACCAAGATTTATCAAAAATACCTGCATAATTTTCATAATCTTTACGTGGTTTTTTACCATTTCTCTCAATATTTAAAAACTTAATTGTATCTGTCTCATTCTTACTTATAATATCATATACTTCTTTATTATATTTTTCCGCCCAATTCTTATATTCTTGATATAATTCTGTAGCTTTCATCTTGGCAATATAATTCTTACTTATATTATCTAGTTTATCAAGATCAAATAACGCTCCACTTGGACTCATTTTTTTAGGACTAAAAGGAAATTCATAAAATGGTTTATCCGGATTATTCCCTCGCCACTCTTCATAATTAGAATTAGCAATTGTAAGTACGGCATCTATAACCGCCATAATTGGATAACCTTTTTCTTCATAATAAAACATTAAAGCTTCAGGATCTTTTCTTTTTGAAATTTTTCTAATCGTATCTCCATCTTTTTTTAATATTAATGACGTATGAATATATTTTGGCATCTTATACCCAAAAGTTTTAAATAATTCATAATGTAAAGGAACACTGCTCATCCATTCATTACCTCTTACTACATGAGTAGTCCGCATCAAATGATCATCAACTAAATGTGCAAAATGATAAGTTGGAAGTAAATCGCCACTTTTCATGATTGGAACGTCTAAATCATTTTCTGGAAATTCAATTTTCCCTTGCGTTAAATCTTCAAACACAAATTTTCGATTAAAATCCCCCTGTGATTTAAAACGAATAACAAACTTTTCGCCATTCTTTATTCTCTTCGCAGCTTCATCCGGTGTTAAATCGCGACATTTCGCATACTTTCCATATATTCCAATTCTTTTTTTACTTTTTTGTTGATAATCTCTTATCTCTGTTAATTCATCAGGTGTTAAAAAGCATGGATAAGCTCTTCCAATACTAATTAAATATTTCACAAAAGCATGATATATTTCTATTCTCTCACTTTGAATATAAGGTCCATATTCTCCTACTACTTTTCCCTGATATTCATATTCATCCGGCATAATATTATAATGATTTAAAATATGATGAATAAAATCTACGGCACCTTCTACAGTTCTTGCTTGGTCGGTATCTTCATTTCTTAAGAAAAATACTCCGCCACTAGATTTAGCCAGTACATAATTTATTGTTGCACTCATCATATTACCAATATGCATAAACCCTGTCGGACTTGGGGCATATCTTACAACTTTTGCTCCTTCTTTTAAATTTCTTTCTGGATATATTTTTTCATAATCTTCCGGTGTTTTATCTATATTTGGAAATATTAAATCTGCCAAATCTTTATAGGTCATAATTAATCCCTCTTCCTGTACTTTATTTTACTTTAAATTTTTAAAAAAGTAAATGAAAAGTAAAAGAGTTATTTATATAATTATCTAAATTACTATTTACAATTAAAAAAAAATATACTAAAATACTAACTTCGAGGTGGCAAAATGACAAATCTTTATTCATATTTAAGAAATTTATCATTAAATGAAATTTTAACTATCCCTGATTTAACTGATTTATCCGAAGAAGAAAAAATAATCTATACTATTGCTTTTTATGATAAAAATAATTATCCTGAAAAAGTTATTAATAATTATTTAAAAAAAGTATCTAAAACTTTTAGTACTAATAATTCGATTATAGAATTAATATCTCATCTTAAATCTTTTTTAAAAAATAAACCTAAAATCTTTGATATTAATGTCTATCTTAGTTTTAATATTCTAAAAAAAAATCCCCAGAATCAAAAAACCACCAACATGAATCCCATAATATGTCATGAATTAAAAGAGATGTTAAAAGCTGAAGATTATGCTAATATCTTAAATATTTGCAATAATGAAACATATGCCAATGATCCTAATATACAAAGTTTTAAACTAAAAGTTTTATATCGCTTAAAAAAAGATAACGAAGCCAAAATTCTTCGTCGTAAATTTCCTAATAATTCTATGATCCAATTAGTTTATATTAACTATTTAATTGCTAATAAAAGATATAAAAAAGCTTTAAAAAAATGTTCCCGCAATATTTTTAGAAATGATTCAGCAATTCAAAAAAACAGAATAAAATTATTATTAATGTTTGAAAGATATGAAGAAGCCTATGTCATTGCATCTGACCCTTTATTTGCTAAAGAATATGATTTCCAAGATTTTAAAAGAAACATTGAAAGATATTTTCTTCTAAGATTCTTAAAAGTTCTAAAAACCATGGAGAGTGAAAAAACTTCTTTAGCCAGAAAGTTATAATCCCTTATTATTTTTTAAAAATTCCCTTAATACTTTAGTTAAGGCTCTTTTTTCAATTCTTGAAACATAACTTCTTGAAATATGCAGAGTCTTAGCTATTTCTTTTTGGGTTTGTTCTTCTTCATTTAAAAGTCCATATCTTTTAATTAAAATTTCTTTTTCTCTCGGACTAAGTATTTTAAAATACTTTTTTAAAAGCATTACATTTTCTTTTGTATGTAACATATCTATAATATCTATTGAATCATCTTTAATTACTTCCATTAAACTTACTTCATTACCATCTTTATCAAAACCTATCGCATCATTTAAACTAACCGTATTATTATTTTTCTTATTACTTCTAAAGTGCATTAATATTTCATTCGCGATTATCACTTAAAAGAACAATTTGATCTTCAAACATCGACTTACCAAGCGCTGTTTGTTTTTTTGATCCTATCAGATCAACGTATATATCTTTGCCATCAGTATAACAATTTTTTATAAATAACTTTAAAAAATTTCTTTTTGATAATAAATCTAATTCCTTAAAATTATCCATATAATTATCCAGAATATATATAATCATTTGATTAAATTCTTGATCAGTATAAGATCCTGATTTTTCTATTTTAAGTTCCTTAATTTTTGCAACAATTTCTTCATCTTCTTGTTTTAAATCTTTTATTTTATTTTGGATATCATTTAATATTTCTTTATCAATACATTGAATACGCGATATATAATTTTTAATACTTATAAGATTTTGATTATGTTTCTTTTCTAAAACTTCTAATTCACTATTTTTCTTATCTTTATTATAATTTTCATTTTTAATAATTTTAAATAATTCTTGATATAGTTCACCTGTAATATTTGCGAGTCTCTTAATCCCAGCAAAAACTAAATTATCTCCTTCATTTCCATTAATATTAGAACAATTACACTTTTTACCTTTAGATCTCATTTTTAAATCACATATATAATTAAACTTTCTATCCCCATTAAAAAGTGTTACATTTCTAAGTTTTGGCCTCATCAAATTTCCACAATATTTACATTTCAATATCCCCGATAGAATAGAATTATTTTTAATTGGAAGTCTATATGCTTTATTTTGATTACTATCCAGTAACATTTGAACTTCTACCCAATCTTTACCTTTAATAATTCCCCGATGTTTGCCTATAGCATTTATCCATTCTTCTTTATCTTTAAGTATAACTCTTCCCATTTTAGTCTTACCTGTCTTATTATAACTCATAGTGCCATAAGTTCCATCCCAATCAATCTCTTCATTAAATATATCCATATTATTAGTTTTAAAGTAATTAAACATATCTTTATCGGCTATTGCATAAACCGGATTAGTAAGTATTTTTTTAAGTCCCCAGCGGGCAAAATCACATTCACGTCTTGTTTTTAAATTATTATTAAGTAAAAATGTTTCTAAATTAGTTAAAGATTTTAATTCTAAATATTTAGTATATATAAGTTTTATAATCTCTAATTCATCATTTATAGGACTTAATTTATATATTGCCACTTTTTTACCATTAATATTAAACTTCTCCATTTTTTGTGACTCATACCCCATTGGTGTATTACCTCCAAGCCAGCGTCCAGTCTTAGCTAGTTCCATCATATTATCTTTAATACGCTCAGCTATAGTCTCACGCTCTAATTGGGCAAAAGTCATTGTTATCATAAGCATTGCTCGACCCATTGATGTAGTAGTATCAAAACTTTCAGATACACTAACAAATTTAGTATTATATTGTTCTAGTTCATTATACATCTCACAGAAATCTAAAACATTACGGGAAAGTCTATCTAATTTATAAACCACTATCATTTTAACTTGTTTATCTTTAACAAGTTGCATCATCTCTTGAAATTGCGGGCGTCTAACATCTTTCCCACTAAAACCCTCGTCTTGTTTAATAATAATATCTTCTTCCTTCATATTTAGATCAAACTTACTCTTAATATAAGCTTTACATATTTCAATTTGATTTTCTACAGACTCACCTTTACCAGTAAACTTTGACTTCCGGGAATATATCACATATTTTCTCAGATCATTCCTAATTTTTTTTATATCTTCACTATCCATAAAATTAATTCCTTTCTGTATATTATTACATAAATATTTTTACTATTATTTGTAAATTAAATTCTCTTAATTATAACATATGTTTACTTAACCTTTTTTATCTGCTATAATTAATATTAGAAAGGAGTTAATTTATGGATAATCAAACAAAGAATACCAAATTATATGTATTAATTGCTATTTTATTTGTGTTAGTACTAGCATTAGTGTCATACATTATCTATGACAAAACTCAAAACAAAACACCAGTAGAAACTCCAACTACTGATAAAACAAATACTGATGAGGATAGCGATGCTTTAGTTTCTAAAATAGATGATACTAAAGACTGGATATATGATGCTGAATATACCAAAAATGTAACTGCTGAATCTTATAAAACTAGTTCTAAAACTTACTATTCTAAAGATATTGTTGTGCCTTACATAAATATCAAATCATCTTATGTCGAAAGTTCTAACAACGAAATTAAAAGTATATTTGAAGATGCTATCAAAACTTATAACCTTGGTGTAAATGATAAAACAACTTATATAGATGAATGTAATTACCAAAAATATAATGACAATGATGTTTTATCTGTTTTATTAACTTATGGTGTTGGTGCTACTGATGTAGTTCACCCTAAATATTATACTTATAACATTGATTTAAAAACAGGAAAAGAACTAACATATGAAGAAGTATATAATATAGCTGGTTTTACATCTACTAATATTACTTCTAAAGTTGAAAATGCCATTACAAAAGTTATGCAAGAAAATATGTCAAATTTTTCTTCTGAAAATTATCCTAATGGAACAAATTTTGACACTTATAACAATGAAAGTATAAATAATTATAAAAATTCTATTAGCAATAATACATTAAAATATTTTTTAACTGATAATGGCCAATTAAACATTGTCGTTAAATTAAGTATTCCGGCTGGAACTGGAGAATTTGACACAGTTATTACAGTAGATTAAAAATAAATTACTTTAAGTATATAGTTATTTGCTATATGCTTTTTTTATAACCAAAAATATAAAAAAAAATTAATAGTTATTCTAATTTCACATATAATTAATCGGTGATAATATGAAACTAATAATGAATCTCCCCAGTAATAAGACTGGTTGGAATGAGTTTAATCATGAATTTGCCAAATTACAAAGTAAACTTATCTTATTAGGAATTAATAAACTAAATATAAGTTTTGAAACCAAAGAAAAACTTCTATATACCCTATTAGATAAAATAAAAGAAAGATTTTAGTTATATATCAAAAGTTCTTTTAAGTGATAGTTGCATTTTCAATACATCTTGCCGCATACGTTGTTATTTTAGTAGCTCTACTCTGGTTATAAGAATCTATTCCCTTAATTAACCCAATTGTCCCAATACTAATTAAATCATCAGTATCATACATCTTATTATCAAATTTCTTTACAATATGGGCAACTAATCTTAAATTATGCAGAATTAATTTATTTCTTGCTTCTTTATCACCAGCAAGCATTTTCCTAATTGCTTCTTCCTCTTTTTTTTCCCCTAAAGGCTCCGGGAATACTTGATTTGAATAACTACCAGTAAAAAAGAGCATATCCCGAATTATATTAAGTAAATTTAAAAACATAAAAAACACTTCCTAATAAACTATATTAGAAAATATATTTTTTTAATACTTTACTTCAAAAAGAACTTATCTAAACTAACCTCAAGAATAACACTTATCTTATATAAATCATATATTGATATTTTTATATCTATTAGTTTTTCCAAACGCTTTAAATAATTAACATCAATCTCAGCATTTAAAGCCAGTTCTTCTAAACTCATATGGGCTTCTTCTCTAAATTTCTTTATATTTTTCGCTACCATAGTATACATATCTCTATCAAAATTTTCTTCCATAGCTTTCACCAACTAATATTGTACACTCTTTTGGTAAATTTAGGAAGTCCTTATTCTTCAAAAAACTTATCCATTGTAACATCTAAAACTACAGATATTTTATATAAAGTATTAAGACTCATTCCCTCTTTACCAAATGTTGATTCAAAACGTCTTAAAAAATCATTAGATACCCCAATATCTAAAGCCAACTGTTCTTGCGTAATACCTGCTATCTTTCGATACTTCCTCACATTTCTTGCTACTACTTCAATAATATTTACATTAAAATTAAATTCTCTTTTAAATGTTGTCATTAGCCTTTTCATCTCCACTATTATTTTACTAGTTTACAAGATTTTAATCTATGAAGTTATACTTCCTTATCTTATCTTTTCATCTACTTTCTATGATAAATTATAAATTAAAAAAGGCATTTAAACAAGAGGAAAATTTTAGCTTTTTTTGTCGAGTTTGTGTCAAATTTCAATATTATTGATATTTTATAAAACATATTGTATCTTAAATAAAAATAACATTTTAAAAAAACTAGAGTTCTGTTACTCTAGCAATCTTTTTTAGTCCCTACTTGACGGCTTAGGTACTCCTCTTTTTTGGTTCCCACTTAACGGTTAGGGTCCTCCTCTTTTTTAGTTCCCATTTAACGGCTTGGGTACTCCTCTTTTTTTATACTTTCGTATAAATAAAATATATCATATAAGAAATAAAATGTCAAACTAACAAGCTTTCATAATACTATTAATTCCTCAAAAATTCTATATACACTAAATTTACAATATCTTTACAAATAAAAAAGATCGAGCAGCGAACTCTAATCTCAATTATCTTACTAAGGCAAAGATTTCCACTTTTTTAGCTCCCTACTAAGGCAAGGGTCTTCCCGCTTTCATAAATAAAATATACCACAAAAGCACTCACTTGTCAAACTAATTCATAACTCGTTTAAACATTCTTTCTAAATCATAAATACTAAACTTAATAATTGTTGGTCTTCCATGAGGACAATTATACGGATTATCACAAACTACTAATTCATTTAAAAGTTCTTCTTGTTCTTCGTGACTTATTCTATAATTAGCCTTTATACTCATTTTACACGCGAGAGTAATCGCAATTTTTTCATTAAATTTAACGGGACTAAAATCTTTATTAACTATTACTAAATCAATAATTTTTCTAACGCTTTCCTCTTCATACCCTTCTAAAATCCATGTCGGATGCCCCTTAACTAAATAGGTATTAACCCCAAATTCTTCCATAACAAACCCAATATCTGTTAAAACCTGAATATTTTCTTTTAACACTAAAAAATCACTCGCCGATAACTCCACAGTAATAGGAATAAGTAAATTAGTTGTCGCAAACTTTCTTTCTCTTAAAGCCTTCATATATCTTTCATAATTTACTCTTTCTTGGGCAGCATGTTGGTCTATCAAATACATACCTTCTTCATTCTCGGCAATAATATAAGTTCCTAAAGCTAACCCCACCGGATATAAAACTAATGCTTTCATTTCCTTATTAACTACTAAATCTTCACTAACTTCCAAATTTTTTTCTTTATCTTGCTTATCAGTTTCTATTCTAAAATCTAACTCTGTTTGCACTGGTTTTACTTCTTCAGTTTTCACCATATTAGATACAATACTTGCAATAACATTATCTTTAATAATATTTACACTTTGTTCTTTTAAAGCATTAGGAATAAGTAAATTATTATATAATGTATCTTTAATAGTTGTATAAATTAAATCATATAATTCTTTAACTTTACTTAACTTAATATCTTGTTTAGTCGGATGAATATTAACATCTACTAAAGTAGGGTCCGTATTTATTTTAAGAACTACTACGGGGTATTTACCATCTGGTTTATAAGTATAATAAGCATCATTTATTGCTCTATTAATATCCGCATTTCTAACTACTCTATCATTAACAAAAGTATTAAAATCATTTCTATTACTCCGAAGTATTTCTGGTTTACAAATATATCCGTATATATCAAAATCATTATTACTAGCCTTAAACTCTAACATTTTATTAGAAACATTAAGTCCATATATTTCATGAATAGTTTTAAGTAAATTGCCTCCTCCACTAGTTTTAACAACTACTTTCTCATTATTCGTAAGCATAAACTTAATATCCGGATAAGCAAGCGCCAATTTTTCCACAAAATTTATACAATTATAAGCCTCTGTATTTTCACTTTTTAAATATTTAAGTCTTGCCGGAGTATTATAAAATAAATTAGTAACTTTAATATCTGTTCCTTTTCTTAAATCCCCGGCTTTATTTTGTAGTAATTCTCCCCCTTTAATATGAATATAACTACTACTAACTCCATTACTTGTTTTAAGTTCTACTTCGGAAACACTTGCAATTGATGGTAATGCTTCTCCTCTAAAACCCATAGTATTTATAAAAAATAAATCATCATCTCTAACCAGTTTACTAGTCGCATGCCGGCAAAAAGCCATATTAGCATCCGTATTATCCATACCTTCGCCATCATCAATTACTTCAATCTGTTCTAATCCCCCTTTAATAAGATGAATAACAATATTTGTCGCTTTCGCATCAATACTATTTTCAACTAATTCTTTTACAATACTCGCACATTTTTCTACTACTTCTCCCGCCGCGATTTTATTGGCTAGAGTCTCACTCATAACTTTAATCTTACTCATAATTTTCCCTACTAATACTTGCTCTTAATTCTAAATCTTTAATATTTGTATAAACTATTGCTTTATTCTTAACATTAATAAAACCATAACCAGGTATTACAATATCACTATTATCAAGTACTTCTATCTTATATTCTCCATCTATATTATCATATACTTTTTTTATTTTACATGGTGCTACATTAAGAACTATTTTATTACTATTTCCAAAATAAAAACTTATTTTATCATCAATTACTATTCCCATATTTTCTTTCAAATTATAACTTATAGGCTTAATTTCTTTATGCTTCATTATCTTCTCACTATTTTGATAACTAAAACCTGGTGTATCATAAACAATAACTTCATTTATTGGTAATTTAATAAAATCTCTTGTTGTATTAGTTTTATCACTTACTACTATTTCTTTATTTTTATTATTAATTAATTTATTAATAAATGTTGATTTACCCGCATTCGTAATTCCCATAATATATGCTTCATTATATTTATTTACTTTCATATATTTAAAAATATTAATTTCACTATAATTATTTTTATTACTTAAAAAATAAACTGGCTTATCTATCTTATAAACATCTTTTAACCAACTTTTAATTTTATTAAATTTAATTTCTTTTCTAATAACATCACTTTTACTAATAATTAAAACTTTATCTAATTTTATTTTTTCAAAATTTACAATATTTTCTCTATTAATATTAAGATAATCAATAAAAAAGAATACAACACCCTTTCTTTTATTAATCTTTTTTATAATCTCATCATTATTAATAATTGTATCATCTAATCTTTCTCCATAATTCTTTAATCTAAAACACCTCATACAATAAATATTTTTAATATCTGGCGTATATCCTAAACTATTCTTATCTTCTGTTTGTAAGACTACTCCACATCCCATACATCTTTTATTCATAATACTTACCCTTTATTAAAACATTTTTTTTCTTTAATCTATAATAAACAAACTTTTCCATAAATCTATTTATTTTAGTTCCTAATTTTTCATATTCCCCAATTGGATTAATTAAAATTGAAGTAATACCCACTCTATTAGCGCCCCATATATCTGTTAAAAGTTGGTCCCCTATCGCGGCTATTTCATGTTCTTTAAACTTATACATTTCCATTATTTTTACATACTTCTTCTTTAATGGTTTTCTAGCCGATGCTGCTACATCAACATTTAACCCTTCTTTAAAAGGAATAAGTCTTTTTCTATTACTATTAGATATAATTATAACTTTAAAATCATTTTCTAAATATAAAAATAATTCTTTTACTTTTTTAGTTGGTATATCTGTTTTAACTGGAACTATAGTATTATCTAAATCAAATAATAAACACTTAATTCCCATTTTCTTAAGTCTTTTATAATCTATATCATAAATATTTCTTTGGTATATATCAGGTATAAAATTTTCCATAACTAACTCCTCTTTTAAATTATACCAAATATGCAAAAAAATGGAACTCTTTTCCATTTCTTTTATCTAACTTTTGCTCTATTATCATTTCCATTAATATAATAATAATCCATTATTTCTATTACTAATAAATTATTATTAAGTATTGCTTCTCCATATAAATTAATAATCGTTTTATTATTCATATTCCACCAATTACGATAAATACTAATTCTTTCACTTTCAGTTAAATTAGCCATTTTAATAAGTGGTAATAACCCCGTATTTAAAAAATTTCCCTCATATATTCTTTTCTTTGCTTCACTTACTAATATTTCTTTTTCTCTTTCTAATTCTTCTCTCATACATCCTCCTTATTTATTATAACATCATCTTCTTTATTTTAAAACACTTAAAACACTACTAATCATATCAATATTATCAATAGCACTATTTATTTTATCCGTAGTTCGAAGTTTATATTTAGCTTTCATTTCTTCTCGATAATTTTTAATACTTGCCGGATTTCTATTTAACTCTTTTATCCAATAAGAATTATATTTAAATAATTCCCACATTTTTTTATCTTTTTTAAGTTCCATTAAAGTCACAAATTGCATCTTTAATCCTCAAAAAATTTATTTATTGGTCTTGGTGTAACTGGTCCTTTAGTAACACTAGCGGTACTTTTTCCTGTTAATTCTTGCACTAAACCTAGAGCTTTTTGAGCTGTATTAATATGTTTTTGCACACTATCCATATCAATATTCTTCATTATATCCATTACACCAGCCCTAGGATTAGGAACTTGCTTATTAAAATAATTAGACCATGCTCTATCATCTTCTCCATATATGTCATATATCTCATATAACTTTTGCCAAGAAGTATTACCATCTTTAATTGAATTAACAAGCTCTGGATGTCCTTTAGCAAAACTTTTAAAAGCCTCTTTCTTATCCATAAATATTCACCACTAAAATATATTCAAACACTTAAAAAGAATGAACCAAAATTCATTCTATATTCTATTCAGTTACAACAATATAAGGATTAGTACTAGTTCCAGGATCTCCATCACTTTCAATTTTAATTTTAACTGTTGACTTTAAGTTTATTACGGGACGAGCACCATAGTTATTGCCGTTCACATCAGTGCTGCCGAGAGAACCATCTCTATACACACTGAACACGACAGCATTCGGATAGAAATGCGGAGACATTGTCCAATAGTATTGATTTGTATATAACCAGCAACCATTATTCGCCTGACCAGCAAATCCCCCTGCGTGTATTACTTCATCCATCGTAATTAAACCTACCGGTACAGGAAGTGCATTATTTCCTTCCACTTTGCCATCAATTCCTTTTGTTCCTCCTACTGTTGCATTTGGCCCTGTATACAAATCTCTTTTTTGTGCATCTACACTGACTTCTTTTGTCTTGTAATCTACTCCACATTTGAATGTAGCAATTTGTTCATCTGTTTTCCAACTTGGACTTTCACTTTGCCATACTTTTTCTCCACCATATACTGTTGCTGTATTTTTCCAACCCAAGTCTCCTGTCCCTGGATAATAAGGTCCATGATTTGTTGTTGTATATGTTCTATCTCCACAAAATCCTGTATCTACATCTATTTTAGTTGCTAATTCTTTTAAATTAGTCTTATTTTCATACCAATATACTATTTCATCTAATATTGTACTTTTCGTTTCTGGTTTATGTGCTGTCTCATAGCTTGCACTTATCTGGCCATCTTGACCTCCAAACATATATCCTACATATTTATTATCATTATAATTTGTATTAAATCTTACTGCTCGAGGATATGAACTACCTCCAATATTTTGCCTTGGTGTTATCATTGTATCTACACCCTGAGTACTTGGGGCAGTTTTTTTATCACTACTTGTTCCAGCATATATTAACCTTATTGTTCCATTTCCATTTATTCTGATTATCCTCCACCAGATATATTTATCTCCATCTGAAGTGTCTTTTCCAAAGACTAACCAATTATTATCTACTGTTCCTCTATAGTAATAACTCGTTCCAAAGTCATCTTCGGCTTCATATACTCCATTTTGATTCATATTTATAGTTCCACCACAATTAGAGTTATTATTACAACTTGGACCTGTAAAACTATCTACTATTCCTTCTTCAGGAGTTATTCCTAAATTATCGAGTACATCTTTACTTGTTGGCTTATTTTTAAAATATAAACTACAGTCTGTTCCACTTTTATTTAAATTATTTACTACTAAACTCCAATCGCTTTCATCCCATGTTGGTTTAGCTTCATTTGTACATGTACTTTGTTCTTCATCTAATATGTAATTTTCTTCACTTGTTGGAAGTGAATCTACTTTCTCATTATTGATATATACACCGATTATATTTACATCTGCTTCAGCATCACTTGCTACACCTTGTACTTTTCCACTAAAGGAACCTTCTAAATCTCCATTTTGATTACTATCTAAATTTGGATATTCTAATATTAAATAATAATATATTGTATTACCACTTTCCGTTGCTGTGATCATTTCATTCATTGCTAAAGATATTGTTTGTTGTTCCGCTTTACTTTCTACTGTTCCACTTCCAACTAAATCTGTTAACTGAGTTTCATTTGTTATTGTACATTCTTCATTTAAATATTGAGCTCCATTTTGTACTTTAGTTTTTACTTCACAGTTAGTACTTATATTTTCTATTTCTGTTTCACTTCGATATATTTTAAAATTTAAAGGAGTTGTTAAACTATTTGTTCCTACCCATTCTAAATTAAATACTACTAACTGATTATCTCCTGTTGCGGTTGCTGTTATTTTAGTTATGGTTCTATGTCCTGGATACATATTTAAATCTTCTAACTGTGGTGCTCCATCTATTATAAGTTCTGCTCCATTTATATTAGCGGTTGTTGCTTTTGTTACTGCTCCTTTTCCATCAAACAAAGTTTTACCTACAAAATAAGCAAAAGCAACACCTATTCCAACTAGAAGAATAGCAACTAGTAATGTTAACTTTTTATTCTTTTTCATACTAGACTGCCCCCTCTACTATATATGGATCTCCATCTACTCCAGTACCTGTTATTTTAACATTAGCCTTTAAATTTACTACTGGGCGAGCTCCAAGAACATCGCTCCCTGTTTCGTTACCAAGGATTACACCAGTATCCCGTACAGAAAACATAGCTGCACGACTGCTGGAAAACCAATATGGAGACATGGTCCAATAAAATCTGTTTGTATATAACCAATATGCATTGTTAGCTGTTCCTCCAAAACCTCCAGCATATATTACTTCATCTACTGTTATTAAACCAACTGGTACTGGTAGTTTGTTGTTTCCTTCTATATTATTTCCATTACTTCCCTTAATTGCTCTAGCATTTGGGCCTGTATACAAATCTCTTTTTCTTGCGGCTTCATCTGTTGAATTATCTGAATTATATCCACATTTTAACGTAGGAAATTGAGTTTTTTTCCAACTCCCATTATACAGTCTTTCCAATGATGCATACGCTGTTTCTTGCGTTGAAATTCCTTGACCAGTATATCCTGGTACTGCAGTTGTAACTTGCCTATCGCCACAAAAACCCGTATCTACGTCCAAGTAATCATTAGCTAAGCCACTTAAATTTGTCCTATTTTCATACCAATATTTTATTGTATCTAACACAGTACTATTGTTAGCATTAGTATGTGTTTTTTCAAATGTATTTTGTCCTGTTGCTCCTGTCATATATCCAACATATGTATTACTACCATAATTTTGATTAAAATATACAGCCATTTTATATTCTTCAGTATTGTTTATATAAGTTTGTGGTTTAATCATTGTTCCATTTCCTGTTGTTTCTGGTGTTTGAGAAGTACTACTACTTGTCCCAGCGTAGATTAACCTAATTGTACCATTTCCATTAACTCGGATTATCCTCCACCAGATATATTTATTCTCATCTGAAGTATCTTTTCCAAAGACTACCCAGTTATTATCTACTGTCCCACGATAATAATAACTTGTACCAAAATCATCTTCGGCTTCATATACTCCATTTTGTGATAATGGGCAATTATTTTCACAGCTTGTTCCAGTAAATTCTTTTACTTCACCATTTGATGTTAATCCTAATTGATTTAATACTTTTCCACTTTCTGATAAATCAAAATATAAGTAACAACTAGTATCATTCTTGGTTAAATTACTTAATTTTAGTTTATTATTTGTATATGTTGGTTTGGCTCCATTACTACATTTACTCTTACTACTTAAAACATAGCTACTACTTGTAGGTATATTTTCACTTTTTTGATACCCACCATCTTTACTTTCAACATATATAGCCATTGTATCTTTATACTTTGCTATAGAAGTAGTATCTAATGTTTTTGTTTTATTACTTTTTATACTTAAAGTAATACCCCCTATACTTACTAAACATATTATTAATAATATTGTTTTTTTCATAATATTCTTCCTTTACTTAATAACCATCATACATCTAAAATTATATAATTTCATTAAGTTCGACAAATGTTGTCAAAACATTTCAATAATTAAATATAGTATGATTAAGCAATACTTAAATGCATTACTTTATGTTATATAAATATATTACAATATAATTAATAAAATTTCAATATTTTTATTAAAAAAAGATTACCTTTTAAGTAACCTTTAATATATTATTTAAAAATATCATCGAGTATTAAATTAGTTTTCTTCTCTATAAATTTAATTTCTCCCTCTTGATATTTAAAATAATAGGCTTCTATATAATCTTTTGCAGTAAAATCATCATTATAATCATAAACATTTATTATAGCCATTATTTCTTTTTCTTCATCATAAACTCCTTTAGTTCTTGTTGCTTTTAAACTTTGAATTAAATAGGGATTATCATATGGAACAAATACTTCACTATTATAATTACTATCGGCATAATAAAGTTTACTAACTCCCTCTCTAAATCCTTCTTTAAACAATTCTTTTAAATTTCCATTCTCTCCTTCATTTACTTCTTCGGCCATAAATAAAACTGTACTATCACTAGTTGTAACAACTTGCATTTTATTAAGATTAGTAACATAACTAACTTCTAAACTATTTTCCAAACTACTAGTATCAAGCATCTTAAAACTTACTCTTTCTTCTCTTTGATATGTTTCACTAAATTCTTCAAAACTATTGTCTTCACTTGTTGCAACTTCTTCTATTTCATAATCTTTTTCTTTGAATTTTAATCTTTCTATTGCATTCGCATCTGCTCCACCTGATGCATAAAAAAGTCCATTCTTTTTAATTGTAAGCATACTTCTAAGTCCAAAATAATACATATATACATTATTATCATATACATGAAAAACTAATCTATCTTCTGTATCTAATTCTATAATCATTTCAGTATTACCATCTTGATCAAAATCCACAAACCCATAGCGGTTAAATTCTATCTTTTTTCCTAATACTTCTCCTTCATTAAGTAAACTTTTATTACCATCTTCATCAATATATTCTCTCTTCGAATTTAAAACTTCTTCTAAAATATCTTGAGTATTATTTTTATCTTCTTGTTTGCTAGTATTATTAGTAGTATCAGTATTCATATCTTCATTATTACCACAGCTACATAAACTAAAACCTAAAAAAACAATAACTAAAACTTTTATCAAAATCTTCATAAACTTTACTCCTCCATTTATTTAAATAATTATATCATTTACCTAAAACTTATCGCAAGTATTTTTAATAATCTTTCTTTAATATAATTCTTCTAGCTATATAATATGATAATAAAAATAAACCAATAATAAATAAATTAATTAATATAATAAATATTTTATTATTAAGTATCTTACTAAATATTGTTAAATCTCCTATTTCTAAAGCTATTCCAAATATAGCCCCAATAAAAGCAATTATAACAAAAAGAAATACTCTTCCCTTTTCAATTCCAAACTTAAATATTAAAGGATACAAAATTGCTTCTAACACTATTATTCCAATAAACCCTCCATATACTGTAATAAGTATCTCTATAAAATTAATATCTCTAAATAAACTTAAAATAAAGGCATAACCTAAAGTAAATAAACATCCTAAAACAAACATTAATAAACTACCTAAATATTTAGCTTTAACTATATTTTTTCTCTTAACAGGTAAACTTATAGCATAACTATCAAAATTACTTAAATTATCATAAGAAAACGTACTTATATATATACTCATACTTAAAAATACGGGTAAAAAATATGCAAAATCATTCCCATTTAAACTAAGAAAAAATACTAATAAACATATTACAATATATTGTTTTAAATTACTCTTAATAATTAATAAATCTTTTTTAATTAACCCTATCATCTTATTCACCCTTAATCATTAATACCATTAATTCATCTAAAGATATTTTATCTATAACCATATCTTTATATTTATTTTCTAATCTATTTTTATCTTTAACTAATATTTCATAATCATATTTATTTTTATAACATCTAATAATATCTTCTTTATCTATCATTTTATATTCTTTTTCCCCGCATCTAATTACTCCATAATCTTCTATTAAAGTATCTCCTTCTTCATTAAGAATAATTCTTCCTTCATTCATGAATATTATTTTATCGGCGATTCTTTCTAATTCACTTGTAATATGAGTCGAAATTAAAATAGTATGGTCTTCTTGTTGCATAAATTCTAAAAATATATCTAATACTTCTCTTCTAACTACCGGATCAAGTCCACTTGTTGCTTCATCTAATATTAAAAGTTTGGGTTTATGAGCAAGAGCACTTGCAAGTTCTAACTTCTTTTTCATTCCTTTAGATAAAGTTTTAATTTGTTTATCTTTAGGTAAATTAAACTTTTCTAAATATTGATAAAATACTTCTTTCGAAAAATTATTATAAATACTTGTCATAATTGTAACTAAATCTTTTACTTTTAAAACATCTGGATAAAACATATTATCTAAAACTACTCCAATATCATTAAAATCAATTTCTTCTTTTGTTTTTCCCTCGATTTTAATAATACCTTTATAATTTGTAATAATATTTAAAAGACATTTAATTAAAGTTGTTTTACCCGCCCCATTTTCCCCAATTAAACCGACAATCATTCCTTTAGGTATTTTTAACTCTGGTATTTTTAAACTAAAATTATCATAACTTTTTTCTAAATCTTTAATTTCTATTTCCATCTTTAATCACTCCCATACATAAATTCCATTAAATCTAATATTTCTCTTTTACTAATATTATATTGTTTAGCTATTTCAATTATATTATCCATATATTTTTCGATTTCTCTTTGTTTTTGTTCTCTTAAAAGTTCTATATTTTGGGGTGCAACAAAACTTCCTTTACCCGCTTGAGTTACAATATAACCTTCTTTTTCTAATTCATCATAAGCTTTTTTGATGGTCATTACACTTATTCTAATATCTTTTGCTAAAACTCTAATTGAAGGCAAAGCATCTCCTTCATTTAATTCTTTATTTCCTATTCCTCTTATTATTTCTTTTTTTATTTGTTCATAGATTGGTACTTTACTACTATTACTTATTACGATTCTCATATCTCACCTCTGTTATAACTATTATATAACAGTATATACACATTGTCAATCAAAAAAAAGAATACTTAAAGTACTCTATTTATTATTTATTAAACCTTGATTTTTCCAACTAGATGTAAGTCCATGGTCAATATATATACATTCCCCAGACATATAAGAACAAATATCACTTCCCATGACCACTAGAGGATAGCCCATGTCTTTAGCCTCCGCGGCATATCCATTCCATCCTTTTATAAACATTCCCTCAATCATTTCTTTACCCTCTTCGGCATTTAAAGTAGGACTTGAAGATTTATTAAAGTCATCAGATAAACCCGTAATTGTATAACCAGGACATATCGCATTTATTCTAATATATTTGGAAATAAACTCTGTTGCCATACACTTATTTGTAACATAAGTATTCATACATTGCTTAGCAAATACATACGAATTACTTATAATATCGGGATGACTTTTATACCACTCTACCGCTTTATCCCAATTATCGATCTTAATTACTTCGAGACACGTTTTATAATTTTGTTCATAGCCAAAACCACCCACAGATGAAATAAAATTAATACTCGCGTGTTTGCTAAGCCGTGGTAATAATGCCTCTACCATATATTTTTGGCCAAAAAAGTTTACTAATTGTACTTCTAATTCTTTTCCTTTGTAACCCGCGATAGCATGACATAAAAATAAAGCATCTATTCTTTCTGGTAATTCTTCTATTACTCTATCAATTTCTTCTTTTCTTCCCAAATCAGCTTGTATCCTCTTGGTAACATTTGCCTCAATTGGATTAATATCTATCGCATAAACATTAGCTCCAAGTTCCCCTAATAACTCTGTTGCACTCCGACTCATTCCGGATGCCGAACCCGTAATTACTACATTTTTATTTTCATAACCAAATAATTTTTTTAAATCCATAATCTAATCCTCCATTACTATTATAACCAATTTAATTATTTTCTACTTATTTTTTATTTACATATTTAATTCCATTTTTCCAAGCTTGTCCGACTTTTTCTCCTACTACATAATAACCATTTTGAAATTGGTCAAATATTAAAGCTTGAATTTTACTAGGGTCAACTTTACCCTCTGTTAGAACTTCTTCTCTAACACTAACATTTTTAATTCTCCCTAGTACTCTGTAATCATAAATAGTCTGTTCGGCCTCTACTAGTTCACACTCTAAAGTAACTGGAAACTCATCAATTATTGGGGCATCAACAAACTTACTTTTTATCGCCGTTAAACCTGTTCTGGCAAATTTATCACTAACTTTATTTCCACTTGCTATTCCAAAATAATCAGCTTCATCCATATATTTTAATGAAGCAATACTAACTGTAAAAGCCTTCCTTTTTTTAATATTATCTGTAGTTTTATGGTCTTCACTAATATTTAACGCGACCATATCTTCACTACATATTCCACCCCAAGCCATATTCATCACATCAACTACATCATCACTTCCATAAGTGGCAATCATTAAAACTGGCATTGGAAACAAATATGGTTTTACTCCTAAATCTTTACGCATTATCTTTCCCTCCTAATTTCTCGCACATCCATCAACTTGTAATACTACCCCGGTAATATAACTCGCCATATCACTAGCTAAAAACAAAAAGGCATTTGCAATATCTCTTGTACTTCCAATTCTTCCAAGAGGAATACTCTTAATTAATGGCTCGATTACTTCTTTAGGTAAACTATCAACCATTTCGGTTTTAATAATTCCTGGTGCGACCGCATTAACTCGAATATTAAATGGTGCAAGTTCTCTTGCTAAAGACTTCGTAATTCCATTTACAGCAAACTTTGATGCGGGATATCCCACGCCACTAGGTTGCCCATAAATACTAACCATCGAACTAGTATTAAGAATTACTCCTGAATTTTCTCTTTTCATATATGGCACTACTGCTTTACACATATTAAATATGGCATTAACATTTATATCCATAATATTTTTAAAATCATCTATCGTAGTCTCTTCTATCTTTTTATTCGCTGATATTCCGGCATTATTAATAACAATATCTATCTTTCCATATTTATTATAGATATCTTTTATTGTCTCTTCTACTTCTTGATAATTAGAAAGTTTAGGATAGTATCCCTCGGCTTCTAATCCTTCTTTTTTTAACTCTTCTATTGCTTTATTAACGGTATCTTCTTTAGAACCAAATAAAATTACTCTAGCCCTATTTTGTAAAAATGTTCTTACTACCTCTAAACCAATCCCTCTTGTTCCCCCAGTTACAATAACTACTTTTTCTTCTAAATTCATATTTCCTCCTTAATTATCATAAATGTAATTATATAATTTTTCTACTTCTTCTCTTGCTACATTTTCATTATATAAAATAACACATATATATCTTATCATATTTAGATAAACTTCATATTTATTATCTGTTATATCTCTAAAAGCCCATCTATTATCCATTATATTTTTAATAATATTTTTATTTCTTTTATAAAATTCTTTACAATCAAGAATAGTTATCCCATTTAAATTTTTAATATACGGAATATCTTTAATATTAAATTGCATTTTATATTTATATCTTATATCCCTATATCTACCCGCTAGATAGAAAAAAGACTTTAAATAATCCTCTAATATTACTTTATTTTTACCTTTATTATATTCCTTTAAATATACATTATCTACTAAATCTTTAAATAATACCACTTTATAGGGAAGATCATCATCTCTAACTGTAATAAAAATACACTTATTCTTTTTCTTATCTCCAAGTTTATTAAAATATTCTTCATATCTTATACCCTGTTTATCTTGCGTATCTTTATATTCATTTTCATAAGCATATAACTTCATTTCGATTATATATCTTACATCATCATTTTCAATTACTATATCCGGTTGAAACTTATTATCATATTTCTTTTGTAAATGAATCTCTAAACTATTAATATCTCCTTTAAAATCTTTATCAATTAAATTAATAAAATTTTTAAGAGGTAATTCCTGATATGAAAACACATTATTTCTATCTATAAAATTTGCTAAAAAATTAGTATGAATATTTTCTATATTATAATAATTTATTTGCGATAATAATGAGTAAGGTATCTTTTTAAATATTTTATCTCTAAAAATAGACCTATCTACTTTTCTATTTAAATATTTTAAAAACACCTCTTCATTTTTAACTTGATAAGCTTTAATTCCCATTCCATATTGTTTACTATTATCATCTCTAAAACACTCTTTATTAAGAATACTATCCTCTATTGGAGGTATATCCAAAATATCGCTAAATTCATAATAATACTTATCGTATATATCACCCTTACACTCCGGATATAAATATTTCCATTTAGCTCTTATTTTATCATCAATCACTAAAGGATAATCTTTTGTTTTATCTAACAGTTTTGCTTTAGCAATATAATAATTATTAAACTTAAATAATATATAATCAGCTCCATTTACTAAACTTTTTCTCATTCTACTGGTTACTCTAAAACGTCCCCTTAAGCCTTTTTCTAAGCTTTGTTCTTTTAGTTCATTTATAAAATATCTAACTTTATCTAAACTATCCTCTTTGATTATAAATACTGCTACCTTCATAATTTCACCTTAATATAATCCTATTTTATCATAAATTTATAATTATAAAAACTATCTATACATAATTTTACTTTATTTATAATTATTTACGTGTTATAATACTTTTAAGAAAGAAAAATACTTTAAAATACATATAATAGAGTAAATCAAAATATTTGATTTTTATAAAAAAATATAGTATTATATTACTACAAGTTGTAATTGATTGCTTTGTGAAGATTTTATTCGAGGAACATATAAGTCAGTCTAAATTATGACATCATGAATAGCTTTGTGAAGAATTTATTCGAGGAACATATTAGTCTATTCGCTGTTATAAAGGCTGTAATGAAATGAAATAATTTCATTCAGTCTTTTTTTTGTTAATCTATAATAAAAAATAAAAGATTTAATAATGTATTTATGAGTATAAATAAAAGTATTCGAATAATTTAGATAAGAAAACTTAACTGCTGAGCGCTTGCCAACTTTCGATTAAAAAGAAGGCTTGATATTATGAAGAAAAAAATTTTATTAATCTCTTATCTAATATTAATTATCATTTTATTAATAGTCTCTTTAATAATTCTATGTATAAAAAAATAGCATAGATTAAGTGCTTACCCTACTTTAAGCAAGTACTCAACTCAGCAAAGTTAAGTCTTCCTTTTTGCAAGTTTCCTTGCTATATTAAATATATCACAAATAAGTAATTTTAGCAATAAAAATGTTTAGTATAAAGTATAAAATTCTTGTATAAATAGTGATTATTTGATATAATTTAGATAGGAAAACTTAACTGTTGAGTGCTTGCCAACTTTCTATTAGAAAGGAGGCTGATGATTTGTATAAGAAAGATTTTTTAATTTTATCTCTTATTCTAATTATCTTCTTACTCATAGCCTTACTTTTTACTTTAGTAATTTAGTAACCTATATTAAGAAAAAAGCACTCAATCTAGCATAGATTGGGTGCTTACCAATATAACGGCAAGTACTCAACTCAGCAAAGTTAAGTCTTCCTTTTTTATTTTATGCCATTTTCTCTGACAAATACATCATAACATAAAAACGACCTTTTTACAAGTCGTTTTCTATTTTTTACTCGAATTATTTCGAGTATCAATCACCTGGTGCCCTAAAGGGAGAAGTACGACAACTTATAATTTTCTTTTTCTAAAATATTCTATTTATTTTATAAATTGCTTCTTTTGATATGATTTTCTGTTCTGGATTAATCTTTTTCAAAATAGGACCAATATATGGTTTTTCATTAGCATCAGAAAATATTAATCTTAAACCGTCTTTTACTTCTTGACTAACATCCATGAATTCAATTAATTTTTTAAAATATACATCTGAATGATGTAATCTAATAATATCTCCTTTTATAAAATATTGAATAGCCATCATTGCAAAAACAAAACGATCATTGTCAATTAGAGAAAACTTTTTATTAAAATTGTCGCTAAGCCAATCTGCTCTACCAGGATATACATCGAAACCATAATCATTATACATCCAGTTATCAGTATCGACAAATCTTACATTTCCATTATAGTCAATCATTATATTATCACCTTTTATATCGCCAAGAATAATTCCCATTTTATGAAATCTTTGAATCGCTTCATCAGCTTGTATTATATATCCAAGTAATTGTCTCGTATCCTTTAAAAATTGAAGATAATCAAAATCTTTATAATTTTTAAGAGGTTTTACTAAGTTATAGTAATATCCTTCTTTTTTCTTATCTTCATACCCAACTAAACCAATTGGAAAACAAGCGGCTACGTCAGAAAGTTGTCCTAGTAATTCTATTTTTTCAAATTTTCTAGGTAATTTTTCTTTATCTCGCATAAAATCAAATGTTTTAAATGCTATTTGCTCATTATACTTATGTATCGATGCTTCATCACCGAATCCTATTTGAGGATATTCCTTATAGCGTTTTTCTTCTTCAATTATTAAAATAGGTAAAGTCGTATTATATAAATCATCTTTAATATAACTCATAACTATTCATCTCCAAACAAAGCAATACTAATATGTATAGGCTTATTGACTTGTCAATATGCAAGTGTGTTTTCTAAATTGACAAGCAATCAATTTAAATTTGTGAATTATTATAACATATTTTCAAATATATTAAAACCCGAACTATAAAAGTTCGAGTTTCCTATCAATCTGGTGTTCTCGGCGGGATTCGAACTCGCGACCTACCCCTTAGGAGGGGGTTGCTCTATCCAGCTGAGCTACGAGAACAGATGAACAAAATAATTATATAACTATTTTATCCAAACTACAAGTTTATCTTTTTAAATTTTGACTTAAGTTAGCTTTAATAAAGTCTCCAACCTCCATTATTACCGGATATATAACATCATAAAGAGAGTGTACTCCTGGACTAATACTAGCATAATAAACTGGCATCAACCCTTTTTCTTTATGATAATTCTCTATAAATGCAAATATTTTTTCTTGTTCTAAAGCATTTACCAGTTTATCTTCTACTCCTTGAAAAGCACATATTGGAACATTTATTTTTTTCAAGTTTTCATAAAACATCGGTCTAAAACTTGCTACTTCCTGATAAGTTTTTATTCCCTCGACTTGATTACCCATTCGAAATTGTCCCCCATTTTTTATAACTTGTCTTTTATGATAACTAAAAGTATCATTACTATCACTTCTTAAAAAAGCTTGATCCAGTGTAAATAAAGGAGAAAACAAACTTAAACTTTTAACCTTTAAAGGATTATCCATAATATATAATGCACTAATAAGACCACCCATACAAGTACCAACAAAGTGATAATTTTGATAATTACCCCCAATTTGTTCAAGTATTTCTTTGATATCATCTCGCATTTGATAAAATGAACTATCTTTGATAATTGGTCTTTTTACTAATTGTTTAAGCTCCATCTTATCTTTATCATCAAGTTTTAAACCTTCAATTACTTCCTTTAATTTAATTTTATCATTTTGAAGTAATAAACTACAAATTAAACGCGCATTAAGAGACGTAATATTAAACTCTTTTAATAATTCAAGCATCTTCAATGTATCAATATTTTTCCCACTTAACCCATGATTTCTTAAATCTATTCTAAGTATAGCAGCATCACTTTTTAAAATATCACTTAAATATTCATAATTACCTCGAGGATTGTAAAAACACTTTTTCCCATTTTTATTCTGTTTTACTCCCCTCTCATTTCTATCATAACCCCCACTATGAAGCATAATTACCAAGTCATTTGCTTCTATTTTCCCTTCTAATACTCCTCTAATTATAAGGTTATCCTTCATTTTAAATTCTACATTCATCTTAAATCCTATTTATTTAATTTTGCCAGTTTTTCTTCTTCGATTCTTAATTTTTCTCTTTCTTGTTCTACTAAATTTTTTGGTGCCTTACTAACAAAGTTTTCATTCGAAAGCAAAGCTTTTCTTTTCTTAATTGCATCTTTAAGGGTTTCTATTTCTTTTTCTAAAGCCTTCTTTTCTTCTTTTGTTTGCTCTTTTTGAAAATAAATTGTTACATCAAATTCTTTATAACTAACATTATAAGAAGCCATATTAATATTTTTATCTTCTACATCACTAATTTTAAGTATTTTTTTAATAAGACTATAATCACTATCATTATTAAATTTAACTAAAGCACTTTTATCCATATGATTTTCCTGATATACTTTTCGGTACATTCTTATAAATTCTATCATATCATTAATCTTATTTTCTTCTTCTTTATATATCATTTTTTTATCATATAAAGGATAACTACTAACCATAATATTTTCTTTAACTCCAGGTATTTTACTATACACTTCATCAGTTACATAAGGCATAAAAGGATGAAGCATTTTAAGTATTCCCTTAAGTACTGTTTTTAAAACATACTTTGTAGTCTTATCATCCAAACTAAATTTAGCAAATTCAATAAAATTATCACAAAAATCATTATAAATAAAGTTATATATTAAATTACCCGCATTATTAAGTTCAAATTTATCCATATATTTAACAACATTTTTAATAGTTTCATTATATCTTGTTAAAATCCATTTATGTTCGTCTCTTAAAGTCTCTATCTTTTCTTCTTCAGAATCTATATTCATAAGCACAAATCTTGAAGCATTCCAAAGTTTATTAATAAAATTCCAAGTAGATTTTAAATTCTCCTCATCAAACTTTAAATCCATTCCATTAGATACCGCGGTTGTAAGATAAAATCTCAAAGCATCGGCCCCATATTTTTCAATACATTCCATTGGGTCTATTCCATTACCAAGACTCTTAGACATCTTTCTTCCTTCTTTATCTCTAATAAGTCCGTGGATTAAACAATACTTAAATGGCCTGTTCCCTAAAAATTCTAAACCTTGAAAAGTCATTCTATTAACCCAAAAAGGAATAATATCATAACCGGTAACTAAAACATTATTAGGGTAATACATTTTTAAATCTTCGGTTTCATCTGGCCAACCTAACGTTGAAAATGGCCAAAGAGCACTAGAAAACCATGTATCAAGTACATCTTCATCTTGAACCCAGCCTTCTTCTTTTGGTGCTTCTTCTCCCACATAAACTTGATTATCTTTATACCAAGCGGGAATCCTATGACCCCACCAAAGTTGTCTTGAAATACACCAATCATAAGTTATTTCCATCCAGTGATTCATAATCTTTTCAAATCTTTTCGGCACAAAATTAACTTTTTCATCTTTAATTTTTTGGGTTTTTAGTACTTTATCCGCTAAAGGTCGCATTTTAACAAACCATTGTTTTGAAATAATTGGTTCAATTAAAACTCCACTTCGCTCACTAAAAGGAGCATTATGCGTTATATTTTCTACTTTAAGTAATAAACCTTCTTTTTGTAAATCTTCTACTAACTTTTCTCTAGCAACAAAACGGTCTAATCCGGCATACTTAAGAGCGGTATCCGCCATTGTCCCATCTAAATTTATACATTTAATCGCATCTAAATTATGTCTTAATCCTACTTCATAATCATTAGGATCATGAAAAGGCGTTATTTTTACACAACCTGTTCCTTTCTCCATATCGGCATGTTCATCAGTAATTATGGGAATTTTTCTTCCCACGATTGGTAAAATAACGTTTTTACCATGATATTTTTTATATCTTTCATCATTTGGATTAACAGCCACCGCGGTATCTCCAAATAATGTTTCCGGTCTTGTTGTTGCAACATCTAAGTATTCTTCACTATCTTCCAGTTTATATTTTAAATGATAAAAAGCTCCCGGTACATCTTTATAAATAACTTCTTCATTAGATAAGGCTGTCATATGAGCGGGGTCCCAATTAATAATTCTCTCTCCCTGATATATTAAACCTTTATTATATAAATCAACGAATACTTTTCTTACTGCTTTTGATAATCCTTCATCGAGAGTAAATCTTTCTTTCGAATACGCTAAAGATAAACCCATTTTAGCCCATTGCTGATGGATATTATTTTGATATTCTTCTTTCCAAGCCCAAGCATGTTTAAGCCATTCTTCCCTCTCCATACTTCGAGGATTAATTCCCATATCTTTAAGTTTTTTATCAACTTTCGCTTGGGTTGCAATCCCCGCATGGTCCATTCCAGGAAGCCAAAGAGTTCTAAATCCTTGCATTCTTTTATATCTAATAATTGCATCTTGAATACTTGTATCCCAAGCGTGTCCAATATGAAGTTTTCCTGTAACATTTGGTGGTGGTATAACTATACAAAATGGTTCTTTGGCCTCTTTATTTGGTTCAAAATAACCCTTACTTTTCCAATTTTCATATTTTCCTTCTTCAACCCTTATGTGGTCATACTTTTTTTCTAACTCTACCATATTATCTCTCCCTAACTTAAAAAAAGATGGCTACCAAAGGGCGAATAATCCGCGGTACCACCTTTTATTTTACTTATAATTTTAACGCTTTCCAGCGGGATTTTAATCCAAGCTCCCAAGCAACCTTCAGAATTTTAGCTTACTTATCTCTCACCCTTAATAAGCTCTCTTTAAAGCATCAATTCTTACTCCTCTTGTTCTTTGCTTTTTACGTCTACTATTGTATCAAATATAAATTAATTTTGCAAGCCTAAACCTCTTCAATGTTAATCCTTTTTGAAAATGTCAGTACAAGATTTTTTGAAAATGTCAGTACTATCATATGATAGAATATATCTTCGGAAAGAAGGTATATTTTTATATTATATGC
>CANQHE010000010.1 GCA_947623735.1 uncultured Bacilli bacterium
GTTTTCTCGGCATAAAATCGCATTTCTCAATTATTATTGATTATTCTAAAGTTGCACTTGACTTTTTAATTAATAATTATTTACGTTTTTTTTATTAAAATATATTATGTATAAATTATGCATAAATATTTTCTTATAGCACTTCATATGATTAGTAATAAACGGAGGAATTATGAATAGAATATTACTATTTATTGTAGTATTGTTAGTACCGGTAACGATTGTTATTAGTGGAGAAAAAGAGACTAAGCAAGTCTTAGCAAGTAAAGAAGTTTATAATTTAGAGTGGCAATTAAATGAAAACAGTGAAACAGAAATAGAGCAAGATGAAAAGCCAAGTGAAGTATTAGTTAGTAATAATGCGAATAAAAGTGAAGCGTTTTATGTGGGATTAGATGATTATATAATTGGGGTAGTGGCTGGTGAGATGCCCGCATCATTTAATATGGAAGCTTTAAAAGCTCAAGCTGTTGCGGCCCGAACTTATGCGTTATATAAAATGCAAAATATTCCGGGGTATGTTTTAGCAACAAGTGTTAATGACCAAGTTTATTTAAGCGAAGAAGAAATGCAAAATAGATGGGGAAATAATTATGAGTATTATTATAATAGGATAAAAGAGGCGGTTTTAAGTACCAAAGATGAAGTTATTACATATGATGGTGATATTATAATTTCTTATTATTTTGCGATATCTAATGGCTATACTGATGATGGCAAGACAGTTTTTAATGATAATAAAGATTATCTAGTAAGTGTTCCTTCGGTGTGGGATAAAAATTATCCGGATGCTTATATTTCAAAAGCAACACTTAGTAAAGGTAATTTTTGTAATAGTTTAAATATTAGTTGTGATAGTATTACCATTAGTAATGTTATAAGGGGCGAAAATAATTATGTAAGAGAAATAACGATTAATGGAGAAGCTTTTACAGGAAGAGAGGTATTTAATAAGTTAGGTTTAAAGTCAACGGATTTTGAGATAACAAGTGATGGTGATGCTGTATTTATTACAACATACGGGTTTGGACATAGTGTTGGGATGAGTCAGTATGGAGCCGAAGGGATGGCAAATGAAGGCTATAATTATCAGGATATTTTAAAACACTATTATAAAGGAACAGAAATTGAGAAAATATAAATAAAGTTAGTAACTAATTGAGAGAATTAAATAAACTTTAAGTATAAAATTTTTAAACTTGCTCAAACTTATTAGTAGAAAGGTTGATGCAAGAATGAGGCACAGAAAACTTCGAAGTTATGTAATGCCGGCTTTATATGTAATTATTTTAATGCTTGTTTTTGGAGCAGTTAGTTTAGTTAGTACTCTTATGAAAAGTAATCCTACTTATTTGTATGCGATTGGACTTATAAAGGATAGAGAGGCTATACCAGTTGTGGGAGGAGATAATTTACCAGATGTTGTGATTAAACCTTTTGCAATTGATGCATCCATTGCTACTTATTTTTATGATAAAGATGGAACTAAAGAGGAACAAGAAAAAGCCTTAATTTATTATCAAAATACTTATATGAAAAATACCGGAGTGTTATATAATGCTAAGGATGCTTTTGATATTATAATGTCCCTTGATGGAAAAATCATTAATATTAAGGAAGATGAAATACTGGGGAAGTATATTGAAGTAGAACATAATACGAATCTTAGAACAGTCTATTATAGTGTCGATGATATTAAGGTTAAAGTTGGCGATGAATTAAAACAAGGAGAAATAATTGCTAAGAGTGGTCCTAATAAAATAAGCGAAAATAAAAATAATCTACTTTTTGAAGTTTATTATAATGGAACTTTAATTAATCCGGAAGAGTTTTATAATATGAGTGTGGAAGAATTAAATTAAGTTATTTTTAAGCCTTTATGGCTTTTTTGTTTATAATAAGGTTTTTTAAACATAATATTAATAGATGAAAATTTAAGAGGTGAAGATAATGATCGTTTATATAGTTGATGATGGACTTAATATTATTTATAAGGGGAAGATTATTAAGGATAATAATGCCGGAATAAAAAAGGGATATATTATTAATAAAGAGAAGTTTAGTAATGATTTTACACAAACTATTAAAAAAAATAAAATTAGAGGAAAACTTTTTGGGGATAATATAGTGGTCGTAAAGAATAGTTATTTTAGAGTGAGTGATATAAAGTTTATAGAGAATATATTTTTGGAATTGGGATTTATTAAAGTTAGTTTTTTAGATATAAAAGAAATATTTCCTTTAAAAGAAGCTTTGTATGTCGAATTTAATAAAGAGTATATGGTTATAAATTTGGATGAAGGAATATATTTAGATTTAAAATATTTTAAAGATGTGCCTAAAGTACTAGAGATTTTAGATGAATTTATTAAGGGAGATATTGTTTTTTTAGGGACTAATCGATGTGTTAATTTAGTTAAAGTTAAAAATAGAAGGGTTTATTATTTTGATAATGCCGCAAGTTATGTGGCAGAAAGTTTACTTAAAGTAAAAAAACATGGGGCTTAACGTCATTATTTTTTGACAATATCTTAGATTTATATTATAATAATCTTGAGTATACTAAGAGTAAACTCAAGAGGAGTGGTCTATCATGGTAAGATTTGTTTTAGTTGATGATGATAAGGAGGAGTTAGAGTATCTAAAAAAGCTTTTGGATGAATTTGTAATGACATCTAAGGAAGTAAGATGTTTTTCAAAGATAAATGCCGAGCTTAAAAAAGAAATTCAAGATACGGATGTTAGAAAAATTTATGTACTGGATATCCAACTTGGTAATAAAGTTAGTGGCATAACAGTGGCTAAGTTAATAAGAGAAGTTGATTGGGAAAGTGAAATAATTTTTATTACTAATCACGATGAAATGTTTGAAAGCGCTCATCGTACGGTTTATGAAATATTTGATTTTATAGAAAAATTTCACGAATTTGATAAAAGATTTAAAAAAGATATTAATGCTATATTAAAAAGAAATTTTGATAATAAAATGTTTGTTTATAAAGCTAATAATATTGAACTTAGTGTTTATTATAGATCTATACTTTATATTTATAGAGATACTGAAGAGAGAAAACTTGTAATAGTTACAGATAAAAATAAGTATATGGTTAATATGAATATTAAAGATATATTGCCACTTTTGGATAAAAGATTTGTGCAATGTCATAGGTCATGTATTGTAAATAAGAATAGAATCCAAGAAAAGAATTTTAAAGAGGGTTACTTTATATTAGATAATAGTGAAAAAGTATTTATGTTATCGAAGAAGTATAAAGGAGAATTAAATCGTGAATAATTTAGATTTAATCGTTGTTTTAACATCTTTTATTTCAACAATTAGTTTTGCGTATGTTTATTATAAATTAGTGGGTATTTCTAAACTCTTTAATAAATTTTCTTTTTTGATTTATCTATTAGGAGTAATTTTTATATATTTGATTCAATATTTTCATTTAGAAATTTTGGGACATATATCATTTTTTATATTTTATCCCCTTCTTTTTTATGTTATGAAACCACAGCCTTTTAAAAAATTAATTTTTTATGTAGTAATTATTTGGCTTTATGGTTCAATGCTAGATTTTTTAGCAATGATTATAATTTCTCTTTCAAGGATATTTTTCAATTTTGATGTTTATAATATTTATTTTGAATGTGCCTTGTCATTTTATGTTTTTATTATGTTAGTAATAGTAAGCAATACTAGAAAGCTTAGAGAAATGACTGATAATTTATATAAGAAAATTGCACAAATTTCTTATTCAAATGTCGCCATAATTGCATTTTCATTATTTACTTTTATGGTTGGAGTAATCTTATTCTTAAATGTTGGTAATTTGACTATTAATTTATTATTATTTATCATGTTGTTAGTGTTTATTGTCGCATTTATAATTTTGTTTAAAGTGAAAGAAATTGAAAATGAAAATAAAATATTTCTTGAAACTTTAAAAGCAAATAATCAGTTTTATTTTGATATAGAAGATGAAAATAGAATTTTTAGACATAATATAAATGCTAAATTATTGAGTATTAAATCAGTTTCAAATCATAAAGCAAAGCTGTTAATTGAAGATATGCTTAAAGAAATTAATAAAAATAAAAAAGTTAATATTAAAATGAAGGAAATACCTTATGGTTTAAATGGAATTGTGTATCAAAAAATATATGGTTGTAATTTAAAAATTAAAATAGATAATAATATTAAATATGATATATTTGGAGTATTATCTCCAAAAAGATATAATGTTTTAGTTGAAAAAATTGTAATAGCTTTAGATAATGCAATAGAATCAGCTTTGAGGAGTAAGAAACAGTTATTAATTATTAGCTTTTATGAAGAAAATGATAAGATAGTAGTTGAAATTAAAAATAGTTTTACAGGTTCTTTAAATATTGATGAAATAGGTAAAAAGTCTTATTCAACAAAAGGTAGTAGAAGAGGATTAGGATTATTTTCAGCACTGAGAAATAATGAAGTTAATTTAGAGTTAAAGTTAATAAATGATTTGTTTATTGCCAAAATAAGTACAAAAAAGAATTATGTACATTAAAATATTTGCATGAGATAATAAAGCATAAATTAAAAAAGAAGCGTGATCGGCTTCTTTTAAAAAGTCCTATTTTAGTGAATTAGTATCATTCACTTAGTTATTATAATAGTTCTTCAGGGCATTCTGGTTCATCATAGAATAACCAAAAAGTACGGTTATCTGCTGATGCACTCATAGCAGCTCCACTTAAAATGTTAGCTAAAAATTCCATTTTTTCTACCTCCTTTACTTCTTTTTTTTGTTTAAATATTTATATATAAATTATTTAAACCATCGTTAATTTTTACTATGATAATATTTATAATTATTAAACTTAGTTTTCGTTATTTTATACGTGATAGGATTTATTAAAATATTTTGAATTATTAAAGCATAAACTATAGCATTATTTATAAGATTATTAGTGGAAAAGTAGTATATTATTAAGTAAATTAAGATAATACTTATACTTGTTAATTTACATTTTTGACGCATTTCTTTTTTAATAAGCGGTCTTTTTGGAGTATCCGCGGGAGCGAAAAGGCTAAAAGTTAAAATGCTTATAATACCTGTTATATATCCTACATATTTGGGAATAGCTAGATTGTGGATAATTAATGGAATGAGGTTATAAATAATTAAAGTTGATATCCAACAACCAAGAGAACTATTGGCATGAAATCCAAAACTAAAGGTTCTAATTCCGGCATAAAATAACAAGAATAATAATGTTTCAGGAAGAGTTTTTAAAATAATGGCGATGGTAAAAACAATTATGAATTTAATAACAAAGTTGTATAATCCTTCTAAACCATATTTTAATTTTACCGTTTTTAGATGATCACATTCTTGATATTTATTAATAAGTTCTAATGAAGAATTGATAAATCTTTCTTTCATATTTTACTTCCTTTAACCGCTTTTTAGTATATCGCATTATATAAAAATATTATAGTTCGTTAGCTTAAAGTAACCATTTTTGAGTTTTAAAATTTAGAATATAATGGAAGTTTTTGATATTTAATAATTTGAAACAATTATTTGATACTTTTAGACATATGACTTTAAAATATTTTCTAAATATGGTATCTTGTGAATGACTTAATAATGATTTTTTGATGAGTTTGCGAAATTTGTCGTACGATTTTTATTGAGTTGGGGGTGGCTTGTATGTTATTTTTAATACGAGGTAGAAAGGCGAGGTGTGATATGCAAGGCAAAGTAAAGTGGTTCAATAATGAGAAAGGTTATGGATTCATAGAATATGAAGATTTAGAAGACATCTTTGTTCATTATTCCGCGATAGTCAAAGAAGGCTATAAAACTTTAAAAGAAGGCGCAATAGTTGATTTTAAACTAATTGAGACTTCTAAAGGTTTACAAGCAGTTGATGTATGCGAAAAAGAATTAACTACTATCTAATTTAGTAGTTTTTTTCTTTATTTCATGATATAATTATTTAAAGGTAAGGTGATTTTATGGATATCTCTATTAGAGGAGATAAGATAACAGTTACAAAAGCGATTAAAGATTATGTAACGGAAAAAATGGGGAGACTTGAAAAATATTTTGATAGTGATAAAAAAATAAAAGCGACAGTAATTATTAGAGTTAAAAATAAAGAACAAAAAATTGAAGTAACAGTACCGACTAATAAGTTTACTTTAAGAGCAGAAGAAAGTCATGATGATTTATATGCGGCGATAGATCTCGTTATTGATAAACTGGAAAGACAAATTAGAAAAAATAAAACAAAATTAGATACAAAATATAAGAATTTAATTCAACTAGATATTAATACAGATTTTGAAGTAGATAAAGATGAGGAAGATAAAAGTAAGATAGTTAAAAGAAAAAATATTAATTCTAAACCAATGGATGAGGAAGAGGCTGCAATACAAATGGATCTTTTAAATCATGATTTCTTTGTTTTTAAGAATGTTGATGAAGAATGTGTTTCAGTAATGTACAGAAGGAAAGATGGAAATTTCGGAATTATTAATGTTAAATAATTTAAAATTAGTTTAAATATTATGAACCCCGTTTCTTGGATCGAGAAGCGAGGTTTTTATGTGATAAGCGAGGTTAAGATATGAAATTTGGGTTAGATAAATATATTAATAAACATTCTTTAGGCTATGATATTTTAATTTATAATAAGGGAGAAGTTAGAGAATACATTTATGGGAATAGAGAAGTTTATCCGCGAGTTTTACCATGTAATAAAAATACACTTTTTGATATAGCATCACTTACGAAAACTTATACGGCAACTTTGGTTTATATATTATATCAAGAAAAGAAAATAAATATTTATGATAAGGTTAGAGATATTGATAAAAGATTTATATATTTAGAAGATGTAAAGGTTATTGATTTACTTAGTCATAATCAGGAAATATTAACTGATGGTTATTTGGGGGATGCAACAAGTAAAAAAGATTTTTATGACATTTTATTTACAGTGAGAGTTGTCAGTAATGTTCCTACTTATCTGGATGTCCATTATATTATTTTAGGGGTTTTAGTAGAATTGGTAACGGGTGTTTCTTTAGATAAATTATGGGAAGATAAAATTTTTAAAAAACTTGGTTTAACTAAAACTACAGTTAATCCAACTTCTGATAATATTGCATGTAATAATTGGGAGGTAAAAGATGGAGTGGTTATTAATAATAAACTAGGAGAGGTAAATGATAAAAAGGCAAGGGTTGCTAAAGATTTTGATATCGTTACAGGTCATGCGGGTTTATTTACAACAGGAAGGGAGTTACTTAAATTTTTGTTATCATTCTTTAATAATAACTTAATAGATGGAGATACTTTAAAGGTAATGCTTAAACATCATGATATTAATGGAATGAATAAAAAATTATTAGAAGAAATAGGAACAAGTGATGATATAAATTGGTTATATAAAAAGGCTTTAAAAGAGAAAAAAGAGATAAATGTTAGAAGAACTTATAATTTTATGAGTGCAAGATATTATAATTTAATTGATGAGTTAAATGATGTACCAAAGGTGTGTTCTAAAAATACAATTACCTTTAGTGGATATACAGGACCAACGTATTTAATTGATTTTGAAAGAAAAATTATAATTGTTATTATGTGTAATGTTCTTAATAATACTTTATTAGATAAAAAGCAAAGAAAAAAATTAGCTGAAGAGGTAATGGATAGAATTGCAAATGAAATTTATAGTGAAAATTAGTTTGTACATATATTAGAATTATGGTATAATCTTTAGAGGAAGGTGAATTACATGGGATTAATACGCAAATTATTTGATACCGAATATAAAGAATTAAAAAAATTTGAAAAAATAGCTGACGAAATTATGGCACTTGATGAAGATATGGCGAAACTTAGTGATGATGAGTTAAAAGCGAAAACTTTAGAATTTAAAGATAGACTTAGAAATGGGGATAGTTTAGATGATTTAATTGTTCCAGCTTTTGCGGTTGTTAGAGAAGCAGCTTATAGAGTTATTGGTGAAAAACCTTTTTATGTGCAAATACTTGGAGGTTTAGCTTTACATTTTGGAAATATAGCCGAAATGAAAACTGGTGAAGGTAAAACTTTAACAGCAACAATGCCTACTTATCTTAATGCTTTAACAGGACTTGGGGTACACGTTGTAACCGCGAATGAGTTCTTGGCAAAAAGAGACTCAGAATGGATGGGAAATATTTATAGATTTCTTGATTTAACTGTGGGTCTTAATATGCGTGAATTATCAAGTAGTGAAAAGCAAGAAGCCTATAACTGTGATATTTTATATTCTACTAATAATGAAATTGGGTTTGATTATTTAAGAGATAATATGGTAGTTGAGGCCGATAAAAGGGTGCAAAGACCACTTAATTTTTGTATTGTTGATGAGGTTGATTCAATATTAATAGATGAAGCTAGAACTCCGCTTATTATTTCCGGGGGAAGATTTAATTCGAATAATTTATATGTGGATGCTGATAGAGCGGTTAAGAGATTAAAAGAAGATGAAGATTATTTAGTTGATGCGAAGACTAAAAATGTTTCTTTAACGGAAGCTGGTAGTGAAAAAATTGAAGGAATATTTCATTTAAAGAACTTGTATGATTTAGAAAATACTGCCTTAGTACATCATTTAAATCAGGCTTTAAAGGCTAATTATGGCTTTAAAAGAGATGTTGATTATGTAGTTCAAGATGATGAAGTTATTATAGTTGACCAATTTACCGGAAGACTTATGCAAGGAAGACAATTTAGTGAGGGACTTCATCAAGCAATTGAGGCTAAAGAAGGAGTTACAATTAATACCGAGACTAAAACAATGGCGACGATTACATTCCAAAATTTATTTAGAATGTATAATAAACTTTCCGGGATGACGGGAACGGCGAAAACCGAAGAAGAGGAATTTAGAAATATATATAATATGTATGTTATTCAAATTCCGACTAATAAACCAGTAATAAGAGAAGATTTGGCGGATCTTGTTTATGCAACTAGTAGTGCTAAATATAAAGCTATTATAAATACGGTTAAAGAAATAAATAAAACCGGAAGACCAATACTTATTGGTACGATTAGTGTAGAAGTTAATGAATATTTAAGTAGTTTATTAAATAAAGCGGGACTTAAACATGAGGTATTAAATGCCAAAAACCATGCAAGAGAAGCCGAAATTATTGCAAAGGCTGGCGAAAAGTATGCGATAACTCTTGCGACTAATATGGCCGGACGGGGAACCGATATTAAACTTGGTGAAGGAGTAAAAGAACTTGGTGGTTTGTGTGTAATTGGAACAGAAAGACATGAGTCAAGAAGAATTGATAATCAGCTTCGAGGACGTTCAGGACGGCAAGGAGATCCAGGAATGAGCCAATTCTTTGTCTCTTTTGAAGACGATTTGATGAGAAGATTTGGAACCGATAGAATTAAAGGCATGCTTCAAAATTTGGGAATGGATGACCAAGCCATTAGAAGTAAAACTTTAACGCGTTCAATTGAATCAGCTCAGAAGAAAGTTGAAGGAAATAACTACGATATTAGAAAGAGTTTGCTGGATTATGATAATGTTTTAAATGAACAAAGAGAAATTATTTATGCTAGACGTAATGAAGTTTTAGATATGGAATCTATTCATGAGAGAGTAATTGAAACATTTAAAAATGTCATTGCTGATTTATGTGAACAACATTTGGCTCCAGAAAATACTCTAACTGATTCTGATAAAGATGATATTACAGAATATGTTAATAATAATTACTTAAAAAATAATTCTTTAAAATTTGTTGATATTAAAGATTTAAGTGATGATGATACAGTTAAATATATTACCGATTTAGTAATTAAAGATTATGAAGAAAAGATTAAAGATGTGCCAGTTAGTGATGATTTTGAAAAGGCAATAACTCTTAGGGTAATTGATTCCAATTGGGTGGAACATATGAGTGCCATGGAACATTTAAAAGAAGGTATTGGACTTAGAGGTTATGGCCAGGTTAATCCGGTTCAAGCTTATACAATGGAAGGCTTTGAACTTTTTGAAGAATTCTTAACAAGAATTGATAAGCAAATTGCAACGTTTTTACTAAATGCGGAAATTAGACAAAATGTGACGAGAAAACAAACTTTAGAAGGACATGCGAATGATGGTAAGGAAAAAGAAAAAGCTGCACCAAAGAGAGTTAATAAGGTAGGAAGAAATGATCCTTGTCCATGTGGGTCTGGTAAGAAATACAAAAATTGTCATGGCAAATAGTAGGTTAATTGCGGATTTTAAAAAAGTAAAAAGAGGATATAAAAGTTGAGTTTTTTCCTCTTTTTTTCCTCAATTTTTTAAAAATAAGGAAGGAGGTAACTATGAATATTATTCTTGGCTCTAAAAATAAATCTAAAAGAGAATCGATTGCGATAGCATTAGATTCATTAAATATTAGTGATTATGAGATTGAATCTGTAGAGGTTCCTTCTTTTGTTAGTTCAAGACCTATGAATGAGGAAATATTACTTGGAGCTCATAATCGTAATCAAGAATTAATAAAATATTGTTTACAAAATAATCTTGTATATGACTTATTAATGAGTATAGAAGGAGGATATGAGCAAGTGGGAGATTATTATTTTATAGTTACTTATGCTTCGATTATAGATAAAGATGGGCAGGAATTTATTGGTAAATCACAAGGTTTACAAATTACTAAAAATATGTTTGAATGGATAAAAAAGGGGCAGTCGTTAAATAGAATTATTGAGGAAATATTAGATAACAAAGAAAATAAAAAAGGCATGGGAATAAGTGGTTATTTAACTGATGGTTATTATTATAGAAATATTTTTGATGCAACATCTATAATAAGTGCTTATGAATTTATGAAAAATTCCAAAACATCCTATGAAAAGTTGGAAAAAAAATTAGAATTAAGTATTAAGTAGGAATTTTTGTTAATTGGAAATATGGTTTAAAATGAGTCGTTGTATTTTTAAATTTATGGAGGTGAATATATGGAGAATAAGGATGATTCTAATAATATAATTATTTATCAATCTCTTGATGGAGAAACAAAAATTGATGTAAAATTGGAAAATGAAACTGTTTGGCTATCTCAACAACAAATGGCATTGCTTTTTAAAACTTCAAGAACAAATATAGTTGAACATATAAATAATATATATTTGGAAGGAGAATTGGATAAAAATTCAACGTGTCAGAATTTCCGACAAGTTCGAATGGAAGGTAATAGAGAGGTATCACGAGAAATTCCATTTTACAATTTAGATATGATAATTTCTTTAGGATATCGGATTAAATCTAAAATAGCTACTAATTTTAGAAAATGGGCTACTGAAAGATTAAAAGAATATATGATTAAAGGATTCACATTAGACGATGAACGTCTTAAAGGCAATGCTGGTGGCAATTACTGGAAGGAATTATTAGCTAGAATAAAGGACATTAGATCTTCAGAAAAAGTTCTCTATCGTCAGGTTTTAGATTTATACGCCACGGCAGTTGATTATAATCCCAAAGATGAAAAGTCTATTGAGTTTTTTAAAATTGTGCAAAATAAACTTCATTTTGCAACCCATGGGCATACTGCTTCAAAGTAATCTATGAAAGAGCTGATTCAGAAAAACCATTTATGGGACTAACAACCTTTAGTGGTGATATTCCTGTTATGAGTGATGTAGTCATTGCTAAAAATTATTTAACAGAAGAAGAATTAAAAATTTTAAATAATTTAGTATCAGGATACTTTGATTTTGCTGAAATTCAAGCAATTAGGCATAAACAAATGTATATGGAAGATTATATAAGAGAACTTGATTCCATTTTGTCCACTACAGGAGGAGAGACATTAATTGGTGCAGGTACTATAAGTTACGATAAGGCAATAAAAAAAGCAAAGAGTGAATATAGAAAATATCAAGTAAAAGAAATTAGCCCTGTGGAGGAAGCATATTTAGAAACATTAAAAGGCATTAGTAAAAAAATTGATGACAAAGAGAGCTAACAAAATAATTTTGTAAACCCTCTTTTTATCTTTTAGGAAAATAAAGTTGTGTATAAAAAATATGTTGATGCATTTTAAAATCAAAAGTTGAAAGGAGATAAATATTGAAAACAGATATAGTAACAACGGAAATTATTGTTAAAGAGAATAAAGTTGGGATATTAAGAGTGGGAAATGTTAATTATATATCATTAACAGATTTGGCAAGATATAAAGATAAAGAGAGAACGGATTATATAATCCAAAACTGGATGAGAACTACAAATACAATTCTTTTTTTAGGGACTTGGGAATATTTAAATAATCCAAATTTTAATTCCATCGAATTCGATGGGTTTAAAAATGAATCAGGAACTAATTCTTTTGTTATGACTCCAAAAAAATGGATTACAGCAACAAATGCTATTGGTGTAATTTCAAAGCAAGGAAGATATAATAGTGGCACTTTTGCTCATCCTGATATAGCTTTTGAATTTGCCAGTTGGTTATCACCTGAATTTAAATTATATTTAATAACAGAATTCGAAAGATTAAAAAAGAGTGAAGCTTATCAATATAAAGTTGAGTGGAGCGCAACTAGACTTTTATCAAAAGTTAATTATGTTGTTCATACTGATGCAATTAAGAAATGCATAGTTCCAACTTTAACTGAAGAACAAAAACAATTTGTGTATGCCGAAGAAGCAGATGTATTAAACGTTGCTTTATTTGGAATGACGGCAAGAGAATGGAGGGAAAGTAATCCAGAACTTGCAGAAAATGGAAATATAAGAGATTATACGGATCTACTTCATTTAGTGATACTAAACAATTTACAAAATACAAATGCCGAATTAATCGAAGAAAATGTTCCCCAAAGAGAGAGACTTATTAGATTAAATAGATCAGCAAGAAGACAAATGGAAGCCTTAAAAGATAATAAAAGTCTTAAAGATTTAGAATTATTGCAAAAACAAGTTAATGATAATAAATTAATTGAACAATAAAAGAAATAAATTCTTGTAAATTTATATATAGAATTTTATAATTAAATAGTTTTACAGATTATAATTTATCTAATCTTATTTAAAAAGAATATTATACAATTTTGTATATGTAACTATGTTTTTAGTAGTTCTATTAATAATTGATTATTCTAATGTTGTATTAAATAAAGTACCACCTAGATTTTCTTATTTAAAAGAAACTGGAGATACTATGATTGTTTATAAAGCACCTTTTTATAATGTGTATCGAATAAATAGAAATACTAAAAATGAATATTATATAATTGATATCAAAAAGAAGTATACTGAAAAAACTATACCAATAACGCCATTTAATAGAGATAAATCAGGTATTGAAAATATAATACAATATAAAAATCAATATGTTGGTAACAATAGAAATGATAGCCATTTAATTGATAATTTACCACTTGCAGAATATGGTTATGTTTTTGAGATTGATTCAGTAAACCTTGGATTAACCATCGATTATCAGATTACAGATTGGTATGTTAATGAGAGTCATTATTTAGAAAAGGCATTATTGTATAACTCTGTAGCAATATTTGCTTTAATAGATAATGTTGAGGTAATAACTTTTAATTTTAGTGGTAATACATATATAGTAAGTAGAAAACAAATAAATGAATTGTATCCTAATTTTAAAGATATAGTTAATAATAGAATTAATCAAAACAATTTTAATAAGTATTCAGAAAATAAAATGAATGATAATAATTTTGTAGAAAATATATTTAAAAAAATATTTGTTAATTAATCGGTCATCATGCTTGATGGCTTTTTGTTTACAATTTTATATGTGAGAATAATAAATTTCTTGTTAAGTGTTATTAGTAATAGTATAATATATGGAGAAGGATGAAGAGATTATTATATTTAGGAGGTGGAATATGAAAGATAAATTAATTGGTGATGAAAAGAATATTTTATTTTATAATGATGAAGAAGGAAATATTAAAATAGAGGTATTACTTAAAAATGAAGATGTTTGGTTAAATACGGAAGCTTTAGCGACACTTTTTAATGTTAATAGACCAGCAATTACTAAACATATCAATAATATTTATAATGATGGGGAACTTGAAGAAAATATCACGTGTTCCAAAATGGAACATATGGGTAATAATGGTAAGCAAGTGTATAGTACAAAGTATTATAATCTTGATATGATTATTTCGATTGGATTTAGAGTAAATTCTAAAAAAGCAATCAAATTTAGAACTTGGGCTAATAAAATAATTAAGGATTATATGATTCAAGGATTTGCATTAAATGATGAAAGATTCATGAAAGCTAGTAAGAGAGATCAAGAATATTTTCAAAGATTATTGGAAAGAATTAAATTAATTCGCACGAGCGAAAGAATGTTTTATCAAAAAGTTACGGATATATTTTCAGAATGTTCGATAGATTATGACAAAGACAGTGAAGAAGCAATAACATTTTATAAAACAATTCAAAATAAGTTTCATTTTGCTATAACTGGACAAACGGCTGCCGAAATAATTTATAATAGAGTAGATGCTAAAAAGAAAAATATGGGTCTTACTAATTTGGAAAAGTCTCCTGATGGAAAGATACTAAAATCAGATATTGTTATAGCTAAAAATTATTTAAATGAAAAGGAACTTAAAAATTTAAATAATTTAGTAAACTTATTTTTAGATATAGCTGAAAATAATGCTGAGAGAAATATTGCGATGTATATGAAGGACTGGAATAATGAGGTTTTAAATGCTTTACAAGTTTTTCATTATGATGTATTAGAAGGAAAAGGCACAATTTCTCATAAACAGGCCGTAAGCAAGGCTGAAGGGGAATATGAAAAATATAAAGTTATACAGGATAGATGCTATGTATCTGATTTTGATAGGTTATTAAGTGAGATTAAACAAATAGAAAAGGAATAAATTATATATTCAATAGTGGTGGATGATATGAGAAATGATTTGATAAACAGGAATTTTTATGATACAATTTTATTGAAAAAAATTTAATAGATAAAGGATGATATTGATGGAAATTAGAGAGAAACAAGAATTATTAGATAATTTATTTAGTAAAGTTAAAGATATCGGGAGGGCTCTTTGACATTGCTAAATTAAGAAAAGATAAAGAAGAATTAGAAATAATTGTTAATAAGCCGGATTTTTGGAATAATGTAACTCTCGCTAACGAGACTTATCAACAATTAAAAAATTTAAATAAAATAATTAGTAATTATAATAATTTAATTGATACGATAAGTATTACGAAAGAAATTTTAGATATAGAAGATGTTAGTGATAAAGAAATAGAAAATATAAGTAAACAAGTAGAAGAGTTAGAAATTAATACTTTGTTAAATGGTTTATATGATAAAGAAAATTGTTATTTAGAGATACATCCTGGAGCTGGAGGAACGGAATCTTGTGATTGGGCTAATATGCTACTTAGAATGTATGAGCGTTTTTTAGATAAAAATAACTTTAAATATAAAGTTATTGACATTCAAGATGGTGATGAAGCAGGTATTAAAAGTGTAACTTTATATATTGAGGGTGAGTATGCTTATGGTTATTTAAAAAATGAAGCTGGTGTTCATAGGTTAGTTAGGATATCACCATTTGATGCGAATAAAAGACGGCATACTTCTTTTGCGTCAGTAAGTGTTACGCCAGAATTTAGTAAAGTTGATGATATTTTAATTAAAGATGACGATTTAAAAATTGACGTTTATCATTCCAGTGGAGCAGGGGGACAGTCGGTAAATACGGCAAATTCAGCGGTTAGAATTACACATTTACCAACAAAAACAGTTGTTACCTGTCAAACAGAAAGAAGTCAATTAAGAAATAAAGAAATAGCACTACAAATTCTTAAAAGTAAGCTTTATCAACAAAAATTAGAAGAACAAGAAAATAAAATTAAAAGTATTACAGGTGAGGAAAGTAATATAGATTTTGGTAGTCAAATAAGAAGTTATATACTAGAACCATATAAATTAGTAAAAGATCATCGATCAAAATATGAGGATACAGATCCAATAAAAGTATTAGATGGGGATATAATAGATTTAATTGAAAGTGTTTTGAAATTAAAAAAATAAAGAAATAGTTTGGATTATTTCTTTTTTATATGATTATTTTTTTATTACAGTTGGGACATGTTAGTAATATTTTTCTATTGGTTATTTCGTGAATGTTGTTAAGTAATTTGATTATTTCAATAGGAATATCTGTATTATAATTACAATATTCGCATTTTATATGTTTGTTATTTAGATATTTAAAAGTATCTTTAGGAAGCAATGCTATCATGTTAGTGTTTAGAGCTTTAGCAATATTATTTAGAGCAGAGATGGAAAAAGATTGATATGTTTTACTTTCTATGTTAGCAATAAAAGATAAAGAATAGTTGGTAAGCATGGCTAGTTTTTCTTGGGTTATACCAAGATTTTTTCTTCTTTTGGCAATATTTTTTCCAATTTCATTATATAATTCTAAATCTTCATTAATCATAAAAATTCGCCTCTTTGATACATAATATCATAGAAAAAGCGCAAAATTTGTCAGTTTTTGTCGATTGATTCAATATTTTTGGGAATTAGCTTTTTTCCACATTTGGGACAGGTAAATGTTGGATATAATTCTTTGCTTTTACCAACAGCATATATAAATTCAAAAGTATCTATTACTTCGATAGGTAGTTCTATAGTATTTCGGCATTTTTCACAGATATATTCAGTATTACTTAAACTATTTTTACTTCCTAATTTGCTATTGTCATAGCATATTTCATGAAGGCCTACTCCTAGAGCACTTGCTATACGCCATAATGCTCCAAGGGAAAAAGTTTGATGGGTGGAAGATTCTATATTGGCAATAAAAGAGGGCGAGTAATTTACAATTGCTGCAAGTTCATCTTGGGTTAAACCTCTCATTTTACGGTACTTTTTTATATTTTTGCCAACAAAACCGTAAACGTAGTTTTCGTCGTTTCTTTTAAACCTCATGATACTACCACCTACTACAATTTATATTATAATATCCATTCTTTTATAAGTTACTAACATAAATTGTAGAACTTTTTAAAAATTATCTACAAATGGTAGATTTTTTTGTTGATATGTGATATATTTATGGAGAATAAGGGAGGAAATGTTTTAAAGAAAGGAGTTAATTTATGAAATTTGAAACATTAAATTCAGGGAAATTTAGGTTTTGGAAGCGATTAAGCATAGGTATTTCCTTATTTGTCCTTGTTCTTGTTGGCTTGCTAACATTTATTGGTTCATATGCTAAATATAAAATAGCACAAAGTGTACCACTTGCTACAGGAACAATAGATTATTCTTTAGCCGATCTTAATGTTGTAGCAATTCAAGTACAGAAAAAAGATGAAGATGGTGCTGGTCTTGAAGAGCAATATGATAAACAAACTGATGTTCCGGGAAGTGGATATTCTATTAATGCTGAAAAATCATATTGTGAAATTAATGGAAATAAAGAAGATCCTGCTGCTAAAGCTGTAGAAATTGAGGGTGATGGAACAGGTATTTCATTTTCTAATGTTACTAAACAAGGAACAAAATGTTATGTTTACTTTGATGTTGATGAATCTGGAAGTCCTGATAAAACTTTAGCACAACTTAAACAGAATTCACAAGGAACAGTAGATAAGTTCATCGGAACGTCATGTGGTGGAAGCTGTAAAGTCCAAAATGAAAATGGAGTGTATCAAGCTGAAGATGACTATGGAACAAGTTACTACTATAGAGGAACAGTAAGTAATAACTGGTTAAAATTTGGAAAAGCAACAAGCGGTAAAGAAACCGGTGATATTTGGTGGAGGATAATCAGAATAAATGGAAATGGAAGTATTAGATTAATATATGCCGGAACCTATTCAAGTGGAACAACTCCAAATGCTAAGGATGCAAAGAATTTAATAGACCCAACAAATAATGCTGGAAATACTTCATATCCAAGAGCAGTAAAGTTTAATGAAACGTATAATGATAATAAATATGTAGGTTATATGTATAACAATTCTCCGCAAGTATCAGCAAAATTTGATGATGCTCATAAAGTAGATAGTAGTAGTACAAAAAGTACAATACTTACTCAAGTAGACTTATGGTGGCGACAAACAAATCTTGGAAGTTTACAAGACACTTATATAGATACAGATGTAGGATTCTGTAGTGATACCCAAGTTAATAATACAAATGAGACATGGTGGAGTAGTGATACGAAGTATGGTTATGGAACTCAACAAACAGCTTATGCAGCATATGGACGCATTTTGTTAAATGGTTCATGGAGAAGTGAACAATTTCCAACATTAAAGTGTGGAATAGATCCAAATAAAAAAACAGTAGATAGCACAGCACAAAAAAGAGATTTGTATACATATACAGGTGCTCAGCCAGTAAAAACAGCAAGTAGTACAGTAGAAGGAAATAAGGCTTTACCAGTGCCAGTCGGCTTAATAACGGCTGATGAGGTAGTATATGCTGGAGGTTTTGGAGGAACAGCCAATGATGGTTATTGGTTAAATGTTGGCCAATACTATTGGACAATGTCTCCGTATTACTTTATCGGCAGCGATGCTCGCGTGTTCTATGTGCACTATGATGGCGACCTCAGCAACACAGGCGTGAACTACAATGTACCTGGTGTGCGCCCAGTAATAAATCTCAAGGCTGGTACAAAAATAACATTGAAAGATACAGGAAGCGAAGGAACAGTAACTAATCCATACGTAGTTGAAACGTAGACTACGTATGGAAGTAGAGATACTTCAAGGAGTGTAGAGTGGTGGTTCAAAATGACTCTTCATTTTGGACCTCTCACCAAATATGTATAATATAATATATCCAATATTTGCAAACATCGTTTGCAAGAAATAAATTTGAAAAACAGGTATAGTCGGCAACGAATGTTGTCGGCTTTGCAATTTGAGATCATGGGGCGTAAGCGCCATGTAAAAAAGATACAGTAAATTTTAAAAACTCTGTATCTTTTTATATTTCTAAATTTAACTCACCTAAAAAATGCTGTAATAGTTTTATATGCGAGATATAGAAACATCAGCATTATTTATTTGAAGTATAACTTCAGGATTAATCTTGTATCCTAATTCTGCTATACTAAACCGTAGTCAAGTATATGAGTGATAAAAGGATATTGGGCGCACACCATAGTTATTGTTGTTCACGTTGTTGTTGTTGAGGTTGCCATTATCAAGCACAATGAACACGTAAGCATAGCCGTTGCTGTTCATGTTATACGGAGACTATACGCGTATTCCATGCTAGATTGACCCTATTAGTATTATAAACTATTTTTAAAAAATAAAAAAGATGCTGTAATAGTTTTATATGCAAAATATAGAACATCAACATCATTTGTTTGAAGTATAACTTCAGGATTAATCTTGTATCCTAATTCTGCTATACTAAACCGTAATCAAGTATATGAGTTATAAAAGGATATTGGGCGCACACCAGGTACATCCCAGTTCACGTTGTTGTTGTTGAGGTTGCCATTAGTATTCACATAGAACACTTGAGCATTGCCGTTAAAGATGTACGGATACCTCAAAAGGTGTTTAGTGTTAGAGATTAACCCATAAAGATTATACTACCTTTTGCAATTTATTTATAGGAAAAACTTTAAAAAATGTTAAATTTTAGGCTTGACTAACATAGGATATACTGATATAATCTATGGCGTATGACTGGCTTAGATGTGCGAGGTTGCTGATACACGAGGGTTGGTTGTTCCAATTAATTCTAATATCAGGGAATTCGAACGGAGCAAGTCTATACTAGATATAGGCGAAAGGAGGACATTTTAATGTCAAGTACAAAAGTAAGAATTAATCTTAGAGCTTATGATCATAGACTTCTTGATACAGCGGCTTTAAAGATTGTAGAAACAGTTAAAAGAACAGGTGGGGAAGTAAAAGGACCAGTTCCACTTCCAACAGAGATTCAAAAATATACTGTTTTAAGAGCGGTTCACAAAGATAAGGATGCCAGAGAGCAATTTGAAATGCGTACTCATAAAAGACTTATTGATATTAAGAACCCGAGCAAAGAGACTATTGATGCTTTAACCCATTTAGATTTACCTAGTGGTGTAGACATTGATATAAAATTATAATTAGAAAAGAGGAATAAGGATGAAAGGAATCTTAGGACGAAAAATTGGAATGACTCAAGTTTTTTCAAAAGATGGAAAATTAATTCCAGTTACAGTAGTTGAAGTTGCACCTAATACTGTAATGCAAGTTAAAACTGTAGAGCAAGATGGCTATAGTGCTATCCAATTAGGAATCGTAGATAAAAAAGAAAAAAATGCTAATAAACCAGAAATGGGAAGAGCAAAAAAAGCAAACACAACTCCTAAGCGCTTCTTAAAAGAAATTAGAAATTTTGAAGGCACTTATAATGTAGGAGATACAATCGGTGCAGATTTATTTGAAGTTGGAGATGTAATTGATGTTACAGGGACAAGCAAAGGTAAAGGCTTTGTCGGAGTAATTCATCGTCATCATCAACATCGGGGGCCAGAAACTCATGGTTCAAATTATCATAGAAAACCAGGTTCAATGGGAACTATGTTACCTAAAAGAGTTTTAAAGGGTAAAAAACTAGCAGGACATGATGGAGTAGAAACTGTTACTATTCAAAATCTAGAAATAATTGAAGTAAATGCTCAAGAAAATTATATTTTAGTAAGTGGTAATATTCCAGGGGCTAAAAATTCATTAGTTTTAATTAAATCAGCAGTTAAAAATTCAAGAAAGAAAAATGCGAAAGAAATTATTACTTATGAAGAAGTAAGCGAAGAAGAAGTTAGTGCTCCTTTAGATGATGTTAAAGAAGAAAAAGTTGAAGAAGTTTCTGAAGAACAAAAAGAAGAAACTTCAGAAGAAAATAGTGAAAATTAAGGTTTTCTAGAAAGGATTAATTATGAAGATAAGTGTAAAAACAAGTACAGCTGAAAAAGCTCATGACTTAACTCTTAATGACAGTGTTTGGAATATTGAAGCTAATGATCAAGTACTAAAGAAAATGATTAGATTACAACTTAATGCAACACGTCAAGGTACCCATAAGACTAAGACTCGTAGTGAAGTATCTGGTGGTGGTAGAAAACCTTGGAGACAAAAAGGAACAGGAAGAGCACGTCAAGGAAGTATTAGAGCTCCACAATGGAGAGGTGGCGGAATTGCTCTTGGAGTTGTTCCACGCGATTATACTTTTGATATTAATAAGAAAGAAAGAAGACTTGCTTTAAAGAGTGCCTTAAGTTTAAAAGCTCAAAATAAAGAATTAGTAATACTTGATCAGATTAAACTTGATAGTATGAAAACTAAGGATGTTAAAAAATTAATTAAAGATTTAGGACTTAAGGGAAAGATATTATTTGTAACTAGTGATGAAGAAGAAGATTTGTTCATGGCTACAAGAAATTTAGGCTATGCTTATCATATTATGGCAGAAGATATTAATGTTTTAGATTTAATTAATGCTGATGTTGTAGTAATGGATGAGGCAGCTGTTAAGAAAATCGAGGAGGTGCTTAAATAATGAAAGATTATACAGATATTATTTATTCACCAGTTATTACAGAAAAAAGCACATTAAAAATGCAAAATGATAATGTTTATACTTTTAAAGTAGCTAAAAGTGCAACAAAAACGCAAATTAAAAAAGCAATAGAAGATGCATTTCAAGTTAAAGTTAAAAGTGTTAATACATTAAATACTAAAGCAAAGAAAAGAAGAGTTGGAAGATATACAGGTATGACTAAAACTTATAAAAAAGCAATAGTAACCTTAACTAATGACTCTAAAATAGAATTATAGGAGGAAACGTTATGGCAATTAAGAAATTTAAACCGACAACTAATGGACGTAGAGGAATGTCTACTTTAGTTAATGAAGAAATTACAACTAGTACTCCTACTAAAAGCTTACTTAAGATTAAAGTTAAAACTGGTGGTAGAAATAATCAAGGTAAACTTACTGTGCGTCATATTGGTGGTGGTGCTAAAAGAAAGTACCGGATAATTGATTATAAACGAAATAAAATTGGAGTTACTGGTAAAGTGGCATCAATTGAATATGACCCAAATAGAAGTGCTAATATAGCATTAATAAATTATCGTGATGGCGAAAAGAGATATATTATTGCTCCTAAGGGCTTAAAAGTAGGAATGATAATTGAAAATGGTAAAGATGCCGATATTAAAGTTGGTAATGCTTTACCACTTGAAGTTATTCCAGTAGGTACATTTATTCATTGTATCGAACTTAAACCTGGTAAAGGGGCTGAGATAGCTCGTTCCGCTGGAGCTAGTGCTCAAATACTTGGTCGTGATGGCAAATATGTTATCTTAAGACTACAAAGTGGTGAGACAAGAAAAGTATTAGGTAACTGTATGGCAACAATTGGGGTTGTAGGTAATGAAGATTACGAACTTGTTAATTTAGGTAAAGCTGGTCGTAAAAGACATATGGGTATTAAACCTACTAACCGTGGTAGTGTTATGAATCCTAATGATCACCCTCATGGTGGTGGTGAAGGTCGTACACCAGTTGGACGTAAGAGTCCGATGACTCCTTGGGGTAAACCAGCACTTGGATATAAGACAAGAAAAAATAAGAAGGCTTCTAGCAAGTTAATTGTTAGTAGAAAGAACAAATAGGTGAATAGAATATGGCAAGAAGTTTAAAGAAAGGACCTTATGTATTTGATAGATTACTTAATAAGGTTCAAGAATTAAATAGAAGTAATAAGAAAGAAGTTATTAAAACTTGGTCTCGTCGTTCAACTATTTATCCAGATTTTGTAGGACATACGATTGCGGTTCACAATGGTAAAGAGTTTATTCCAGTATATATTACTGAGGATATGGTAGGACACAAACTTGGAGAGTTCGCACTTACTCGTAAGTTTGGTGGACATGCAGGTCAAAAGTAGGAGGTAAATAAATGGAAGCTTATGCAATACATAAGGGAGCTATGATTGCCCCTAGAAAAGCAAGAATGACTATTGATTTAATTCGTGGTAAAGATGTTTTAACAGCGCAAGCTATTTTAGAAAATACTAATACTAAAGCTAGTCGTTTAATTCTTAAAGTTTTAAATAGTGCGATTGCTAATGCCGTTAATAATAATGGAGCTAAAGAGACTGATTTAGTAGTTAGTGAATGTTATATAAATCCAGGACAAGTTTATAAGAGAATTAAATTTGCTAGTCGTGGTAATGTTGATAGACATGATAAAAGAACAAGTCATATAACTGTAAAAGTTAGTGATAAGAAAGTTAAGGAGGAAGCATAATGGGACAAAAAGTTAATCCAATAGGTTTTAGACTTGGAGTTAATAAGACTTGGGAATCTAAATGGTACTCAAAGAAAGATTATGCCGAGACTCTCAATAAAGATATTAAAATAAGAGAATTTTTAGAGAAAAAATTAAAAGATGCCGCAGTTGCTAATATTGAAATTGCTAGAAAGAAATCAAGAATTGATGTAACAATTAATACAGCTAAACCAGGTGTTATTATTGGTAAAGGCGGAGAAGATATTGAACGTTTACGGAAAGATATTAAGAAATTAGTTGGTGAAGATGTATACGTTAATATTGTGGAAGTTAAAAATCCAGATTTATGTGCAAAATTAGTTGCCCAAAATATTGCTTTACAAATTGAAGCTAGAGCACCATTTAGAAGTGCGCAAAAAAGAGCAATTAGAAATACAATGAAAGCAGGAGCTAAAGGAATTAAAACTAGTGTTTCTGGAAGACTTGGAGGAGCAGAAATGGCTCGGACTGAAGGATACACTGAAGGAACGGTTCCACTTCATACAATTAGAGCTGATGTTGATTATGCAATCGCAGAAGCTGATACTACTTATGGAAAAATTGGAGTTAAAGTTTGGATTTATAAAGATGAAATTCTTCCCACTAAAAAAAACATGAGAGGAGCTGATTCAAATGTTGATGCCAAAAAAGACTAAGTATAAAAAACCACATAGACTTACATATGATGGTCATGCAAGAGGAAATACCGAACTTCATTTTGGAGATTATGGTCTTCAAGCAAAAGATGGCGCATGGATTTCAGCACGTCAAATTGAAGCAGCTCGTATTGCGATGACCCGTTACATGAAACGTGGGGGTAAAGTTTGGATTAATATATTCCCACATTTAGCAATTACAAGAAAACCTCTTGAAACTCGTCAAGGTAAAGGTAAAGGTAATGTTGAAGATTGGGTAGCAGTTGTAAAAAGTGGCAAAATTATGTTTGAAATTGGAGGAGTAGATGAGGCTACAGCAAGAGAAGCATTAAGACTTGCTAGTCATAAATTACCAATTAAAACTAAGTTTGTAAAAAGAGAGATAAAGGAAGGTGATTCTCTTGAAAATTAAGGATATAAGAGAACTTTCTAATAAAGAAATTGAAACTAAAATTAGAGAGAATAAGAAAGAATTATTTGACTTAAGAATGAAACAAGCGACAGGTACTTTAGAAAAACCTTCAAAAATTAATGAACTTCGTAAGGAAGTAGCGAGAATGAAAACAATACTTCGAGAAAGAGAACTTAAGGAGGTACATGATGGAGAATAGAAAACAAGAATTAGTTGGTAAAGTTGTTAGTAATAAGAATGATAAAACTATTACGGTACTAGTTGAAACTAAAAAGACACATCGTCTTTATAAAAAACGTGTTAAATATTCTAAAAAATATACTGCTCATGATGAAAAGAATGAAGCAGGTGTAGGAGATACAGTGAGAATTAGAGCTACAAGACCACTTTCTAAGACAAAACGTTATGAACTTGTAGAAATAGTTTCTAAAGCTGTAATACTTTAGGAGGTAATAATATGGTTCAACAAGAAACAAGATTAAAAGTTGCTGATAATACTGGAGCTAAAGAATTATTAGTTATCAGAGTTATGGGTGGTTCTAAAGTTAAATATGCTAATATTGGAGATGTAGTTGTAGGAACTGTTAAAAAAGCGATACCTAATTCAAATATGAAAAAAGGTAAAGTTGTTAAAGCAGTTATTGTAAGATCTACTGAAGGTATTAGAAGAAATGATGGAAGTTATATTAAATTTGATGACAACGCTTGTGTAATCATTAAAGATGATAAATCTCCTGTTGGAACTAGAGTTTTAGGTCCAGTTGCTAGAGAGCTTAGAGAACATGATTATATGAAGATTGTATCTTTAGCTAAGGAGGTAATTTAGTTATGAAAATTAAACTTGGAGATGAAGTTTTAGTTATTGCCGGTAAAGATAAAGGTAAAAATGGAAAAGTAATTAAAACATTAAAGAAAGAAAATAAAGTTGTTGTTGAAGGTATTAATATAGTTAAAAAACACGTTAAACCAAGAAATCAAAATGATAATGGAGGAATATTCGATATCGAAGCTCCAATTCATGTATCAAATGTTAAAAAAATCGAAGGTAAAACTCGCAAGAAAAATAAAGAAAGTAAAAGTGAGTAGGTGAATATTTATGAGTAATTATAAGAAAATTTATGATGAGAAAATCATTAAAAGTTTAAAAGATGAATTTAAATATTCAAGTGTAATGGAAGTACCTAAATTAGAAAAAATAGTTATTAATATGGGTTGTGGTGATGGTGCTCATGACCAAAAATATATTGATGCTGCTGTAAAAGATATTGAGACAATTACAGGTCAAAAAGCTGTAGTTACTAGAGCTCGTAAGAGTATTGCGGGATTTAAACTTAGAGAAGGTCAAGCAATAGGTGTTAAAGTAACTTTAAGAGGAGAAAAAATGTATGATTTTATGGAAAAATTAATTAAAGTTTCTCTTCCAAGAGTTAGAGATTTTAGAGGAGTATCTAAGACAGCTTTTGATGGAAAAGGAAATTATACTTTAGGAATTAAAGAACAATTAATTTTCCCAGAAATTGAATATGATAATGTTTTAAAAGTTAGAGGTATGGATATTGTATTTGTAACAACTGCTAAAACAAATGAAGAAGCAATGGCTTTATTAAAGGCATTTGGTATGCCTTTTAGAAATTAGGAGGTACCTAATATGGCTAAAAAAAGTATGATTATTAAAAATAAGAGAACACCTAAATATAAAGTACGGGCTTATACAAGATGTGAGAGATGTGGAAGACCTCACAGTGTAATCCGTAAATTTGGTATTTGTCGTATTTGCTTTAGAGAACTTGCTAATGAAGGTAAAATACCAGGTGTTAAGAAATCAAGTTGGTAAGGAAGGAGGAATTTTAGATGGTTCAAGATAAGATTGCAGATATGCTTACAAGAATACGTAATGCTAATCAAATGAAATATGAAACTGTTGAAGTTATTGGAACTAAAATGACAGTGGGAATTGCCGAAATTCTTAAAAGAGAAGGTTATATTGCTGATTATAAATTAGAAGAAGCAAAAACAGGAAATAAACTTACTTTAACATTAAAATATGGTGAAAGAAAAGAAAGAGTTATTACTGGTTTAAAGAGAATTAGTAAATCTGGATTAAGAGTTTATGCCCAAGCTAATGAAATTCCTCGCGTTTTAAATGGACTTGGAATTGCTATTATTTCAACTTCTAAAGGTTTAATGACTGATAAAGAAGCGAGAGAAGCTAGATTAGGAGGCGAAGTACTTGCCTATATTTGGTAAGGAAATACTATGAGTAGAATTGGTAATAGAAAAATAGTTATGCCTACTGGGGTTAGTGCTAGTCTAGATAATAATATAATAACTGTTAAAGGAGCTAAAGGTACTTTAACAAGAAAAGTTCATAATTTAGTAGATGTTGTTATAAATGAGACTGAAATTGAAACTAAAGCTAAGAATGATTCTAAAGAAGCTAATATTAATGTAGGAACAATGAATTCTCTTATAAATAATATGGTTATTGGAGTTAGCACTGGTTTTAGTAAAGGACTTGAAGCAGTTGGAGTTGGATATCGTTTCCAAGTTAGTGGAAATAAAATTAATATTTCAGCTGGTTATTCACATCCAGTAGTAATAGAAGTACCAAGTGATTTAAAAGTAGAACAAATTAGTAATACGGAAATTAATATTACTGGTATTGATAAAGAAAAAGTATCTGAATTTGCGGCTAATATTCGAAAAGTAAGAGAACCGGAACCTTATAAAGGTAAAGGTATTCGTTATAAAGGTGAATATGTACGTCGTAAAGAAGGTAAAAAGGCTGCTAAATAAGGTTAGAAAGGTTGGATAGAAATGATTAAAAAAGAAGCTAGCAATGTGTCTCGTAAAAGACGTCATGCAAGAGTTCGTGAAAAAGTAAGTGGAACAGCTAATATTCCAAGATTGAATGTTTTTCGTTCAAATAAAGGAATTTATGTTCAAGTAATTGATGATACAACTAATAAAACCTTAGTTAGCTCATCAACTGTTGAACTTAAGATTAAAAATGGTGGTAATATTGAAGCTGCTAAGTTAGTAGGAGCTGATATTGCTAAAAAGTGTAAAGCTAAAAAAATTAAAACCGTTGTATTTGATAGAGGCGGATATTTATACCATGGTCGTGTTGAAGCATTAGCGGATGCTGCACGAGAAAATGGTCTTGAATTCTAGAGTGGGAGGATATAAGTTATGCCAAAGAAAAATATAGAACCTAAGAAAAATTTGTTAGAAGAAAAAGTTATATCTATTGGTAGAGTAACAAAAGTTACCAAAGGTGGTAGACACTTTAGATTTTCAGCAACAGTTGTAGTTGGAAACCGTAAAGGTTTAGTTGGAATTGGTAATGGTAAAGCTAATGAAGTGCCTGAGGCAATAAAGAAAGCTTTACAAGCCGCTAATAAAAATGTTACTAAAGTATCTTTAATTGATAATAGAACAATACCTCATGATGCAACTGCTAAAGTTGGTAGAGCTGTTGTAATGGTAAAACCAGCAGTTGAAGGTACTGGTATTATTGCCGGTGGTGCAGCAAGAGCAGTTTTGGAACTTGCGGGAGTTAAAGATATTGTTTCTAAATCATTAGGTTCAAATACAAAGATTAATGTTGCTAAGGCAACACTTGAAGCTTTAAAATCACAAAGAAGTCCAGCGAAGATTGCGGCTTTACGTGGTAAGAAAGTGGAGGAGTTATAATATGAAATTACAAACATTACCAGCGTCTAATGAAATGAAGGCGCGTAAAAGAGTAGGTCGTGGTCCCGGAAGTGGTATGGGTAAAACGGCTACGCGTGGAGAAAATGGTCAAAAATCAAGAAGTGGTGCAAGTATTTCAGCTTGGTTCCAAGGTGGACAAACTCCTATTTATAGAAGAATTCCAAAAAGAGGATTTAATAATAAAAGATTTGAGACTAAATATGCAACAATTAATTTGAGTCAAATAGATAAGTATTTTAATGATGGTGATGTTGTTAGTCCGGAGATTTTAAAAGAAAGAGGAATTATTAAAAAACAACTCGCAGGTATTAAAGTACTTGCTAATGGAGAATTAACAAAAAAAGTTACGGTTAAGGCTCAAAGATTTTCATCAAAAGCTGTTTCTAAAATTGAAGATGCAGGCGGTAAAGCTGAGGTGATTTAGATGTTTAAAGGAATTGCCAAGATATTTAGTAAACAAAATAAAGATTTAAGAAAAAGGATATACTTTACATTGTTCTGTTTAGGTTTCTTTGCTCTAGGAATAAATGTTACTATTCCGTGGGCTAATAGTATATATGCGGAGTTAGGTTTTTTAGAAATATTTAACTTAATGAGTGGTGGTGGACTTCAAAGTTTTTCAATATTTGGTTTAGGAGTTAGTCCTTATATTACCGCGAGCATTATTACTCAATTATTACAAATGGATATTATTCCTTATTTTAAAGAACTTAAAGAACAAGGTTATGTGGGAAGACAAAAGATTAATAAAATTACTAGATATTTAGGTATTATAATTGCCTTTATACAGGCATATGCCATAAGTGTATTTTATTTAGGTACAAATGATGTTATGGTTATGCTTAAAACTAGTCTAGTTATGACAGCTGGTACAGCATTCTTACTTTGGATGGGTGACCAAATTAGTCAAAAAGGTATTGGTAATGGACAATCACTTCTAATTATGGCTGGTATATTAATAAGTTTACCAAATGTATTTAGGAATGCCTTTAATGCCTTTATTGGTGGTTCATTTGAAGCTGGTCTTGGGATTACCCTTTTTGCATTATTTATTGTTTGTTATATTTTAATTATTGTAGGTATTATTTGGATACAACTTGCTGAGAGAAGAATACCAATTCAATATTCTAATAGAACAACTAGTGCCTATGGAGCTCAACAATCTTTTTTACCAATAAAGATTAATAGTGCCGGTGTTATACCAGTAATATTTGCTTCAGTACTTACAACGATACCAGCAACGATAGTGCAACTTACAAAGAATGATGCAGCGATTAGATTTGTTAATAACTATATAGTTTATACATCACCAACGGGATTCTTACTTTATATTATTCTTATATTTGTTTTTGGATATTTCTATACTTTCTTAAGTATGAATCCGGAAGAAATGAGTAAGAATTTAAATAAAAATGGAGGATATATACCGGGAGTTAGACCAGGAGAAGAAACTTCAAAATACATTAGTAAATCTTTATCAAGACTGACGATGGTTGGTTCAGTTTTCTTAGTAATCTTGGCGGGACTTCCAGTGGTGATATCAACATTTACTAGTTTACCAAGTAATGTAACGATTGGTGGTACTGGTATATTAATCGTAGTTGGTGTTGCGATTGAAACTTATAAGCAAATAGAAAGTAGTTTGACCGCGAGAAGTTATGCTGCTCGTAAGAAGAGGTTTAGATAAAATGAAGAATATCATTTTTATCGCTCCTCCGGCCGCGGGTAAAGGAACTGTTAGTGATTTTCTAGTACGAAATTGTAATTATGAACATATAAGTACTGGAGATTTACTTCGTGAAGAAATAAGACGGGGAAGTCCTCTTGGAGAAGAACTTGATAAAATAATAAAAGAAGGTAACTTAGTTAGTGATGAATTTATGATTAAGCTTATGGATGAGAAAATAAAAGCGTTACCTAAAGATAAACCTTTTATTTTAGATGGTTTTCCAAGAACTATAAAGCAAGCAGAATCTTTAGATAAAATGTTAGTAAGTAATAATGTTACTAACAATATGGTAGTATTTTTAGATATTGCTTTAGAGGATGCGCTTGCAAGAGTTTTAGGAAGAATTATTTGTCCTAAGTGTGGAAGAAGTTATAATATAAATCATGAAGAAGTAAAACCTAAAGTTGATAATATTTGTGATGATTGTGGGATTGAATTAGAAAAAAGAGATGATGATACAGAAGAATCTTTTAAAATAAGATTTGATAGTTATCTTACTAATACAAAACCAATTATTGAATATTATGAAAAGAAAAATATGCTTAAGAGAGTAGATGCGACTATTCCTTTAAGTGATATATTTCAAATTATTAAAAATGAGGCGAATAAATGATTAGTATTAAAAGTGAAAGAGAAATAAAATTAATGCGGGAAGCAGGAATATTAAACTTTATGACTCATGAAGAAGTTAAAAAGCATATTAAAGCTGGTGTTACAACCAAAGAATTAGATACTATTGCATATAATTTTATTTCTTCACATAATGCTAGACCTTCTTTTCTAAATTATGAAGGTTATCCCGCGAGTATATGTGTATCAATTAATGATGAAGTTGTGCATGGTATTCCTGGGGATAGAGTTATTAAAAATGGCGATATTGTATCTGTTGATATTGGTGTCGAATTACATGGATATCATAGTGATGCCGCGAGAACATATATTGTAGGAGAAGTATCGCGTGAGGTTCGTAATTTAGTGGAAAATACAGAAAAAGCTTTGATGATAGGCTTGTCTAAAATTAAAGAAGGTGCTAAAATAGGAGATATAGGAGCAGCTATTTCAGAATTTGCTCATAAACATGGGCTTAGTGTGGTAGAAGAATTAGTTGGTCATGGGGTTGGTACTAATGTTCATGAAGACCCTGATGTTCCAAATTATGGCAAAGCGGGAACAGGTGTTACTTTAAAGGCCGGAATGGTTATTGCCGTTGAACCAATGCTTAATTTGGGCGAGAGATATGTTTATATGCATGATGATGATTGGACTATTTCAACTGATGATGAACTTCCAAGTGCCCATTTTGAACATACCGTTTTGGTTACAAAAGATGGATATAAAATTTTAACAGGAGATAAAACAAGTGATGAAAAAGAATAAAAATAACACTAATCAAAATATTAAGGAAGAAAAAATTGAGGTAGAAGGAAAAGTAATTGAAGTACTTAAAGGTAGTGATTACTTAGTAGAATTACCAAATGGATTTACTGTAAAAGCCTACGTTTCTGGTAAAATGCGAGTTAATATGATTCGTATTCTACCAGGTGATACAGTAACTATAGAGCTTTCGCCTTATGATTTAACACGTGGGCGTATAACATGGAATAAAAGATAATGGAGGTATTATAATGAAAGTTAGACCATCAGTAAAAAAGATTTGTAAAAAGTGCAAAATAATTAGAAGAAAAGGTAAAGTTATGGTTATTTGTGAAAATCCAAAACACAAACAAACCCAAGGTTAATTAAGGAGGTAATTATGGCACGTATTAAAAATATTGAATTACCAAGTGAAAAACATATATTTATAGGACTTACAGCAATATATGGAATTGGTAGAAATTTAGGAAGAACAATTTGTTTAGATGCAAATGTTGAACCATCTAAGAAAGTTAAAGATTTAAGCGATGAAGAGATTGCACGTTTAAGAAAAGAAGTTGATAAATATGCAGTTGAAGGAGACCTTCGTCGTAATGTTCAAATGAGTATTAAAAATAAAATGGAAATTGGAAGTTACCAAGGGGTAAGACATAAAAAGGGATTACCTGTTAGAGGACAGAGAACTAACCGCAATGCTCATACTCGTAAGGGTAGAGGTAAAGTTGTGGCTAATAAAAAGAAAGCTACTAAGTAGGAGGTTAAATTATGGCATATAATAGAAGAAAAAGAAAAGTTAAGAAAAATATACCGGAAGCTGTTGCACATATCCATTCTACTTATAATAATACAATTGTTACAATTACAGAAAAAGATGGTAGTGTAATTGCTTGGGCATCAAGTGGTACAATCGGCTATAAAGGAAGTAAAAAGAAAACTCCTTTTGCGGCTGGGATGAGTGCTGAGGCAGCTGGTAAGGCAGCAATGGAACAAGGGGTTAAAAAAGTAGATGTTGTAGTTAAAGGTTTAGGGGCTGGAAGAGAAACAGCAATACGTTCACTTCAGTCAGCGGGACTAGAAATTATTTCAATTACTGATGAGACACCGGTACCACATAATGGTTGTCGTCCACCAAAACGTCCTAGGAAGTAGTTTAGAAAAGAGAGAGGATTTAGGAATATGATTAGTTTTGAAAAACCAGAGTATAGGATTGCTGAATATCAAGAAAGTAATCACTATGGAAAATTTGAATTGGAACCTTTAGAAAGAGGTTTCGGTACAACTATTGGAAATGCACTTAGAAGAGTAATGTTATCAAGCTTACCAGGGAGCGCTATTACATCTGTTAAAATTGAGGGTGTTTTACATGAATTCCAAAAGATTGATGGAGTAGTAGAAGATGTAACAAGTATTGTTTTAGCTTTAAAAAATGTGGTTGTTAAAAATCATACAGAAGAAGTTAAAACATTAAGATTATTTAAAGATACTGAAGGACCTGTTACCGCTGGAGATTTTGAAAAAAATGCCGATGTTGATATTATTAATCCAGAACTAGTTTTGTGTAACTTAGTTGAGGGTGGTAAAATTGACATGGAAGTTACAGTGTTTAATGGTAAAGGCTATGTTGATGCTAAAGAAAATAAGAGATTATTTGCGGATAATAAAGTTGGGGTAATTGCAATAGATTCTAATTATTCTCCAATAGAACTTGTAAAATATGAAGTTGAATCAACTCGTGTTGGGCAAAATGAAAATTATGATAAACTTACAATGGATATTAATACTGATGGTAGTATGACTCCAGAAGAAGCGATGGCTTTCGCAGCTAGAATATTAATTGAACATTTTAATATTATCGCAGATTTAAATTCAATAAGTGATGTTACTGGTTTAATGCAAGAGAAGAAAGTTGATACAATTACTAAGACTTTAGAGACGCCAATTGAAGAAATTGAATTCTCTGTTAGAGCTTATAATTGTTTAAAAAGAGCTGGTATTCATACTGTTCAAGACCTTATTTCTAAAAGAGAAGTGGAAGTTACTAAGATACGTAATTTAGGTAAAAAATCACTTAAGGAAGTTTTAGATAAAGTAGCAGAAATGGGACTTAAGTTCCGCGATTAAGGAGGCTTTAAAATGAAATACAGAAAACTAAGTAGAGAAACGAGACAAAGAAGAAGCATTTTAGCAAATATTACAAGAGATGTTATTATGAACGAGTCTGTTGTTACTACTGAGGCTAGAGCTAAAGAAGTAAGAAAATTTGTTGATAAAATGATTACTTATGGAAAGAAAGGTACTTTAGTTAGTAGACGTAAAGCTTTAGCATTCTTATATAATGATGCTGAAGTTGTTGGTAAAGTATTTAATGAACTTGCTAAACGTTATGAAACACGTAATGGAGGTTATACAAGAATTGTAAAACTTAAGGAACGTGTGGGAGACGATGCTTTACAAGTTAAGTTAGAATTAGTTTAAAAAGGGGCTGTAATGAAATAAAATAAATTCATTCAGCCCTTTTCTTTTTTTCTAAAATTATAAAATCCTTGAAATCATAAGACTTCAAGGCAGTTTTGTGATACAATTTAATTGTTGAAAGAAGTTGTATCACATGGAATATT
>CANQHE010000011.1 GCA_947623735.1 uncultured Bacilli bacterium
CAATATAAGTATATCAAAAAAATAAGAATTCCGAAAGGAATTCTACTTTATGAAAAATTTATTTTTCATTTTTCTTGAGATAAATTTGGGTTTAATATTTATAATTTAATATTATTTTAAAAATTAATTAAACATTTATTTAACTATTCTACTTGACATTGAAGTGTTAAGTACATTATAATTATACTGTAAAGATAAGGAGAAGAAAGATGAATAGTTTAAATGAATTATTACAAGAACTTGGAATATCGAAGGTTAGATTAGCAAAATATTTAAGCGTTTCTAGGCAAATGGTTTATAACTATTTAGAACTTGAAGATATTAATAAGTGGCCAAAGGAAAAAAAGATTTTGCTTCTTAAATTACTCGATATTGAAGATGGTGATGAAGCAACAATTAGTAAAATTAAAATTACCACGGATTATTTAATGGCAGTAGAAAATAGACTTAATCAAGGAGTTAAAAACTCTAGTGATATGGATAATTATTTTGATTTAAAAGGATTAAATAAAGAAGAACAGATGATTATTGCCGATATTACTTATTTACTTAAAGAAAAGCTTTTAGAAGAGAATAAAAAGGAAGAAAATAAACATGCAATTATTTATTTATATCATATGTTACAATCAATGGATAATGTTCCAGAAATAAAATATATTTTAGGATATATGTCGAAGACAACTGGTTTTATTAATCCTGAGGAATATGCTTTTGATGAAGAACATCAGTTTATTTTTGAAGGAATACTTTATTCCGCATTAACTCTTTATAATAATGGAGGTGCAAGTAAAAGTAAACTTCAAGAAAGTCATAAGCGATTCGTTCAAGAAATAGAACAAAAAAATGAAGAAAAGTTAAGTAGAACCCAACAACTTAATACAATTAAAATACAAGCTTTAAGAGAACTTGGTTATAACCAAATAAATGAACAAAATGCTGCCGAAGTATTTGAAAAAATTGCCGAAATTCAATCAAGAAAAGTATAGTTAGTTAAATGAAAAAGAAAAATATTATAATTTTAGCAGTAGTTTGTATTATTTTTGGTATCGTTTTAATGACAGTTTTAATTGGGGATAAAAAATTAGATTTAAATGATGAAAGAGTGGGGGAGTTATACGAATATTTAGGAGAAGTTGATGTATATCATTGTGGAGGTTTAAATACTTACAGTGATAATGTAGTTACAAAGAGTGATATTAATAATACTAATCTTTTATGTATGGCTTATTATAACTTAGATGGTGAAAAGCTCAAAACAGATAAAGTTAGTAGTAATGGTACTAATGATAGTAATGTTAAAGTTTGTAAGATTGGGGAAAATGCAACTTTGACAGCGAATGAAGAGACAGGAGAATGTAATTTTGTTACCGTTAGTAAGACCGATTTAAATAAATCTTTTCATAGTATTTATGGTGAAGATATTAGTGATTATGAGACTTTTTACATTACGAATGATGATGCTTGCTATTTAGAAGGGGATACATATTATTGTGGAGCAGCAGAGACATTTACTTATTCTTTAGCACCAGAAGCTGATGTTTATCGGTTACTTAATAAAGCGACACAAACCCATAGTGGTGATATAATTATTTATGATTATTATTTAAAAATTTCTGATAACAAGTGTTATTTATCAGCCACAACAGGGGAGATGGATGAAGATTGTACAACAGCTTTAGGAAAATTTAAGAATGGGTTTGATAATGCTAGTGAAGATGAGAAATCTGACTTTATGAGAAAATATGCAAAATTATATAAGCATACATTTGATAAAGATAATGAAGAATATCACTGGATAAAGAGTGAGCAAAAATAAAAGCCCCTTTTGATAGTGATAAAAATTTAAGTACCCTTTTAATTAAGAATTAAGTTTATTATTTAATTCTTTTTTATTTGTTATTTATTATAACCTTATTTATATATATAATAATGATATATACGCGTGTTTTAACCTTATTTTAATTTATAATAAGGTTATATTATAGGTGCATAATTTTTTAATATGGTTTAAAAATTATTTATTAATTTAAATTAGTTTAAAAAATAAATCATCAGGGATAATATAGCTTAAATAACTAATCTTTATAAGTTTATTTATATTAGTTTTTTAGATGTTTTTATAGATTATTTTGGTTAATTTTATATTTCGTAAAATATATATTATGTCAACTTTGCTTTGAAAAATAAATATTATGTTCTTTAATAATTTCATTAAATATTCCACCCGCTCGCCTGTATACGTCCCACATCCCAACACTTGCACAATATTTTGAAAAATTAGTACAATACAAATAACCATTATAATTTTCAATATACTCTATAAGTTCGAACACTTTTTCGTTTTCGTCCTTATTTGCTTTCGATATTTCTCGTACTAATTTTTGTTTTAATGTTCCATGTACATTTTCAATATCATATTGAAATTTATTTTCTTCGTTAAAATGTATTAAATATTCTAGTGCGTTTTCAAGAGACCTACAACGCTGAATGTAATTCAAAGATATATTTAATTCTTTAGCTAGTGCAGTATTATATTTTGCACTTGTAAAGGATAGTATAACATGAGTGTGAGATTTTTTTATATTCCCCTTCTCGTCTTTATCTTTATCATGAATAATATAGGCATAATCATAATTTAATTTAATAAATTCTAACGCACTATGGTGCGTTTTATCCTCGTCTGGATATAAAAGTATACAAAACTTCCTCGTTTTAAATGTTTCCATAAAAAATACCTTTCTTTTTTGGAACTTGGAACACAGGTTGCTTAGTCGTAGTATGCAACCTGTTCCAAAAAGGGCGATATATCGCCATGGGCAGTCTTGCCCAAACCTAGAACAATGTTCGTGTGCGTGTCTCGTAAAGAGACCAACGCACCCAAACATTAACCAGTTTTTATTTGTTCGAAAGTATCATAAGAATTTGCAACAGATAAATTGCACTTACTAATAGTTGTCTCTATTATAGGAGCTATATACTCGTTATCTTCTTGAGACCACTTCATTTGTTCAGCATCGTACATATCTTTTTTAAGTATACCTATACCTAATATATTAAATATTTTACACTCTATTTGATACCTACAATATCTACGAAGTGTTATATTAATTTCTAACCACTCTTGAGCAGTTGTAATGAAGATAATACGTCTTTTCCTCATTTGTGATAAAAAGTCTAAAACTTCAGATGTCATTTTAGAAGACTTTGTTAAAGCAGTGAATATCTCGTCATAGAATATGATACAATCAGTTTTATCTCTTAACTTTAATAAATTATCAAAACCATTAAAATAAGTGTATTTTATACCCCTTAAAGTCGATATATTAGAATAGATTGGAACATCTTTCTGATTAAGTAGAAACTCAACCGCAGAGTATGTCTTACCACTTCCCTGTTTACCACAATAACAATAAACTCCAAACCTTCCTCGTTTTGGTGCAAAGCCCTTTTTGAAGAAAGTTTTTATCTTTATTCTTACGTGTCTAAAATTGATTAATAATGCTATTATTATAGCAATTCCTAATATTAAAAACATAAAATAATCTCCTTCTATAATTTTAATGCTTTATACCAATTAATAGCTTGCTTCATACTAGATACTAAAATAGGAACACTTAACTTAAAAGTATAATACATTACTATTAAACTAAGTGCAGTGCTAGATAAACCAGTCAAACTTACTACAAAACCTAAAACATTACCGACTAAGCCAAACATTTTACCTACAGAACTCAATGCAACAGATAAATCAGGTAAAAAGTTGCTTATAAGTAAATCAATAGGTGCTAAAACTACATTAACTAAACTAATTATTACATTAAAAATACCTGTTATTAGAGCATTAATCACAATTCCAACACCTCCACGTTATCACTATCAGCATTTTTAAAGCCTTTTACCATGGCGAATAAATTTACACATATCCAGTATGCTATCATACCTGTAGTAATTGTTTGGTATATGTCTAATAAATCGCCAAAAAATTCATTATATACACTAGTCATACATGGGAGTGTAACATCAGTATTTACAAATGGTATAGGCAATTTTAAAGGTGTACAGGAATTAGAAGTAATACCTTTTATTAATTCTAAAGGCATTGTTATAATATCACTTAAGCCGTAATCTTTATCGTCAAAATCACTAAAGAAACCACCGGCGGAACCTTCAGCACCAGAAGTATCAGTACTAGTAATGCTATCGTTTAAATCATCTAATTTATCATTAGTCTTTTTTTGCTCTTCGTTTAACTCTTCAGTTTGTTGGATAATAGTATCTTGTACACTACCAGTAGAAGAAGAATAAATACTAATATCTACTCCAAAGTAAAAATGAGGTTTAGTAAGAACACTATCAGCTCCAGACTTAAAGTAAATCGTAAGAGGTAAATATATGTTAAATGTAGTATCAGCATTAGAGCTTAATTGAGAACTATCGTAATTACAAACAAATGATGTAAAACTAATCGTATTAGCCTCATCTGTAACACCAGTAGGCAAACTTATAGCAGAACATTGACCCCAAGCTCCATTTATTTGCATACTAGCACTTGCATAATAACCCATATCACTAGCTACCATAAAAGCAATACTATCTCGACCCTGTAAAAGATTAGTGGGTATAGTAATCTGACTTAATGACCAAAAAGCAGAAGTAGGTGTAAATAAACCTTCGGGATATTGTAATTGAAAAAAGCCTAATCTAAATTTACGTGTAGTAAAATTATCACTATATGTAACATCGCCACTTTTAGAAGAACTTAAAATAAATTTTTTTGTACCATACTTATCTAAACGATAACTTATATTATCAGTTGCGTGAACATTAGCAATTCCTAAAAAATTAGATAATAAGCATATTAATATAGCAATGGTAATATAAGCTAAAACACGTCCAATAGTCCTAAAATAAGATTTCTTTATCATAAAGCACCTCGTTTAAAGATACGGCTAAATATTTTTAAAGGAATTAAAATTCCAAAAATAACAATTATGGTAAATATTAATAGAATTTTATCAAAGTCAAGACGATAGTAAAAGTCGTCAGTAACCACATTTGAAGATAAACAAACGGGCAAAGTGGTATATTGACTAAATGACTGAGTACCATCGCGGTAAATATAATCACTATTGATATAATAATCTCTATAATTAATATTTGTATTATTTCGGGGTATCGTTTCATAAGCTCTTATAATATCCTCACTTTGAACTACAAAACATTTATAATTTGTAATATCGGGCATATATATTTTCATTATTCAAAGTCCTTTCTATATAATTTACATTCCCAAAATTGTGAATCACATTGTATAATTGTGAATCGCAATTTTATATATTCAATTAATTTTTTCATTTTCTCCCAAAAAGAAGCATACCGATAAAGTCAAATAGTATATATAATGCTATTAAACCAGGTAATAATGTAATTAATTGTTGTAATAATGTTATAGTTATATCAAACATATTTCTTTATCCTTTCTAAATAAAATAGAGGTTGTTTCCAACCCCCACTTACTAAATATTAGCCTTACCTTTAGCAGCCCCTTTTACGACTTTACGTAAAACTTTGTAACCGAATGCAAAACCTATCATTATGATAATGAACGGCATTATTTCAGCAACAGTACCGAAAAGCCCACTTGAGGTAATACCAGAGGTTAAACTTGATACAATATCAGTCATACCTTTTGCGGCAGCAACACCTTCCATGCCACCAGTCTCCTTTCTTTTATTGCGACCTATAATAGTAATAATTATTTACTATAACTCTAGGTTGTCGCCTAAACTTATTGATTATTTGCCTTTTTATCATTAATTTACGATAATAAGTATTAAATAATCTCTTTGCAATTATTGGTGGATAATATTTATTATTAAACTTATGATATATTGCTATAATTAGCCAATTAGTATGTATATATTCCCCCAATTTTCTATTATTAATTGCAACTCCTCTATATATTAATCGTTTTTGTTTAACATCATAATATACAAGAGTTATTATTCCGACAGAGTGTCGTTTTCTATACTTGAAAACTTTGCTCGGTAGTTTTTTTTATCAACCTTCTTGTAAAGTAATTCAACATTACATATCTTCCCAACATATTTTTTTATAATGTTGTAATTTTCAACTTTTCCAGTTATTTCCTCTAATAAATAACCTATAAAGTTGCTATCTTCCGTAGCTTGGTGTCCTATCGTTGTTACGCAATATGAGACAAGCTCCCCTGTTTTGTCGTTTGTAAACTCGTGTTTTGAAGTGTTTAACACTAATACTTTTTCCATATTTTTTTCCTCTTTCTATGTACGACATCTATGCCGTAATATAAATATATCATAATAAAATAAATAAGTCAAGAGAAATTTACGGCACCCCTGACGTTGTCAAAATGCAAAAATCATGTCATAATTGCCGTAGGTGAAAGAAATGTTTAAAGAATATAGAGAAGAAAAAAAATATACTCAAGAAAAAGTTGCAGAACTTACAGGACTTGATATAAGAACAATACAAAGAATAGAAAATGGAGAGACTAAACCTACATTAGAAAATGTAAAAAAATTAATTAAAGCTTTAGAGATTAAAGATAGTGATATTTTAGAGTATTTAAAAAAAGACAATTAATGTCTTTTTTGTATATATTATGTTAACTTGCTTCTGAGAAAATATTTTATAAGTTTATTATTATTCTTCCCTTTGCTTCTCTATTTATCTTTTAGAGATACTTTGGAAATTATCTTTTTAAGAATAATTAAATGTGATTATTTTTATTATTTATTTTTTTACGAACATTTATACTTCTTTAATTATTACTTTTAAGTTTTTAGGGGCTTTTAATAAATAGCTCTCCCCTATTTCTCTATAATTATTCGGGGGGAGATATATAAATATAAAAAATAGTTTAAATATTTAAAAATATTGGATTTTATGGTATGCTATAGATGGTGGTAAAGATGGATGAAACTATTCTATTAGAATTTATAGTGGGAATTTTTATTTTAACTGTTGTAGTTGTTCTTTACATTAAAAATAAAATTAATAAGCCTACTATTAATGATGAAAATATTAATAAACCGGAATTTTCTTATACTAAAAAAGCATTACTTACAAAGGCGGAAATTAGCTTTTATAATAAACTTAAAGGAATAGATGCTAATTATATAGTTGTTCCTCAAGTAAATCTTGCCGCGGTAATAAATAAAGGTAAGTCAAGATATCGTAGTGAATTATTTCGAAATATAGATTTTGGGATATTTGATAAAGAGTTTAATTTACTTTTATTAATTGAATTAAATGATAATACGCATAATGAATATAAGAGGAAAAAAAGAGATATAAAAGTTAGAAAGATACTTAGGGATGCTAAGATAAAATTACTTACTTTTTATACAAAATATCCTAATGAAACTAATTATTTTATAAATAGAGTTATGAATGCTATAAAAGAAAGTAATTAATTAATAGTAAAATAATACCAATCATTAAACCTAAATATAAGTGTTTATTTAGATTATAACTTTTAGCTTTAGGGAGTATTACTTCAATAGCAAGCGAAATCATTATGCCAGCGACTAATAACAAAATTAGACTAATTAAACTATTAGTTATGTATTTAGCGAGAAATATATAAGCTAAAAGTGCCCCTAGAGGTTCAGCGATTGCCGATAAGAAAGTCTTAAATAAGGCTTCTTTTTTAGAGTGAGTAGCATAATAGATAGGCATCGCAATACTTATTCCTTCAGGAATATTATGAAGAGATATCGCAAGTCCTAGTTTTAGGCCTAAAGTTAGATCTTGGTAAGAACTCATGAATGTGGCAATTCCTTCGGGAAAATTATGTAAGATAAGTGCCAGCATATTTAAGATACCTAGTTTGTAAAGATCATTAGAAAACTTTTCTTTATGCATTTCGCGATTTAAAAACTTAATAATGATAATACCGATTGTAAAACTTATACTTGATACTATTACTCCCCTTTTTAAACCATAAGCTTGGAGTAAAACAAAACTAGAACTGGGAATTAAATCTGTAATGCTGATACCTATCATAATAGCAAGCGAAAAAGAAAGAGATACGACAATAAATTTGGTAATATTTTCCGTTTTGACTTTAATAAAGATAGGAATTGCTCCGATTAAAGTGGCCAACCCGGCGAGTGATGAAACAACAAAGGCACCAATTATTTCCATATAATCACCACTAAATATATGAATTTTAAATTAATAATAGACCATAATATTAGTGGGAGGGAAATGAAATGAGAAGTCAAAATAATAGAAATTCTAGAAATGAAAGTCAAAAAAGTTCTAGAAATGAATCTTCAAGAAACTCTAGAAATAATGAATCTAGAAGTTCAAGAAGTTCAAGAAATAGCGATTGCTCAAGAAGTTCTAGAGAAAGTCGTTAATTAAAAACATTAAAAAAAGGAAAAGAAGTTAAGATTTAAATTTGACTTCTTTTTTATATCTAATGTTGGTTCATTAAAGGATGCTTTTCATATTCCTTTTTTAAATGTTCATTAGTAAGATGCGTATAGATTTGAGTAGTTTTAATATCACTATGGCCTAAAAGTTCTTGAACAATACGTAGATCAGCCCCATTATTTAAGAGATGAGTGGCAAAAGAATGACGCAATATGTGAGGACTAATATTTTTCTTTATCCCCTTTTCTTCACAGAGTTTTTTTAAAAATTTAAAGAAAGCTTGGCGTGTCATTTTGGTTTTACGACTACTAATAAAAACATATTCACTATCTTTTGTTCCTAATAGTTCTCCCCTGCCATAAGTAAGATATTTTATTAAACAATCTTTAGCATAATCATTAATAGGAATAATCCGTTCTTTACTACCTTTACCAAAAACTTTAATCATATTATCATTTAAATAAAGATTACTCATCGTAAGATTACATAATTCACTTATTCTAATACCACTTGCATATAATAATTCTAACATGGCTAAATTTCGTAAATCATAAGCCGTAGAGGTTTTAATATCAAGTAAATTGTTTACTTCTTCAATAGTTAAATATTCGGGAAGTTTTTTTTCAAGTTTTGGCATATTAATACCAACACAAGGATTAATATTTATAATTTTTTTAGTTACGAGATATTCATAAAAGTTATTTAAAGTAGTTAGATGATGAGCTTTAGTTTTAGCTTTTTTAGTAGTTTCATTGCGCAAATATTCCCGGATATCATCACTATGTAATTTAATAATATTAACTTTAAAATAACGGGCAAAATTAAGTAAATCATAAGTATAAGATTTTATAGTATTAAGAGAAGTATTATATTCCGAATATAAGTGTTCTTCTAAGTATATTTTTAATTCGGGATTACGGTTTAAGATGTCTTCTTTTTCTTCTTTCATATTATTCCACCCTATTTATTATAACACTAATTATATTAAAAGGTAAGATTTTATGGTATAATATAAATATTAAATATTTAAATGAGAGAGTGATGTTATGGAACTTTTAGCAAATAAACTTAGACCTAAGAAATTAGAAGATATTATTGGACAAAAACATTTAGTTGGTGATAATAAGGTTTTATCTAATTTAGTTAAAAATGGGAAGATATTTTCGATGATTTTATATGGGAGACCTGGTATTGGAAAGACGAGTATTGCTAGTGCTTTAATTAGTGAACTTAAGATTAAAAGTAAGTTTTTAAATGCGACCACAAATAATAAGGCCGATTTTGATATTGCGATTGAAGAAGCGAAAATGTATGGGGAGATGATTTTAGTAATAGATGAGATTCATCGGATGAATAAAGATAAACAAGATATATTATTACCCCATATTGAATCAGGATTAATTATTTTAATTGGACTTACAACATCTAATCCTTATCATAAGATTAATCCCGCGATTAGAAGTAGATGTCAAATTTATGAATTAAAAGAATTAGAAGTTAGTGATATAATAGAAGGTATAAAAAGAGCTTTAAAGGAACTCCCAGATATAGAGATAAGTGATGATGCGATAAAACATATTGCTCTTATTAGTGCGGGGGATTTTAGGAGTGCTTTAAATATTTTAGAAGTTGCTTATTATTCTTCTAGTGATCATCATATTACGATTGAAGATATAAAAAATATTAATAATAAAGCCGTATTTTTTCATGATAAAGATGAAGATGGCCACTATCAAGTGTTAAGTGCTTTTCAAAAATCAATTCGCGGAAGTGATGTTGATGCTTCTCTTCACTATTTAGCACGTTTATTAGTGGCCGGAGATTTAGATAGTATTTACCGGAGAATGAGTGTTATTGCCTATGAAGATATTGGACTTGCTAATCCCGCGATGGGACCAAAAGTTATGGCCGCGATTCATGCCGCCGAATTAGTTGGTTTACCGGAAGCAATTATACCTTTAGGTGTAGTAGTAACGGAGATGGCTTTATCCCCTAAAAGTAACAGTGCTTATTTAGCAATTAATGAAGCTGTAAATGATATAAATAAAGGATGTGCTTTAGAAATACCAAGACATCTTATAAATCCTTCTAAAGATTATATTTATCCGCATAATTATAAAAATGATTATTATCCGCAAGAGTATATGCCCAAAAATTTGAAGGATAGAAAATATTATCATAAAAAAGATAATAAGTATGAGGCTAATTTAAATAAATTATACGAAGAAATGAGGAGTGGAAAATGAGAATTAGTGTTATTGGAACAGGTATTTATGGGATTAGTTTAGCATTGCAAATAGCTTTAAATAAACATGAAGTTATAATGTGGAGTGAAAATAAAACGTTGGTTGAAAACTTTAAGAAAAAACATAGTTTAGAACCCATCACGGATATTGTTATTCCTAAAAATATTAATGTTACTTGTGATTTAGAGTTAGCAATAAAAGATGTTGATTTAATATTTATAGCAACATCTGCGAAGTATTTAAAAGAGACGTGTCTTAATATGCTAAGTTTTTATGATAAGAAAATACCAATTGTAATTGCTAGTAAAGGTATTTTAAATGATACTTGTTGTTTTTTATCTGATATTTTAAAAAATACGTTAAAAGCTAAAAATATTGGAGTTATTTCTGGGCCTACTTTTGCCGCGGATTTATTAAATAAGGAAGTGGCGGCCTTAAGTATAGCAACAACTAAGAGATGTGTTAAAGATAAAGTTAATCAAGCTCTTGGAAGTTCCACATTAAAGTTAAGATGGAATAATGATATTTATGGAACCCAAATATGTGGTAGTATTAAAAATGTTATTGCCATCGCATCAGGAATAATTGAGGGTTTAGGTTATAGTGATTCAACTAGAGCTTTTTTACTTACAGAGGCTTTACACGATATTAAAGATTTACTTTTAAAATTAGAATGTAATCCTAAAACTATTCTTTCTTATGCCGGGGTCGGAGATTTAATTTTAACCGCGACATCTGTTAAGAGTAGGAATTATAGATATGGGATTCTTTTAGGGAAAAAAGTAGCTAAAAAAGAAATTGCTAATTATTTAGAAGAGAATACTACGGAAGGATATTATACTTTAATAGCCATTAGAGAACTCTTAAAAAGAAGAAAAATTAAAATGCCAATTATTGATATTCTTTATGATATAGCAATAAAGGGTAAAGATGCCGAGACATTAATACAATTTTTAATTAATAAAAAATAACTAGTAACTTTTTTAAGAAACTAGTTTTTTAATATATCTAAGAATACGTAATTAGCAAGCATTATACCCGCGACGGAAGGAACAAAGATGGCACTTCCAATATTATTTAGAGTATTTTTTGCTTCTTCACTACTCCAGACAACAGGAATATTTAGAGGTATTGCTTCTTTTTTTAAGTTAGTGCGAAGCTTTTTAGCAAGGGGGTCATTAAAGGTTTTATTAAGTGTCGTAATAGTAAGTTTTGCGGGATTTAATTTCCTTCCGGTTCCAAGACACGTAATTATTTTAATATTTTTATTTAAAGCATATTTTATAAGACTTATTTTTATCTTAATATCATCACAAGCATCAATAATATAATCATAATTATCATTTATATATTGATTAAAATTATCTTCTGTTAAAAAAACATCTAAAGCTTTAATATTTAGATCAGGATTAATACTTAAAGCCCTTTTTTTAGCAACTTCCGCTTTTCTCTCATTTAGATTATTTTGATTAGATATTATTTGGCGATTTAAATTAGATAATTCTATTTTATCACCATCAATAATCGTTAGATTAGAAAATCCGGTTCTAACTAAGGCTTCTAAAGCAAAGCCCCCTACTCCACCTAGACCTACTAGCAAGATATTAGCTTTTTTTATCTTTAATAAGTTGGTTTCATTTATTAAACTTAAGAGACGTTCATCCATAATTTATCACCATTTAAATTATAGCAAATAAAATGCCCGAAGGAAAGTCTACTTTGAGAATAAAATCCCGCGCACTCGCAGGTGGTAAGAAACATACATACTTCTGGATTCTGGCAAATCAAGACCAGCATTCAACTCCATATGTAATTATTCTCCCTAAATAATCTCATAGTCGGTTTTATTTAAAAATAAACTATATCCTTCAGGTATTATTATTATATCATAAGTAATATTTATTATTCAAGATAATTATGATAATTTGATAATTTAATTAGTAACTAAATTATAAGATAAGCATTTTTCTTCTAATAAAGGGAAATTACAACAACGTATTAAGACTTTATTATCTAATGTTTTATTTTTATAACCTTTATATAAATATTCAGCTTTATTTCTTACTTTACTATTATTGCGATTAAGCCAATATAATTGTAAACTTAATAATTGATAATAGTGAGATTCACTAGGCATTTCATCTAAATTTAAGACTTCATAACAATTATTATTAACTGGTATCATATTATTAAAATTAATAGCCCCAAGAATACCACCGGCGATTTTCATAAAATCTATAGCGTTTTTCATTTTTTGATGCTTGGCTTTAGGACTAGATAAAGGAGCAAAATATTCTAGCCCTTCGACATTAAATAATATGCCTACAAATGGGCGTGTACGTTTAGCTCCAGAATTATAGCATACTTTCTTATCAAATTCTCTTAAATAATTACAGTAGTGATAATCTACTTGTACAATCGTAAATTTTTTCATTTTTTAATCATCCCTTCCTTAATATTATTATAACAAATGTTCGCCATGTATGTCAAAGATTTTTGATGCTTGAAAACAAAAAGCTTTAAAGTACAAGCAATTATCTAAAATAGTATATAAAAACCTAGTTATCAAAACTAGGTTCTAAATGACCTAGAGCTTCAAAAGTTTTCTAGGCACTACTCGATTTGTAATATACCATACTTATATAAATTAAGTCAATACAAAATTATGCTATTTTTAATAATCTGCTAATTTTCATTTGGAGATTATGAAAAAGAAAAACGGAGAATTTATTGAATTTATTTGTTCAAAATGCAAAACTAAAGAAAGGATTCCCACAGAGATAGTTGAGATGCTTGATTATGCCGATCAAATCGATGTTGATACTTCTGTTCCTCCTCGATTTGATTGTAAAAAATGCGATGGTAAAATGGTTCCAATTTATTATATCGGAGCCAATGGTAGAATTTACGAATATACAGAAGAATAATTAAAATTCACTTTAAAACTGAGTACTTTTGGTGTGCTCAGTTTTTTTATTTCTCTTATTTTTTATTTATTCTTATCTAAAAGCAATTTCCTATAAGACAAAAAAATTAGAGTGTGCTCTCTAATTTGCTTTTTTAAATCCCGTTTAATGGTAGGGTTCACCGCTTTTATTAATTTCCTCTTTTTATTGGTGGGAATCACACGCTTTTATTATTTCCTCTTATGGTGGGAATCACCGCTTTTTATATACAATTTCTTGTACAATCTAATATTATCATAAATATTTATGTTTGTCAAACATTATTTAAATTAGGCACATTATTTGGTGATGTTTGATAATTAAAGTCCGTATTTTGGTTTGATGCATTAATATTATTTTCAAGAGTATTAGTATTTACTCCTTCAGTTACATAATTATTAGCGATTGGAGTATTACTTGATACAGTATTAGCACTAGCTTCGGTTTTCCAACAACCAGAAACATTACAGTTAGTACTATATGGCATTGGGTCTGGCATCTCTAATTTACAAATCATCGGGATTTTAAAAGCGGAACCAAAGGCAACACAGTTACCTGGTTGTAATACTTTTTGCTTTTCAATAACATCCGCGCTGATATTAGGAAGCATTTCTTCAATATATTTAATATCTTTCGGGTGGGTCATTTTAAAGATTAAAAAGTTAGAACATTGAGCAATAACAGTATCACTTATTTCGACAGGTCTTTGACTTATTATATCAAGCATAACGCCATATTTACGACCTTCTTTAGCAATACGGTCAAAGATATTATAACCAAGTAAAAACGTATCAGTATCTTGCTGTATATATCTATGAGCTTCTTCTAGGAATAAATGAAAAGGCATACTCGCTCTTTCCTTTAAAGATTTACAATAATCAAATAATAACTTCGATATTATTTTAACGATAACTTTCGCAATAGCATCATCAATATCTTCAAGATTTATATTAACTATTTGGGCCCGACCATTATCTTTTTGACATAACTCATCAATAAAATCTTTAGTACTGGTATATTTAGAACCATCAAAATAATTATTTACAGGACCACTGATAATAGTATTTAATCTAACTTGTAAAATCATCGCTTCATTATACATAGCTTGATTACCTTGGAAACCTTCACTAATTAAAGTAAACTCTAAGGCATTCGCAAGATCTTTTAAAGTGTAATAACTATGTTCAGGGACTTTTATTTCTTCAATAGATTCATCAATATGTTTTAAGATATATTCGGTGATTAAGACTGATTCCCCAAAATTACCATTAGAATCGATTTCAAAACATTCACTAAAAGAACGAGTATAACCAAGACCAGGAATAACAGAATCAAAGTTAAATTCTTTAGTATGACATACTTCAATTACTTTAAATATTTCATTTTTCTTATAACTAGTAGTCATATTACTAAATAAAATAGCAATTAAAGCTTTAGCAATTAAATGATTTTTATAACGATTTACTTCTTCCCCTTCACTAGAGAATATTTTAGCATATTTAATACTACGTTCAAGAATTGGTAACTGACTATGAGTACTTGCTTGTAAAAGTAAGGCAACATCATCTAATGTAAGTAAATTTACCGGGATTTTTAGTAAATAATCCGTGGGTTCTTGAGGATTAGTAGTAACAAATTTATAATTGTAACTAGGATTTATTTTATTTAAAGAACTAAAAGCATTCTTATATTCACCATAAGCATCAAAGAAAAACATATTGGCATTATAAGTAGTCATTTTAGGATTATTAAAGATATTTTGAATAATACGAGAGACACCACATGATTTACCAGAACCAGAGTTACCAAAGATAGCTAAATGATTAGAAAATAAACTATTAATATCGGGACAGATTTGAAAGCCTTTATATGTAGCACTAGTTCCTAAAACAAAACTTTTATCACTTAGGCGACCAACAATTTCAAGAAGTTCTTCCCCATTTATAACTCTTATTTTACTGGATAATAAGGGTTTTCTTATAACACCATTAACATATCTAGTACCTACAAATTCGCCTAAAAAACGAATTTTTATTTCGTCATTATTAAGTTCAACTACTTCGCCAAGTATTCTTTGGTCATTATCTTCAAATACGACATGAATATTCATTAAATCAGCGGTAATAGTATCTTTACTTATATTTTCAACATGGGCTATATTATCACTTATATAAAGAATTTTACCAAATATCATCTACATCAACTCGCCTTTACTATATTTAATTATAACACAAGAGAATATTAAAAAAAAGAGTTTTACTTTATCTTGTTAAACTCTTTTTTGAGATACATTTAACTTTCACGCCAGATTTCGTACCAATTTTTAAGACTGGATAGACCATCACCCGCGATATCCTTTAGTAAGCTCCAAGTAAGACCAAAGTTTTTCTTAAGTTCGCCAAAGTTTTCTTTAGCACTGGCACATAAATCAAGATTACTATTACAAATACTAGTAGTTAAATTTAGGTAAACACTTACAATTTTACTTTTAAGATTAGTATATACTTTATTTGCGGTATTACTAATACTTTCTTTATATCCCGGAAAATATTCTTCGATTTTATTATCAAAATACATTGCCATAGATAAGACTTTTAATTTAGCACTAGAAGTTAAATCTTTAAAATGATAGCCTTTAATTGTTCCATCATAGAAGAGAAAATCAATAATAGTTACAAAACCAGATTTAACAGAACTTGCAATACTTCCTTTAGGGGTACTGGCTATTTTACTGTTATAATCATTAAAATAATTTATAACAGCGGTATCAGCACTTTCATTTTGAGATGGATTATTATTAGCTTGATTATTATTTTCTTTATTAGAAGAATTATTATTACTAGTATTAGTATTAGAATTACTGTTATTATTGTTATTTTGACTAGATTCGTTATTATTAGTAGCGGGTGGAGTTACACTATTATTAGTATTATTACTATTATTTGAAGTTATATTATTATCAGTTTTAGTTTCTTCATTATTAGATTCTTTATTAGAATTATTTTCATTATTAGTATCAATACTAGCTACTTTAATTAAATCTTCATCACTTACATTAACTACTTTAGGATTATTTTTAGTATTTAAATCTTTTTCTTTATAATAGAATTTTACAGTATCACCAACATTATAACTTCCTTTAAAATTACTAATTATATAGTCTTCTTCAGGTGTTTCTAACATTAAATAGTCTTTATCAGTGATTATGATAGTACCACTTATTTCTTTTAATACTGGCTCTTTTTTAGTAATTAAAAAGATAATTATAGATACCGCGATAAATAATAATAAGCCTAAAATTATAATTATAATTGTTTGTTTTTTATTATTCATTTTTATACAACTCCTTTTTTTATGTATATGCATTACATTTGATGGTTATAATTATACTACTCATATGTTTGTATGTCAAATTTATGCAAAAAAATTGAGGAGAATAATCTCCTCGTGGAATTTCATCTTGCCCATGTATAGATTAAAAGCAACATGAGCAAGTATTATATATCTGTATTTACGATGTATGGATTAGTTGGGGTTCCTGCTGGTTCATTATTATCGAAAGTAAATGTTGTATTAGACTTGAGATTTATTACTGGACGGATACCCCTTGTATCATAGTTTACGTTGGTATAGCTAGGAGCTCCCTCAAAGTCAATATAAAATGTGCGAGCATCCTCATTAGTGCTAAAGTCACCCGGAGTCATGGTCCAATAGCCTGGGTTTGCGGATAACCAATATATAGCGTTCGTTGTCCTTCCATAACTTCCTGCAAATATTACTTCATCGATGGTTATTAATCCTACTGGAATTGGTAAGGCATTATTTCCTTCGACTGTACTAGTTAATGTTTTTGTTGGTTGGGCTGTTGTAACTGTATACAAATCTCTTTTTTGGGCTTCTTTATCAATTTCTTTTGTATTTGGGTTTATTCCACATTTTAATGTTGGATTTGAGCCATTAAACATTATACGTCTATATGCTGCATATGTTGTTGCTTGATATCCATAGCCTGTCTTTGTATCGTAACTCGTCCATTTTTCAGTTGTGTTATTAACTTGGGTATCACTACAGAATCCTACGTCTGTGTCTATATAAGTATTTTGTAATGTTCCAAGATTTGTTTGATCCCACCATAATTGTATTTGTTCTAATATAGTGCTCTTTTCACTATTGCTATTTACTTTATGAGCTTCATCATGACTTGTTGATACTTCTGGAGTATTATTATACATATAACCTACATATTTATTATCTCTATATTTTTTATTAAATGCTACTAATCGTGAATATGAGCCATTTATTTTAGAAGCTATTAAATTTTTTTCACCTCTAGCATCACTAGCAGATGGTGTTTTTCCACTTGCATATGTTCCAGCATATATTAATCTAATACTTCCATTTCCATTTATTCGAATGATTCGCCACCAAATATCGCCTTGATCTTCGCCACTTGTTGTTGTACCAAACTTAACCCAGTTATTATCAACTGCTCCCCTATAATAATAACTTATCCCATAATCATCTTCTGCTTCATATATACCGTTTTGTTTCATATTAGCTGAAGACATGGTTCCACCACAAGTATCTAAATTTGATTCACAACTTGGGCCGGTAAAACTATCTACCTGACCATTTGATTCTTGTTTTAGAACATTCTTTAACACTTCTTTACTTGTTGGCGATTTATCAAAATATAAATAACATTTAGTATTCTTCTTTGTTAATGTTGAAACACTTAATGTTTTGGTATCACTGTCATATGTTACTCTTCCTGTTAATTTATTACTTTCATCATTTGGCTCTGTACAATATGTTTCTGTTTCATTTAAAACATAATTACCATCTGTAGGTATAGCACTTATTTGATGATATCTATTATCTTCACCTTTTAAATAAATAGCCATACTATTTTCTGTATTTAAAATATTTGCTGTTACTTCTTTAGTTTCTAATTCACTTTTTGGATATATATAGTAAAATATACTTCCTACTATAACTATTAAAATAATAATAAATATACTCTTTTTCATCTAATATCATTCCTTTTACTAGTTAGTTTACAATATATATTATATTATTTCATTACATTCGACAAAGCTTAGCAAAACTTAGCATTTATTTTATATACATATTGTATTACTATCTATCATACTAAAAGTATACAATATTATTGATAATATTTCAAGATTAATGTTACTATTTACGTATTTTTTATAATTTAAAAAGGGGTTGAGTGGAAATGAATAATTTCCTCTCAGCATTTTTTTCTTTTAAATATGCAAAGCTATAAATAGTAGTTGCCATCAAATTAAATGAACTATGTATCCTTTTTCGCTTGTACTAATTAAGATTTTTTGTTATATTTTCAATTTTAGATTTATTCAAAATTTTAAGAAATTTATTATTTTTTTAAATTCCTCTTAGAATTTTATTGAGGAAACTATGAAAATTGACTTTTTTGTGTTAAAATAATTTACATGATACATCTTCTTTCGTCAATTAGATTGTATCAAAAATTTGTCTTGAAGTCTTATGATTTCGAGACTTTTTATTTTTTTATAATAAACTAAAAAGGACTGAATAGAAATTATTCATTTCCACTCAGCCCCCTTGTAATTTTTCTTTTAATATTTCTTTAGTTAAAACGGGATTAGCTTTACCTTTTGTAGATTTCATTACTTGACCAACAAAATAATCAAAGAGATTAGTTTTACCATTTCTATAATCATTTACTTGAGTTTCGTTATTATTAATTATTTCTTCAATTATAGAAGTTAAAGTATCTTTATCACTTATTTGAGCATTATCAGTACTAATAAATTCTTTTATTTCTTTTTTAGTTTCAATTACTTTAAAGAATATATCTTTAGCTTGTTTACTACTTATTGTACCAGTTTTAATACTATCAGTTAAATCTTTTAATCTTTTTGGGGTTAAGAATAAATCTTTAATATCTAATTCATGTTTATTGATATAACCTAATATTTGAGTAGTTATCCAGTTAGAGGCTGTTTTAGCATCTATTCCTAGTTTTAAGCATTCTTCAAAATAATCTGATGTTGCTTTATCTTTAACAAGAATTGTCGCATCATAATTACTTAGATTATAATTATTAATATAATCATATTTTCTTTCTAAATGAAGACGGGGTATTTCTTTTTTAAGTTCTTCTTTCCATTCAGAGGTTATTTTAAATTTAGGAATATTGGGTTCAATAAAGTATTTATAATCAATAGCATCGACTTTACTACGCATATGAATAGTTTGCATCGAATCTTCATCCCAACGTCTTGTTTCCTGTTCTACTTCATTGTAACGACCCTGTTCTTTAAGTTCTGTTTGTCTTTTTATTTCATAATTTATCGCATCATATACTCCACCGAAGGAATTGACGTTTTTAACTTCAACCCGAGTACCAAAAGATGTTGCATCCTCATCCATGATAGAAATGTTTACATCACAACGAATTTGCCCTTTTTTAGTATCAGCTTCAGAGACATCACAATATTTATAGACATCACGCATATGCTCTAGGAAAGCAACAGCTTCTTCCGCCGAATGCATACAGGGCTCGGTTACTAATTCAAGAAGAGGAACGCCCGCTCTATTATAATCGATAGTTGAGGTATCAAAGTAATGGTCAAGACTTGCCGCATCTTCTTCTAAATGAATATCATGAATATAGATGGGAACTAATTTTTCATTTACTTCAATTTCTATTTTACCATCAACACCAACAGGATCAGCCATCTGAGTTATTTGATAACCTTTAGGTAAATCTGGATAATAATAGTTTTTACGGTCAAAATACATATATTCTGGTTGTTTACAGTTTAGAGCCATACTCATTTTTAGAGCATCAGCAATACATTTTTTATTAACTACCGGAAGAGTGCCAGGAAAAGCCATATCAACAGGAGCGATATTAGAATTGGGAATTTCACTATAAGAGTTTTTAGCCGGAGAAAAGACTTTGGAATTACTTTTTAATTCACAGTGCATTTCAAGACCAATTACTGCGATTTGTTTTTTCATTATTTGACCTCCCTTGCAATTTGATTTTTATAATTCATTGTACTTTCTAAAGCATAAGCAATATTTAAAACATTAGCATCATCATAACAATTACCGGTAATATTAATGCCTACTGGTAAATCATTTATAAAACCATCAGGTATCGTAATAGATGGGAAACCACCAAAGTTACCAATTTGTAAGTGTTCTTCTAAGACATTAGTATTTTCATCAATCGCATCATCGCCTTCATCAAAGAATTTAGCCGGGCCACTTGATACTGGTAAAATTAGACCATCATAAGTTTTAAATAATTCTTTCATTTTATCAACGATTAATCTTCTTACTCTTTGAGCATTTTTAAAGTATCGTTCTTGATTTTCTTTTTGAAGAATATAAGAACCAATAACAAATCTTCGTTTAATTAAAGGAGAAAATCCTAAAGTTCGATGTTCTTTCATCATTTCGGTTATTTTCGTGGATTTACCGCGAGGGCCAAAGATAATACCGGTTAAGTTAGACATATTCGAGGTTGCTTCCGCACAAGATAAAATAACATAAACTGAAGGTATCGCATTTAAAAGAGTTTGGTCAATACTTACGCCTTCTACTTTAACCCCTAGTTTTTCGAAGTTTTTTAAAACATTTTTAAAATTAGCAAGATGTTCTTTTAATTCTTGAGTGGCATGAGGATAGTTTTCAACATCCGCGATTTCTTTAATATAAAATAATTTTTTACCCTTTACAGTACCCGTCAAAGATTTAGTTAAATTAATATCTTTAGAATCCCAACTAGTCATGTCTTTGGCATCGATTCCTTTCATCGCATCAGCTACAATCGCCGCATCTAAAACACTTCTTGTTAAAACACCAGCATGGTCTAGGGAGGATGCAAATGGAAATAGGCCATAACGAGAAAGCAGACCATAAGTAGGTTTATAGCCAACAATACCACAGAAAGCGGCGGGTTTTCTGATAGAATCTCCTGTATCGCTTCCAAGTGCATAAGGATAAACACCACTTGCGACAGCACAAGCAGAACCCGCTGAAGAACCCGCACACATTCTTTTAGGGTCCCAAGGGTTTTTAACAATCCCCGTATGACCAGTAGTTCCGGTACCACCCATACCAAATTCATCTAAAACAGTTTTATTAACCATGATGGCGCCTTTTTTAAATAAATTTTCAACGACAGTCGCGGTAAAAAAAGGAACATAATTATTTAGAGTATTGGAAGAACCAGTAGATAATACATCTTTAGTAGAATAGTTATCTTTAACACCAAAAGGAATACCACTTACAAGTTCATCTGTTACTGTACCACCTTCAGCATCATCACAAATAGTTACAAAGGCATTATATTTAGCCTGGATTTCATGAGATTTTTTAAGACTTGCACTTACTAGTTCACTACTTGTTACTTCGCCTTTTTTTAATAATTCGTGTAACTCACTAATACTTTTTTCCATGCACATATTAATCCACCACCTTTGGTACTTCTATTTCTCTTCCTTCAATAGCCCCGGCATTTCTTAGGGCATCATTAATCGGAATAGAATCTTCCGCGATATCTTCTCTTAAATTAAAGACAAAATCATCTAAGGCATGAGTCATAGGAGTAGCACTACTGATATCTTTAATTTTATTTATGTTATCAATGCTTTTATCGATTGCTTCAAATTCATCTAAAACCATTTTATTTTCTTCAGGAGTTAAGCCAATTAATAATTTTTCAGCATAATCGTCAACCATTTCTTTGGTAAATTTACTCATATTTTCACATCCTATTCATCTTTTTTTAGATCTAATTTAATACCTAATTCTTGTAATTGATCTTCGCTTACAAGACTTGGAGCTTCACTCATTAAATCAGAAGCACTTTGCGTTTTGGGAAAAGCAATAACATCTTTAATATTATCAGTTCCAGCCATAAGCATCGTAAATCTTTCTAAGCCTATTGCTAAGCCAGCATGAGGAGGAGCCCCATACTTAAAGGCTTCAATAAAGAAACCAAATTTGTTTTTAATATCTTCTTCCGTTAAACCTAAAGCATCAAAAACTATTTTTTGCGTTTTAGGATTATGAATACGAACAGAACCACCACCTAGTTCATAGCCATTTAAAACAATATCATAAGCATCACTTAAAACATTCGCTGGATCAGTCGTAATTTTATCGATATTCTTAGGCATAGTAAAAGGGTGATGCATCGCTTTATATCTTTTTTCAGTTTCACTATATTCAAACATTGGGAAATCGGTAACCCAGAGGAAATTAAGTTTATCTTTAGCAATTAAGTTTAATTCATTTCCAATTTTTAGTCTTAAAGCGCCAAGAGATGCATAAGTAATAGATGGTTTATCAACAATAATTAAAACTAAATCATTATTGGTAATACCAAATCTTTCTTGCATCGTTTTTAGTTTTTCATCTTCTAAGTTTTTCGCGATAACACCATTAAATTTATCATCATCATATTTTAGCCAAGCCATACCTTTAGCACCATATATTTTAACAAAATCTATCATGTGTTCAATATCACTACGCGAATATTTATTACCATTATTTTTAACGATTAAGCATTTAGCAATCCCACCATTTTCAATAGATGTTCTAAAAACATTCATATTAGTATCTTTTAAGATATCCGTTAAATCTTCTAAATACATTTCAAAACGAGTATCTGGTTTATCAGAGCCATATTTATCCATTGCCTCTTGCCAAGTGATACGAGGAAATTTAGGTAAATCAAGGCCTTTAATTTCTTTTACAACATAATGAAGCATATCTTCAGTTAAAGTCATGATATCTTCATCGTTCGCAAAACTCATTTCCATATCAATTTGGGTAAATTCCGGTTGGCGATCACTTCTTAAGTCTTCATCTCGAAAGCATTTAGCAATTTGAAAATATCTTTCAAAGCCACTTAACATTAATAATTGTTTAAATATTTGAGGACTTTGAGGAAGAGCATAAAAAGAACCAGGATTAATACGGGAAGGAACAATATAGTCTCTTGCCCCTTCGGGAGTTGATTTACATAAAATTGGTGTTTCAATTTCTAAGAAATAATTATTATTTAAATAATTTCTAACTGCACTTGCTATTTTAGAACGCATGATGATATTTTTTTGAAGGCTTTCTCTTCGTAAATCTAAATAACGATATTTTAAAGCAATATTTTCATTTAAGACTTTATCTTCATAAATATTAAAGGGAACAGGATCAGCTTCCCCTAAAATTTCTAAATTTTCGACCATTAATTCGATCTCACCAGTTGGAATTTTCGGATTTATCATATCCGGAGTTCTTTTGATTAACTTACCAGTTACTTTAATACAAAATTCATTACGAAGAGATTCAGCAAGGGCAAAATCATCTTTTAAAAATTCGCGATTAAAGACTACTTGTAAAAAACCACTTCGGTCTCGTAAATCAACAAATATGACACCACCCATATCTCTTCTTTTATTAACCCAACCATAAACAGTATAAGTTTGATCAATATCTTTTAATCTAAATTCACCATTGTTATATTTTTTCATTTTTTATCCTTCTTTCTAATAATTACATGATTTAGGAGTTCTCGGGTATGGGATTACATCGCGAATATTATCTACACCGGTTAGATAAATTAATAAACGTTCGAAGCCCATACCAAAACCCGAATGAACACAACCACCAAATCTTCTTAAATTTAAGTACCATTCCATAGCTTTAGGGTCCATATGAAGTTCAACCATACGAGACATTAATTTGTCGTAATTTTCTTCACGTTCACTGCCACCCATTAATTCACCAGCGCCAGGTACTTCTAAGTCAACCGCGGCAACCGTTTTACCATCAGGGTTTTGTTTCATATAGAATGCTTTAATGTCTTTAGGCCAATTTTTAATGAAAACAGGACCATTAAAATATTCAGTTAGATATTTTTCGTGTTCTCTTGCTATATCCTCACCATATTCCGGAGTAAATTCCCATTTAACATCAGCTTCTTTTAAGAGTTTAATCGCCTCTTCATGGTCGATTCTCGTAAATTTGCTTGTAAGTAATTTTTCTAGTTTGGCTTTTAAGCCATGTTCAACAAAGTTATCACAGAAATTTATTTCATCAGGACATTTAGTTAAAACATATCTAACAATATATTTTAACATATCTTCCATGATATCCATATCCCCTTCTAAATTACAGAAAGCTATTTCCGGTTCAATCATCCAAAATTCCGCGGCATGAGTTTTGGTATTGGAATTTTCGGCCCGGAAAGTAGGACCAAAAGTATAAACTTTTTTATAAGCTAGGGCAAAAGTTTCGCTTTCTAATTGCCCACTTACGGTAAGACCAGTTTTGGTACCAAAAAAGTCTTTGCTATAATCGATTTCTTTAGTTTTATCTAACTTTTCTAAAGGGAGAGTCGTTACTTGAAACATTTCCCCGGCTCCTTCACAATCACTCGCGGTTATAAGAGGGGCATGAAGATAGACATAGCCTCGTTCTTGGAAATAAGTGTGAATAGCAAACGCGGCCACACTCCGGATCCGGAAGACGGCTTGAAAAAGATTAGTTCGGGGTCGCAAGTAAGCTTGTTCTCTTAAAAATTCGCGAGTATGTCTTTTGGGTTGGATAGGATAATCTTCAGGACAAGACCCTAGTAAAGTGACGCTTTGGGCTTTTAATTCATAATCTTGTTTACCACTTGATTTTACAATGGTCCCTTTTACTTTAATCGCACTTCCCACTAGAAAAGTTTTAATTTCATTAAAGTTTTTTAAGGTATCATCATAAACTATTTGCAAATGATTAAAACAGGTACCATCAGAAAAATCAATAAAACCAAAAGTTTTACCATCACGATGATTTTTAATCCAACCTTCAATAGTTATTTCTTTTCCTTCATAATCTTTGATATTTTCTAATAAATCTTTTAAATCCATAAGTTTTCGCTCCTTTTATAAATTACTAATTATATAATCAATTATTTCGTTTTCATCTACTTCTGTTATTTCATTGGTCACATTATCTTTTACTTTAAGTAAACCTTTTTTTAGATCTTCTTCATTTATCGTGATTAAAAAGCGCGATTTAATATCGGTATCTTTAGGAGTAAATTCACATTTAGTATCAGACCAACGAAGATCTTGGATAAGAGTTAAAGCTTTTACTTTTTCTTCTAAAGTTGAAGCCATAATAATAACATCTAATAAGTCATCAGGCATTTTATTTTCCTTGGATAAAATACTAATAATATCCGGAATATTAAGAGTAAAAGCAAGATAATTATCAGCAATAAATCCTTCAACTAAAGTTTTATCTTCATAAACAATTTTAAAGAAATCATTATTTTTAGACGTATATTCATAATCAATATCTAAGTATAATATATATTCATCAAAAGTCTTTTCATCTTTAATTTTGGTGGGATTAATGAATGCTCTAATATCTTCAATTCCTAAACATTCAAGTGTGCGATAACATAAAGTTATCACTTCTGTAAGGGATTCAGCACTGGTATCTTTAGTAATAACCCCAAAAAGTTTGGAATCATCAGTATAAAACTTATTAGTTTTTAGATTCTTAATTTCTGAAGCTAAATCCTCAATAGTTAAATTAGTAGAAATTCCTACATATTCGTAATTATATAAATTACAAATTTCTTGCCAGATCTTTTTAAAATGGTTGTAATATTTGGCATTAGAGCCAGTGATAATTTTTGACATATTGTCCTCCTTTTAAATAAAAAAACTTAGCAAGCGTAAGGACGAGTTAAAACCCGCGGTGCCACCTTACTTTACTAAGTACGCTTTTAATTTTTATCGCGATTAGGCGTTTTCTAATATTAGAAGCTGTCTTTCTAATTAGATTCTTTAGGCTTTTTGCAGCATTCAAGCCCTCTCTATAAAAGAATTACTAATTATACTTCGTCTTCCTTAGAAAAAAACTCTATTAGTATTTTATTATAATAATGTTAATTAGTCAAGAATTTTAACGCGACAATTTATTTTTTTCGCTGTCTGTTAGATTTTGAAGTTTAGTCTCACTTATCGCGATTATGTCATGATAAGCATTTTTAAACATACCCGCTTTATAACCCTGTTTGGTTCTTTTATTCTCACTAATAAGATAGAAAGCATAGTGATAGATAAGAGAAGTTAAATATAATCTTTCATTAATGGCGTTTAAAGCTCTAGAAGGAACACTAAGACCATACTTTTGGGCAAGATTATTTAATAAATCTTGATAATTTATTTTAGTTATTAAAGTCTTTTCTTTGCCATTTATAACTAATTTCGTCACATTACCTTTTAAATCGGCGATTAAATAAGATGAAGCATCTAAATAAAGCATGATATCATTATTCGCATAATCTAAGTAGCGCAAATCTTTTTCGTTGATAATAAATTGGGATAAATCTAATTTAGTTTCTTTTAGAGTACTATTATTATATGTAAAATCTTTATTATATAGTTCAAAAAAATTAATATATAAATTGGCAAGGCTCGCACTTAGTTTTAAAAAATAATCACGAGTCTCATATTTAAGACTAAAATATTCTAATTCGGCTTTAATTTTCTCTTTCATATTCCTCCATAGCAATTGTAACCGGACCATCATTCGTAATACAAACTTCCATATCAGCACCAAATTTACCGATGGCAACTGGGACATAATTATTTAATTTTTGATTAAATAAATCATATAGTTTGATAGCTTCTTCCCCATTTAAGGCCGCGACATAGGAAGGACGATTACCTTTTTTAGTATTCGCATATAAAGTAAACTGACTAATGGATAAAATAGAACCTTTAATATCTAATATGGATTTATTCATGATACCATTTTCATCATCAAAAATTCGGAGTTTTACAATTTTACTCACCATTTTTTCAATAATCTTTTCATTATCACCAGTTGTAAAACCAACTAAAATAACCATGCCAAAGGGTATTTCACCAATAATTTCATTATTAACTGATACTTTACTTTTTTTACTTCTTTGAATTATTACACGCATTATTTATTTCTCCTTACATTAATAATAAATGGAAGATTTTCAAAATCAAGAATTACTTTATCTAATTCTATTTTATCTTTAACTTTTAAAGTGGTTTCATATAAGTAACTTTGAGGATATTCTTTAGTTTTAATACTATCAACATATATGCCTCTTTTAGTTAAAGTAGCAATAATATCAGTTAGATAATTTTTATTATTTTCAGTTTCGATATATAAATCAGTAAGATAAGTAGAAATAGCTTGTTCATTCCAAGAAACATTAATTAATCTTTCGGTATTATTACTAATATTAGGGCAATTGCGATTATGAACAGTAACCCCCTCCCCTTTAGTTACATAGCCAATTATGTTATCCCCTTTTACAGGTTTACAACATTTAGCAATATTGACTAAAATCTCAGGAAGACCAGAAACTATAATATCATTTTTATAGTTATTATTAAGACTAGGACGATTATTTACTTTTTCAATTAGAGCATCTTCAATGTTTTCTTCCGTTCCAAGAGCAATATTAATAATATAACCAGATGTATATCTTAGAGTACCAATAGATAAATAGATATCTTCTAAATCTTCTAATTTTAAGATGTTTTTAATACGTTTTAGACTTTCATCATTCATGATATCATTAAAAGATAATTTTTGTTTACGAAGTTCTCTTTCTAAGATGTTTTTACCTTTTTCAATCATGGATAACCGCTCTTGTTTACTAAAATAAGATTTGATTTTGTTTTTGGCTTGACTAGTTTTGACAAATCCTAACCAATCTTTATTTGGAGTACTATTAGGGCTTGTTTTAATCTTTACAATATCATTATTATCTAATTCATGATTTAGAGGAACAATAAAATCATTTACTATCGCTCCCGTTGTTTTATCCCCCACATCGGAGTGAATCCGATAAGCAAAATCAACAGGAGTTGCCCCGCGAGGAAGTTCTACTACATCACCTTTGGGCGTGAAAACATAAATCATTTCGGCAAGCATATCACTATTAACAGAACTAGCAAAAGAAGTATCATCGACATCTTCTTGCGTTTCAATTAAATTGCGGAACATTTCAAGTTTTTGTTCCATGATATTTTGCACTTTTTTAGTGCCATGCTCTTTATAAGACCAGTGAGAGGCAACCCCTTTTTCGGCGATTTCATCCATTTCAAAAGTCCGGAATTGGATTTCAAATAAATGACCATCAACGCCAAAAACAGTCGTATGTAAACTTTGATACATATTGGCTTTAGGCATCGCAATATAATCTTTAAAACGATTAGGAATAGGACGATATTTGGAATGAACTAAACCAACCGCGGTATAACAATCACTTACTTTATCTAATATTACTCTAAGAGCTAAAATATCATATATTTCATTCCATTTTTTACCTTTAGATAATTTATTATAAATAGAATGAACACTTTTAACCCGACCTTTGATTTTAAACTTTAGACCTTGGCTTTGTAAAATATCAATAATACTTTCTTCCATATCTTTTAAAGATTCATTTAATTCATCGCGGGTATCATTTAATTTTTCTAAAATATCGTTATAAACATCAGGTTTAGTATAATATAAACATAAATCTTCTAATTCACTTTTAATAGAATTAATACCTAAACGATGGGCAATAGGAATTAAAACAGCTTGAGTTTCATAGGCTTTCGCTTTTTGTTTTTTGGGATTTATCGCATAATTAGTTCGCATATTATGTAATCTATCAGCAAGTTTAATTAATATTACTCGAACATCGGTTGCAAGTCCAACTAGAACTTTCCTTAAATATATAGCACTATATTCAGAATCATCAACTAATTCTAGTTTATTAATTTTAGTAATTGAATCAACAATGGTCGCGACATTCTCGCCAAACTTTTCCGTAATTTCACTTAGAATAGTTTCCCCATTATTCATTACTTCATGTAAAAGAGCCCCAATAATAGTTTGAGTATCAGCATTTAAATCATTGACAATTTTAGCCACATGAAGGGGATGAGTAATAAAATCCTCGCCATTTAAACGTTTTAAACCTTTATGTTTTTCATAAGCAAATTTATAAGCTTCTTTAATTAATAATAAATCTTTAGTATCTTTAATATTATCTTTTATTTCATCATAGATTAAATCAAAAGTAATTGGTTCTTCATTGTATGTTTTCATTTATATTTCTTCTCCATCTATAGTACGCGGAATATTTTTAAGTTGTATTTTGACATATTCATTTAAATCTTCTTTATTTATAGAAAAAATATCATTTACCATACAACTTAAATCTAAATCTTTGGAACTAAGCCATTTATAATTTTTTAAATAATTCCAAATATCTACTTCCGTTATATAACTTAAACCATCTTTAGTTAGTTCTTTTTTTAAGCTTCTTAAGGCCGGAAGTAAGCGATTATATAATTCTTCTAATGTTTTAAATTTTATTTCTGTATTCATGTAAACCTCGCATAATTTTTATTTAGATTTTATATATATATTATATACTATAAATCTTATTTAGAAAAGAGAATGTTATGAAAAATAATAAATTTTTAACAGCAACTTTTATATTAATGCTTGGGGGAGTTATTACAAAAGCTTTAGGATTTATTATTAGAATTATATATACAAGAATGGTAGGAAGTGAAGCAATAGGATTATATTCTATAGTTACACCGACTTATTCTTTAATGCTTACAATTGCCACTTTATCACTTCCGATTGTAATATCAAAACTTATTAGTGAAGGAAAACATAATAGTTTTAAAATAATTACAAGTGCAACTTTTATTACTTTAGCTATTAATATAATCGTTATTATAATTACTTTTTTAACTAAAAATTATTTAGCTGTTAAATTACTTAAAGAACCAAGAGCCGAGATATTAATACTAGCAATGGCTCTTACTTTTCCTTTTGTTTCAATATCCGCGATATTTAAGGGTTATTTTTATGGAAAACAAAAAATGGTACCCCATACCATTTCTAATATTATAGAACAAATAGTTAGAATTATTTTAATATATCTTATTATTCCTAGTTTAGTAGAAAAAGGTGTTATATATTCAGTTTTGGGTTTAATTCTTATTAGTATTGGAAGTGAGCTAGCTTCAATTGTTACTTTTTTAGTTTTTTTACCCAAAAAGTTTCAAATAAAAAAACAAGATATAAAACCAGATATAGCAACTACTAAAGATATAATATCCATTTCTATTCCGACAGTATCCGCAAGATTAATTGGGAATATTGGCTTCTTTTTTGAACCTATTATTCTTACTAATATTCTTCTTATGGTAGGTTATTCAAATAGCTTTATATTAAGAGAATATGGAGCTTATAATGCTTATTCAGTATCATTACTTGCTATGCCTTCTTTTTTTATTCAAGCAATATCTTCTTCCCTACTTCCAGAAATATCAAAATTTTATTATTTAAATAATATGAAAATGGTTAAAAGAAGATATAAACAAGCGATGATACTTTCTTTTATTGTGGGTTTATTTTTTTCAAGTATGATATTTATATTTAGAAATAAATTATTACTTACTTTATATAATACTTTAAGTGGTTCTAATTATATAAAAGTACTGGCACCTTTCTTTGTTTTATTCTATTTAGAAGGACCGATGCAAAGTGTTTTACAAGCCTTTGGAAAGTTTAAAACTTGTATGGGAATAACTTTTATAGCGATAATAGTAAAACTTGGTTCTATGGCTTTATTATCATTATTACATATAGGTATGTATAGTTTAGTTATTGCAGAAATATTAGATATAGTTATTATTGTTGGATTAAGTTATATAAGTATTAGAAAAGTAATAAGTTCCCAGTAAATATGGGAACTTAGATTATTTTAAACTTTTATTTTTTTATCTTATAGGAAATTGCTTTTAGATAATAATAAATAAAAAATAAGAAAAATAAAAAAACTGAGCACAATAAAAAGTACTCAGTTTTAAAGTGAATTTTAATTATTCTTCTGTATATTCGTAAATTCTACCTTTGGCACCGATATAATAAATTGGAACCATCTTACCATCGCATTTTTCACAATCAAATCGAGGAGGAACAGAAGTATCAACATCGATTTGGTCGGCATAATCAAGCATCTCAACTATCTCGGTGGGAATCCTTTCTTTAGTTTTGCATTTTGGACAAATAAATTCAATAAATTCTCCGTTTTTCTTTTTCATAATTATCTTCCTTTCTAAAATTAACCATATTCAAATTTCATGATAGAACCACAGTAAGGACATTTTAAAGGGTCAAAATTAAAATATAAAATAAGTAAGTTTCGCCATTTATTAAGAGATTTATAAAATGGTAATTTAATTTTATCAATTAATAATCTACAAGTATTATAAAGAGAATGACTATGAGAAGCATAAAAACCATAATATCTAATAGTTTTAAAATGTCTGTCAGGAATATGTCTAATAAGTCTAGCAATAAATTCAAATATATGTATTTTTTCAACAACAAATTTATCATCTTCATGTCTTTGATACCAAAAAGAGATAAAGTTGGAGTTATCAATATTTATTATACGATAAGAAGCAAAGCAAGGTCTACCACAATAACGTAAAATATAAGAAATTCCTTTTCTAACATCTGGAAATTCATGTTTTTTAGCTCTAACATAAAAACCATTGTTAGAAGTAGAATAAACCCAATTTTTGAGTTTTCGGAATTTTTCTTTACCAATATCTTTTTCTAATAAATCAAGAAGAATTTTTTGGAATCTTTTACGAAGCATATCAAAAGGGATAAAATCAAATTTTTTAGACTTAGAATTACCAAGAGCAATTTCAGAATAAAGAGAATGAATGTGAACATTCCATTTGTCATCACGACCAAAAGTATGAAGAGTAAGAATAAAACCAGGTTTATAATTTTCATTTTTATATTGTTCTTTAAACCAAGAAGAAATAGTTAAATTAACAGCTTTAAACATAAAGTTTAATCTTTTTCTATCTTCCAAAAATAAAGGCCAAAGTTTATCAGGAATAGTAAATACTAAGTGACGATGATTACAATTAAGAAGTTTAGATTCAATATTTAAGGAGCGTTGTTTAGCATATTTAACTCCACAAGAATTACAAAATCTAGATTTACAAGTATTATAAACAGATAAAGTATTACCACATTCAGAACAATGATAAGTAGAAGAACCTAAATGAGGAGTTTTACAAATCATCATTCGTTCCACATCTCTTAAAACAACTTTTCTAATTTTAAGGTTTCTAGATTTAGCAAAATCTAAAAAGTCATACCAAAAATCATTAAAAATATCTTTTAATTTAAAATATTTAGTTTTAGGAAAATCATTAAATAATTCTTTTTCAGAATTAACTTACCTACGGACAGTTTTTTAAATTAAACAAGTTTGATTAATTATATTATCTATATAAAAAATCGCTTAAAATCAA
>CANQHE010000012.1 GCA_947623735.1 uncultured Bacilli bacterium
ACCTTTATTTTCTTTACTTACCAACATTTAAAAAGACAGATTTTTTATTTATCTATCTTTTGACTGTGAATTGTAACCAATTTTTTCATAAAAAAGCCTTTATCTGGTTAAAGACTCTTCTTCTTCCATAATAATTTTATCATAAATCTTTCTTGCAAGAGGCACAGCACTTGATGTATTAATAAATTTTTTTACATTTTCTAAATTAACGACATATTGATAATCTTGAACTTGTTTAATTCCCCAATTTACAATATAATCAACTATTTTCTTTTCATTTTCAGGACTACTTTTCATAAAATCTAAGACTTCTGCATTTTTATTCATTGCCGCGTCTCTACCCATTACATCTTCATTATACTTAACATTTAAACCATAAGTATCATATAAACAACCCTTTACATATTCAATAATTTCTTCCATTTTTCCTCCTTTATTTATCTTACAACAACTTATTCTAAATTACAAAATATATTCTCTAACTTTACAAACTTATTACTTTTCACAAATAGCGCCCTGGTCTTCATATACTTTAATTATATCATCTTTTTTAACTTTTCCCTCATTAATATATCCCTTAACGGGTGGATATACCTTTCTAAGTCCCTCTAAACTTATATTTTCATAATCTATCTCCATGACATTTTTAACAACATTACCTTCCATTGTTACTTCTGTTTTATAATAATCTATATAATTATAAGTTTCATTTATGGCATTTACCATATCGCGGTAATTTACTCTCGTATCTTCATCTTCTATTTCGGCTTTGTCAGTAACTATGGTTTTACTAACATATTCTCCTTTATATCTAATTTCATATTCTGTAGTTATATTCATTCCTTCTTCTACTTGTGAAAATGAACTACACTTTACAATTTCTTCCTTTATATTATCCTCTTTTTCATCCTTATTACTACAAGCACTACTAGTAATTATTAACATTAAAATAAATATACTATAACATACTTTTTTCATAAACATCTCCCACTATTTAAAATATATCACATTTTTCCTTTAAAATAAAGTTAAAATAACTAAAAACTAACTTGACTAAATACTTTTATTTTCATATAATTCTAATGAACCTTAATATAAGGATATGAAAGGATAAATATGTTAGAACTTAAAAAAATAACTAAAAAATATTTAAGTGGTACTACTTCTGTTGAAGCCCTAAAGGGTTTAACTTTAAAATTTCGTAAAACGGAATTTGTTAGTATTTTAGGCCCATCGGGATGTGGTAAAACAACTCTTTTAAACATTATTGGTGGTTTAGATAATTACACCAGTGGTGATTTAATAATTAATGGTAAATCTACCAAAAACTTTAAAGATAAAGATTGGGATAATTATCGTAATCATTCTATTGGTTTTGTCTTTCAAAACTATAACTTAATTCCCCATCAAACTGTATTAAAAAATGTTGAATTAGCTTTAACTCTCGCCGGTATTAATAAAACTGAAAGAAGAAAAAGAGCAAAAAAAGCCCTAAAAGATGTTGGTTTAGAAGATCAAATGTATAAAAAACCTAACGAGATGAGTGGAGGGCAAATGCAAAGAGTTGCCATCGCAAGAGCTCTAGTCGGTAATCCTGATATTTTACTTGCCGATGAACCAACCGGTGCCCTAGATACTAAAACTAGTATTCAAATCATGGAATTACTAAAAGAAATATCTAAAGAAAAACTAGTTATCATGGTAACTCACAATCCCGAACTTGCCGAAAGTTATTCGACCCGAATTATTAAACTGTTAGATGGTAATATTACTGATGACACTAACCCCTATAAAAAAGAAGAAACAAGCCCTGAAGAAAATAAACTAGGTAAAACAAATATGTCATTCACAACCGCCCTATCTCTTAGTTTAAATAATTTATTAACTAAAAAAGGTCGGACTATTCTTACAGCTTTCGCGGGTTCCATCGGTATTATAGGTATTGCTCTTATTTTATCTTTATCAAGTGGTATGCAAGCCTATATTGATAAAGTTGAAGAAGATACTTTATCTAGTTACCCCATAACTCTTCAAGAAAAAACAATGGATACTGGAAAACTATTAGAAACCGCAACATCAACTATTTATGAAGAAACAACTCATAATGATGATAAAATCCACTCTCTAAATGTTACGAGTAATATGTTATCATTAATGAGTAATGGTGCTAAAACTAATAATCTTTATGAATTTAAAAAGTACATTGATACCCATCAAGCTGAATTTAATAAATATATGAATAACATTCAATATTCCTATAATTTAGATTTAAATATTTATAAAGAAAATTCAAATAATACTTATACTCAAGTAAACCCTGACCAAATAGTCGATGAATTAGGATTATCTACCATGAATAATATGGGTGATTTATTCAGTGGTGGTATGAGTACTTACTATGCTTTTAGTGAGATGCTAGACAATATTGAATTACTTAAAGATCAATATGATATTTTATCTGGTCGTCTTCCTGAAAACTATAATGAAATCGTTCTCGCTGTTAATAAAAATAATGAAATAAGTGATTATACTCTCTATTCTATTGGTCTTTTAGACCGTGATGAATTAATTAAAAAATATAATGCTATCCTAAAAGGCGAAAAAGTCGAAGAATTAAAAGAAATTACTTATACTTATGATGAATTATTAAATCTTAAATTTAAAGTTTTACTTAATACTGATTATTATGTTAAAAATAATGGTTTATGGCTTGATAAAAGAGATGATGAATCTTATCTTAATAATCTTTTAAATGATGCTTTAGAACTAAAAATAGTTGGTATTATAAGACCAAAAGAAGATACTTTATCCAATAATAATAATTATGGTGGTATTATGTATACTTCTGATTTAACTAAATATGTTATTGAAAAAATAAATAATACTGATATTGCTAAAGAACAACTAAGTAAACCTAATACCAATATCTTTACTAATCAAGAATTTTCTAATGAAAAATTTGATATTAATAACTTAACTGTTGAAGAAAGAATGTACTTAGAAAGTTTATCCGAAGTTGAACTCGCTAATCTTATTAAGACTTATCAAGAAAATGCGGAAGCAACCTACGAAACTAACTTAGAAAAATTAGGTATTGTCGATTTAGAACATCCTAAAACTATTAATATTTATGCTAAAGATTTTGATTCTAAAGAAGCTCTAAATGACTTAATAGATAAATATAACACGGAAAATACTGAAGAAAACAAAATAACTTATACTGATTTTATTGCTGTTATGATGAGTGGCGCATCTAATATTATTAATATTATCAGTTATGTTCTAATGGCTTTTGTAAGTATATCTTTAATTGTATCATCAATTATGATTGGTATTATTACTTATATATCTGTCTTAGAAAGAACTAAAGAAATTGGTATTTTAAGGAGTATTGGTGCCTCTAAAAAAGATATATCTCGTGTATTTAATGCTGAAACTCTAATTGTTGGTGCTACCGCGGGTGTTCTAGGTATTATAGTGACATTAATATTAAATATCCCAATAAACATGATTATTAAATCTCTAACTGATATTAATAACATTTCTAAATTACCATTCATGGGTGGTTTAATATTAGTAATAATAAGTATCTTACTTACTGTTATCGCCGGCTTAATACCTGCTAAAATGGCCAGTAAAAAAGACCCTGTCGAGGCCTTAAGAACTGAATAAAGATTGGACAAACCAATCTTTTTTTATTACTTTTTATATCCCTTAGTTGTATATTTATCACATTTAATATAAGCTTTATAATTATATACTTTATCTTTCGTTACAATTACATATCCTTCACAAACATCTTTTTTATACTCTAAATTATCTAATAAACCCGCATCTTTTAATTCTTTTTTTGTCACCTTAAGTTCTTGCCCTTCTGAAGGATATAAAAAATTAACATCCACGTATTTTTCAGCATTCTCTACCAATTTATCTTCCAATTTTTTATAATCTTTACTTCTATTATTAAGCATAAAACCAAGTACTGTCAAAAGACAAATTAATACTACTACAATAAAAGCCCATACCTCAAATAATATTTTTGTTTTCTTCATTACTTCTCTCTCCATTCTTCATAACCATCCGTCACATAATCATGACATTTAATATAACTATCTATATGTGTTACTCCTCTACTTTTATAAGCAAGTGTGTATCCCATGCAAGCATCCCCATTATCATCGACTAAATTAATATCTAAATCATGAGCTTTAAGTACATCACTAGAAATTGTAATAACATCACTAGTTAAACTATCTTCATAATAATTATCAAGATATGTTTTAACTTGTTCTTCCAATCTATCTTCTAAAAGAACATAATAATCATCTGTAGTTGCCATATCTAAAGAACTATACAATCTATAAATATAATAAATTGCAATAACTAAAAAAAGCATCAATACCCCTGATAAAATGAGCATTTCTTTAAGTCCCCATCCATTTTTATTTAACATTTAAAACCACCTAAAATAATTATATCCTTTTTAGATTATTTTAGCAATTAAAAAAAGGACTATTTTGTTCTTTCTTTAATAAAAAATGGTCCAAACTCTAAATCAGTTGCTATACTAGACCTATTATATTTATACATCTTATAACCAAGTCCTGTACAAGAATAAACTGTTCCATCATCATATTCTTTCGTAACTTCTTTCACACAAAAAAGTAAGTCTTTAGATTGTCTTGCTCGAAAATAATCAATAAAGAAACATATTATCCACACAATAACAAAAGCAAGTATTAATATCTTAATTAAATCTGACTTGCTATATTTAATATTCTCAATCATAAAACCTACTCCTTATTCTAATATAATTATAACATCAATTATTTAAAAATCAAGAACTAACCTATCTATTCTAAAAATTTGACAAAAACCCTTTTATATGTTAAAATACTATTCCAGAAACAGGGGGGTAAATAAAATGTTATTAAGTATTAATGAAAAATTACGTATTAAAAGTGAAGAAATTATTAGAAATGCCAATAGAATACTTGAAACAACCGAAGGTAATAATATCAGCTTAACCATTTTAAATAATTTTTACTTAGATTTTCAAAGAGGATTAAGCCTCGGATGTAGTGAAGAATCTTTAATAAGACTTGCTAAAAACTTAATTGCTCATAAAGCATTAACAGTTGTTCCTGAAGGTATCAAAGCCGAAATGGAAATCAAAAGTAACTTACAAAACTATCTTGATAGCAAACAAACTATTAGTTTAAAATAATTTGAAAAAAACTCAAATTATTTTTTTTTATTCCAAAAAAAAGATACCAAAAATGGTATCTAATCGCTAAACTTAAGCAAGTTCTACTTCAGCGCCTGCTTCTTCAAGTTGTGCTTTTAGTGCTTCAGCTTCTTCAGCCGGAATATTTTCTTTTAAGTTACCACCATTATCAGCGATTCCCTTAGCTTCAACAAGACCAAGGCCTGTAACTTCTTTAATAATCTTAATAACAGCAATTTTATTTCCTCCAGCACTCTTAAGAACTACAGTTTTTGTACTAGGTCCTTCTTCTTGAGCACCAGCAGCTGGAGCAGCAGCTACTGCAACTGCACTTGGATCAACTCCAAATTCTTCTTTCATTGCATCAACTAATTCTTTAACTTCAAGAATAGTCATTTCTTTTAAAGCACTAATAAAATCTTCTTTTGTTAATTTTGCCATTTCCAATCAATCCTTTCTAATTTTCTAATTTTTCGGCATACAAGTTTAAACCAATAGCTAAATTTCTTACATGTTCCATCATACCAGCTGCAAGCATTGTAAGTAGTCCTTCGTAAGATGGAATAGAAGCATATTCTTTAATTACGGTAAGATCTGCTACATCCCCATTAATAATCCCAACTCTAATGTTCATCTTATCATGGTCTTTAGCAAATTCTGTAATAGCTTTAATTGGTTCAAGTAAATTTTTACCAAACATAATTGCATTTGGTCCTTCTAAGAAACCATCTAAGTTAATTTTTATATCATCAAGTGCTCTTTTTAAAAGCGTATTCTTATAAACTTTAACTTCAGCATCAGTATCTCTTAGTTTTCTTCTAAGTTCACTAACTTCACTAACTGTTAGTCCTTGATATTCAAACAAGATAACAGATTCACTATTTTTAAGTTTATCTGTAATTTCACTAACAATAGCTTTCTTAGCATCAATTATTTTACTACTTGCCATATCCTTTCCTCCTATTATTTATTTAAAAAAGCTTCCTTTTTGGGAAGCATAAAGTTCTTTATTCTCCCCTCGGTAGGATTATTAAAGTATTTACTCCCTACTGTCTATGGTTCGCTTTTTTAATACTAGTATTATATTATATTTTTAATTATTTGTCAAAAGTATTTTTATCAAGTCTTACACTTGGTCCCATAGTACTACTAATACTAATACTATTTATGAAAACACCTTTAACACTTGCTGGTCTTGCACTCATTACTGTTTTAACAACATAACTTAAATTCTCAGCAAGTTTTGCTTCATCAAATGAAGCTTTACCAATAATGGAATGAATATTACCAAAACTATCTGTTTTATAACTAATCATACCTTTATTAATATCACTAACGGCTTTAGCAACATCAGTTGTAACTGTACCCGTCTTAGGGTTAGGCATTAAACCTTTAGGCCCTAATATTTTACCAATTTTACCAAGTTCTGGCATCATATCTGGAGTAGCTACGATAACATCATAATCAAACCAATTTTCTTTTTGAATTTTATCTATCATATCTTTATCGCCAACATATGTTGCTCCAGCTTCTTTGGCTTTTTGAGCCGCATCTCCTTTAGCAATAACTAAAACCTTCTTAGTTTTACCAGTTCCATTAGGAAGTACAAAACTTCCTCTTAAGTTTTGGTCACTTTTCTTCGCATCAACATTTAATTTAATAGCCACTTCAATCGTACTATCAAACTTTGTAACACTAGTTTCTTTAACTAATTTAATAGCTTCTTCTAAACTATATAATTTAGTATTATCTATCTTTTTTGATGCTTCCACATATTTTTTTCCGTGTTTACTCAAAATATTTCCCTCCTATCTGTGGTTTTTTAGGATTTCTTTTTTAAATTCAATTATTTATCTTCGTTTTCAGTTTCTTCTTCTTTTTCTTCTTCACCCGCTACAGGTACTTCAGCATTAAATTCTTTAGCCTCAGCTTCCATTTCGGCAAGTTCAGCATCTCTTTTAGCTTGTTCTGCCTCTTCTTTTCTAGCTTCTTCAGCTTGAGCGGCAAGTTCAGCATCATTAACACCTTTAACAGCAATTCCCATATTACGAGCAGTACCTTCAATTATATTCATTGCGGCCTCAACATCATAAGCATTAAGGTCAGGTAATTTAGTTTCCGCAATTTTTCTTAAATCTTCTTTCGAAATAGTAGCTACGATTTCATTAGCTCCTTTAGTAGATCCTTTTTGAATCTTTGCTGCTTTCTTAAGTAAGAATCCAGCTGGTGGAGTTTTTAAAACAAAATCAAAACTTCTATCATCATAAACTGAAATTTCACAAGGAACAACATCCCCCATCTTATCACGAGTTGCCTCATTAAATTTTGTGCAGAACTCTTGTAAGTTAACTCCGGCTGGTCCTAAAACTGTTCCAACTGGTGGTGCTGGGGTTGCTTTACCTGCTTCAATTTGAAGTTTAATTCTCTTTACGACTTCTTTTGCCACGAAAACACCTCCTATAAAATATTTTTTATCTTCGTGTAGTGGTCTAGGGCAAATCCTTATTCCCTCCCACTAAACTATATGCAAAGTAAAATCTTTGCATTTAACATAATACCACAAAAAGCCTTTAAATACAAGCATTTTTAAAGATAGAAACCCCAAAATATAGAATTTCTCTTCCTTTTTAAACAATATCTCCCGAACTACAAGCATTTAAACTAAAATCACTAAATTCTTTCTTTAAATATAAAGGATAAGCAGCTGCCCCAATCATTGCCGCATTATCTGTACAATATAAAAGCTTTGGAATAAGTAGACGAGCCTCATACTTGCAACATAATTCTTCCATTCTTTTCTTTAAATATTTATTCGCAGATACTCCTCCCGCTACTACTAATCTTTTTATCCCCGTTTCTTTTAAAGCCTTTTCTACTTTCCGTTCTAATTCTCCTATTGCTACTTCTTGAAAAGAACAAGCAAGATCAGCTCTTCTAATTTCTTCATTTTTTTGTTTAGCATTATGAACTAAATTTATTATAGCGCTTTTAAGTCCACTGTAACTAAAATTATAGCTACCATCATTAACTGGTATAGGTAATTGATAAGTATTTTTACCTTCTAAAGCGAGCTTTTCAACATTTGGTCCACCGGGATATTTAAGTCCTAAAACTCTTGCCACTTTATCAAAACATTCCCCAACCGCATCATCTAAAGTTTCTCCTAACTTCTTAAATTTATAATCATCTTCCATAATAACCAGTTCGGTATGGCCCCCACTGACAATTAAAGCAAGCATTGGATATTCCATCTGATCTTCAATATTATTCGCATAAATATGTCCTATTAAATGATTAACTCCAATTAAAGGTTTATTATAAATTAAAGAAAGAGTTTTCGCACATTCAATCCCCACAATCAAACTTCCCGTAAGCCCTGGGGTATAAGTAACCGCAATCGCATCCATATCTTCCATTTTCATCTTTGCTTTTCTTAAAGTTTCATCTAACACTAAAGTTATCGCTTCGGTATGCATTCTACTAGCAATTTCTGGCACTACTCCTCCATACATTGCATGTGTTTCCATCTGAGTTGCAACCGTCATACTTATTACCTCTTTACCATTTTTAACAATAGCCATACTAGTTTCATCACAAGATGATTCGATTGCTAAAATATATACATCCATTATTCTTCACTCTTTCTTGCCATTAAATAAGCATCATCATTTTTATAATAATTCTTTCTTGTATGCACAATCTCAAACCCAAACTTTTCATATAAACTAATCGCCGGTATATTATGACTTGCTACTTCTAAAGTAACTAATTTCAAATTTTCTCCTAAATCACTAATAAGATAAGTAATTAAATTCGAAGCCACCATTTTATTACGATACATCGGATCTACTACTAAACTTAATATATCACAAGTCTCATATAATGCTGTCGCACTTATAAAACCCACTATTTTATCATCCATTTCATATACTATAACTTTAGTATATTTATCATTTAACATTTCATTTAAATTATAAACATTCCCAAAATTATCTTGTAATAAAATTCCTAATTCATTTATTCTAGGAATATCTAATACTTGAGCTTCTCTAATCATGTTGCACCTCTATTCTTTTCACATATAAAGGTTTAAGCATATGGGGATTAATACTCTCTTTATCTTTTAAAAACTCCGCTACTTTAATAATATCTACTAGAGCATCATATATAATTTCTTGCGGATAATCTAAAACTTCTTTATTACTTACATAAAAATACTCCCCTATAAGTTCATGATTTTTATTAAACTTAGCCCCAAAAACCCCATTTTTATCTCGTAAACCAACTATAACATCCCTCATATAATTAAGACTCATCGCCTGTAAATATGATATTGGTTTTACCAAAATGTTTTTAGTATAACCCATAACTTTAGCAATGACACATCCAATTCTAACTCCCGTAAATGAACCTGGTCCATTAATAACTATAACTTCTTTTATATCTGAAACTGTAATATTATTATCATCTAAAACTGTTTTTATTAAATTAATAGTATTTACAGAATGTTTATTACTATTAATAACTCTTTTATCAATTATTTTACAATCATTTAATAAAGCAATAACTAAATCTGTAAAATGGGTATCAATATACAACGTAAACATTATATCACTCCTCTAAAAAATAAAAACCACCCTTTAAAGAGTGATTAAAGCACCGCATCACATAATTCTTCGTATTTCTCACCATGAGGTTTAAATACTAATCTTCTCGTATTTTCATCAATTATTTTAAATGTAATGTCCAGCCTTTCTTGAGGAAGTCTATCCTCAATTAATTCCGACCACTCTATAATACAAACACCATCTTTATTAAAATAGTCTTCTACTCCAAAATCTTCATTTTCATCAATTCTATAAACATCCATATGATATAAAGGAATTTCTCCATTCATATATTCTTTTACTATTGTAAAAGTCGGACTAGTTATATTATCTTCAATTCCTATAGCTCTCGCAAAACCTTTAACAAAAACTGTTTTACCACTTCCAAGGTCACCATTTAAACATATAACCATCCCTGGAAACTTTTCACTTTCTATATTTTGCGCTAATAAAAGCGTATCTTCTACATTTTTTGATGTATATTTATAATCCATGTTAACTCACCTAAAGTTATTATAGCAAACAATATTTATATAGTTCAAGTATAATTATATAATTTGACATATTTTCTTTTATGATTATCTATAAATTATATATCATATATTTTTCTATTAGAATATTCTACCCTTTATTATATTTTTAAAACATATTACAATATATATGAGGTGTGAAAATGGATTTTGTTGTAAGACAGACTAGGCAAAAAGATCCAGCTAGTTACAAATCTTTATATATTAAAGATTCCCTGTTAAAAGAAGTAGAAAAAATAGCAGAAAAGTGTAACACCTCTTTTAACAATGTAGTAATTAGTATGATCGAAGCCTGTATCTATGGTAATGGTGAGATCAAAGAAGAAAAAAAGAAAATTAACTCTTGATTCTTTATAGATACACTCCTTGAAAATCTACACACCAAAAAATATCTACTGCTTTTAGTAGATATTTTTAAATTTCTAAATTTATCTTGTATAAGTAACTACAACTTTAACTGGTACAAAATAACTATTATTAAATACTGTTTTATTAGTTACACTCTTAATATAAGTTACCAGTTCAAAACCATAATAATTGCCTATTCTTTTAATTTGTCTCATTTGAATAGCAAAATTATCACTTGTAAGAGCACTATATTTAAAGTCTTCTGGACTTATTGATTGTAAATAACCGGTATTACTATACCCTTTCGAAAGTGGTATTACATTATCCCATTTTTTACTACTATAAGCCTTATAATCATTTAAAGTATTATCATAATGATAAACATCTACATGAATATAATCGATATCAAGTGGAATATCTTTAAATATAAATTCTTGACTATAATTTTTACCTACATAACTACTATTAACATAACTCATTAAATAATAAGTATTAGTATATGTTTCTAACTTATTAGATTTAACTGTAACTAATATTGTATCTGATTTACCATTTACTGTTACTTCAACTATTGCTTTACCAGCCTTTTTAGCTTTAATAACTCCATTACTTATCGAAATAACATCACTATCAGTTGTATAATAATATACTCGGTAGCTAGTTATTTCACTAGGATTTAATTTATAATTAATCTTATGTGTATCCCCAACATTAAGAGTTAAATCTCCATCAGTTATTGTTACACTTTTTACATCTTTTTCAGTTCCTAAAACATTAACTTTAACTGTTGCCCTAACTCCATCAACAGTTGCTGTAATTGTTGCACTACCAATACCTTTAGCACTAACAAGACCATTACTATTTACCGTTACAATACTTGTATTATTACTTTTCCAAGTAACAGTTTTATTGGTAGCATTAGTTGGACTAACCGTAGCTTTTAATTGATAAGTTGAACCTTTTTCAATACTTAAACTTGATTTATTTAAAGTAACTTTCGTAACACTAACCCGCGTATCACTAACTGTAACTTTAGCCGTTGCTTTTACTCCATCTACACTGGCTGTAATAGTTGCCGTCCCTTTTCCTCTTGCAGTTACAACCCCTTTACTACTTACTGTTGCAACACTAGTATTACTACTTGTATAACTAATAATTTTGTTGCTTGCACTTGCTGGCTTAATTGTCGCAGTTATAATATCTGTTTCGCCTACTTTTAAACTTAAAGATGTTTTATCTAAAGTTAAACTGGTAACTTTATTAGAACTTGTATTATTACCTGTATTATTATTAGAACTACTATTTGAACTAGTCTTAACATTTATTTTATTTCTTTTATCAATTACCGCGGTTCTTTTTCCATTACTATTTAAATAATAAGAATAAACTGTTTCATAAGCATAATTATTTTTATACTTAACAGCAACATATATTTGATATCCCACAATACCTGTAAAAGCTTTATTATAAACTGGAGTTGCAATCGGTTTTTCTACTACTAAATTAACCCCTTTTTCATTAGATAAATCTTTCATTTCTTTAGTAATATTTACATATTCATTAACCATTAAAGCACTAACTTTATTAGTATCACTAGCTCTACCACTTTTACTAATTGCACAACTATCACTGACTACATAAGCAAGTGGATATTTAGCATTATATTCTTTTGTTCCATAACTACAACTTGTTGTATTACCAACAGTTACTGTATTACTTGGTTTATTTGTACTCGAATTACTTGTACTTCCACTAGGCTTCAAAGTACTATTTCCACTATTATTTGTACTTGTATTATTATTAGTACTATTATTAGGTCTAGTTACATTCCCACTGTTTGAACTATTATTAGAATTACTGTTTGTATTATTATTGGATGCATTATTAGATGTATTATTAGTATTATTTGTATTACTAGATGTTGTATCTTTATCTTTATTAGTATCCTTATCAGTATTATTATTAACTATTGTATCTTTATCGGTATTGTCAACAGTTTGAATAGATACTGTATTAATAACATAATCAGCTTCTTTACCACACATTAATTTAACTTTAATTGTATAATCGGTACTACTAACTTTTGTTGCTTCCGCATAACTTTCATCTAAATCACAAGTATTAGCTCCATCAAACTCCACTAAAAGTTTATTATCAAACATTTCTTTTAAAGTAATAGTTGTTTTACTATTCAAATTACTAGGAAGTTTAGAACCCTTAAAATATTCAGTTGCCGCATCTTTCATTAAAGCTAAACTTTCACTCACATTTACTTTATCATCTTTCTTATTAAATAAAGATATTACAAACATTACTAAAAATAAAGCTATTAATAAAATGGCCATTTTAATTAGTAATGATTTCCAATTAATATTAAATCTTCTCGTACTCTCTTCGTACATAACCAAAATCCCCCTTTAACCTCAAAAATCCTAGATTATCTATTCATTCCTCAGGTTTTGCGTGCTATAATACCACAAAAACTTCCATTTGTCAAATTTTCCACCCTAAATTATCAAAAAACATTTGACTGACATATGTTCGCGTGCTATAATAAACTTGCTTTTGTGATAAATTCTTTCTAATTTACCACAATAAATATAAAGGAGTACTTAAATATGGATAAAATAATTGTTAAAGGTGCTCGAGAGAATAATTTAAAAAACATTTCTATCGAACTTCCTAAAAATAAATTAATTGTTATGACTGGTGTATCTGGTTCCGGTAAATCATCTCTTGCTTTTGATACTATATTCGCGGAAGGACAACGTCGCTATGTTGAAAGCTTATCGGCTTATGCTCGTCAATTTATTGGGATGAATGAAAAACCCGATGTTGACTCTATTGAAGGTTTAAGTCCCAGTATTTCGATTGACCAAAAAACTACTAATAAAAACCCCCGTAGTACTGTTGGTACTATTACCGAAATTTATGATTACTTAAGACTTTTATATGCTAGAGTTGGTGTTCCTTATTGTCCAATTCATAATATTCCCATAACTAGACAATCTATTGAAGAAATGACTAATAAAGTATTAGAATTACCCGCGAATAGTAAAATTGAAATTATGGCTCCAGTTGTTCATGGTGAAAAAGGTGAACATAAAAATTTACTTGACGATTTACGTAAAAATGGTTATTCCCGAGTTCGAGTTAATGGTGAAATGCACACTTTAGATGAAGATATTAAACTTGAAAAAAATATTAAAGATAACATTGATGTCGTTGTTGACCGGATTGTTGTCCAAGAAGAAGAACGTGCTCGTATCTTTGAAGCCATTGAAAACAGTACTAAACTTGCTTCCGGTAAAGTTTTAATTAACATTATTAATGGTGAAGAAATATTAATGAGTGAATCTTATGCATGCCCTCATTGTAACTTTTCTATTCCGGAACTTGAACCGCGGCTATTCTCCTTTAATGCCCCCTATGGTGCTTGTGATGAATGTAAAGGTCTTGGGACTAAACTAAAAATAGGTGAAGCTTTATTAATGCCTGATAAAGATAAAAGTATTTTAGAAGGTGGTATAAAAACTATCAGTAGTGATTATAACATGGAAATGGTTGAATTAAATGCCGTTTGTGATTATTATAATATTGATATAACAAAACCTCTAAAAAATTTTACTCGAAAAGAACTAGATATCATTCTTTACGGTTCCAAAGATAAAATTAATTTTAAATATGTTTCTAAAAATGGTAATACCCGTTATGTTACTGATTATTTTGAAGGTATTATTAACACTTTAGAGCGTCGCCACTTAGAAACAACATCTACTTGGCGAAGAGAATGGCTAGAAACTTTTATGGTTGAATCTCCTTGTCCTAAATGTCATGGTGCCAGACTTAACGATTCTGTCTTAGCGGTCAAATTAAACAAAAAAAATATTTATGAAGTAACCAACTTAAGTATTTTAGAACTACGCGACTTCATTGCTAGTCTAAAACTTACTAAAGAACAAGTTGAAATAAGTGGCTTAGTAACTAAAGAAATATTAAATCGTCTTGATTTCTTAATCAATGTGGGCCTCTCTTACCTTACTTTATCACGAAGTGCCGGAACATTATCTGGCGGTGAAGCCCAACGTATTCGTCTTGCTACCCAAATAGGTTCTAAATTATCTGGAGTTTTATATGTCTTAGACGAACCAAGTATCGGCCTACACCAAAAAGATAATGAACGTTTAATAAATGCTTTAAAAGAAATGCGCGATTTAGGAAATACCTTAATTGTTGTTGAACATGATACCGACACTATGCTTGCCAGTGATTTTCTTGTTGATATTGGCCCTGGCGCTGGTGAATATGGTGGGGAAATAATCGCCGCGGGTACTCCAGAAGAAGTCATGAAATGTGAAAAATCTTTAACTGGTAGATACTTAAGTGGTAAAGAAAAAATTGAAATTCCTAAAAAACGTCGTAAAGGAAATGGCAAATATTTAAAAATAATAAAAGCCAAAGAAAATAATCTTAAAAATATTAATGTAACTATTCCTTTAAATAAATTAGTTGTCGTAACAGGTGTTTCTGGTTCTGGTAAATCTACTTTAATTAATGAAATACTATATAAGAATCTAGCTGTTAAAATTAATCGTTCCAAACAAATTCCTGGAGCATGTAAAGAAATAAAAGGTATCGAAGAACTTGATAAAGTAGTTCAAATTACTCAAGATGCCATCGGTCGTACTCCTCGTAGTAACCCCGCAACCTATGTTGGTGTTTTTGATGATATTAGAGATGTATTTACTAATACTAAAGAAGCTAAAATGCGGGGTTATGATAAAGGTCGTTTCTCCTTTAATGTCAAAGGCGGTCGCTGTGAAGCCTGTTGGGGTGATGGTGTTAAAAAAATTGAAATGCACTTTTTACCTGATGTATATGTTCCATGCGATGTCTGTGGTGGAAAACGTTATAACAAAGAAACTTTAGACATTAAATTCAAAGATAAAAGTATTGCTGATGTTTTAGACATGCGAGTATCTGAAGCTCTAAAATTTTTTGAAAATATTCCTAAAGTTTATAATAAATTAAAAGTAATGGATAGTGTTGGTTTATCATATATTAAACTTGGTCAACCAGCCCCAACTTTATCAGGTGGTGAAGCCGGACGTGTAAAACTAGCTAAAGAACTTCAAAAAAAGCCAACTGGTAAAAGTATCTTTATTTTAGACGAACCAACAACTGGTCTTCATAGTGAAGATATTAAAAAACTATTAGTTATATTAAATCGTATTGTTGATAATGGTGATACAGTAATTGTTATTGAACACAATTTAGATGTTATTAAAGTAGCAGACCACATAATTGATTTAGGTCCTGATGGTGGAAATTTAGGTGGTGAAGTTATCGCTGAAGGTACTCCTGAACAAGTAGCCAAAAATCCTAATTCTTACACTGGTATTTTCTTAAAGAAAATATTAGAAGAAAATAAATAGGAGCAAAACCACTTTGCTTCTTTTATATTTATAGTATATAATATTAATTAGGGTATGTCTGTTTAACTAATGCTTTTTATGTCTCCGGCTAATGCTACGAATGCTAACGTGTTCGTTGTGTATGATAATGGCAACCTCAACTACAACAACGTGAACAACACTAACTATGGTGTGCGCCCAATATCCTTTTATAACTTATATACTTGATTACGGTTTAGTATAATAGAATTAGGATACAAGATTAATCCTTAAGTTATTACTTTAAAAAAATAATGCTGATGTTTTGTATCTTGCATATAAAACTACTACAGCATTTTTTCTTTTTTATCTCAAGCTCAAAACTTCTTTTTTAGTTAAACCTGTAATATCACTTATATCATCTATCTCCATATTTCTTTTTAACATATTTTGAGCTATCTCTAAACACTTTTTATTTTCTCCTTCTTTTATTCCATTTTGAAGTCCTTTTTCTGTTAGATTATTCCTAAACCTTTTCATCCCTTCAATATTACTTTCCCTGTTCCACTCTCTTACATACTCTACTACATCTATCATTGTTCTACTTCTCCTTTCCTTTGCATATTTTTCCATCTCTTTTATTGTTTTAGCATTTATTAGTCTTAAATAAGTTATAAACTTTGCTTCACTTTTAGTATATCTTATTTTATTAACTAAATCAAGTCTTACTAAATACATGAATGTATTTCCTTCATCTATACTCCTATTATTTACTTTATTTCTAAAACTATATAAGTTTACAATATTATTATTTATCCCTCGAAAATTTCCATATATTAAATTTACACTTATCACTTTTTTCATATCTTCATATTTAATTATACTTTCATTATTTTTTATCCTCATTATTTGATTCGCATACAACCTACATTTATAAGCATAACTTTTATTATAATCTTTTTTCGTAAATGGTGTACTATATAATTCTAATGATATTATATCTTTTGAATTTAATATTCCCACGATATCTCCATAATACCCTTTTATATTCTTATTATGTGGTATTATATAACTTTGAGTCATTACTGAATTAAACTCTACTTTCTTTTTACTTTTAATATATTTTAAAAATGAATCAAAAAAATCTTTTAAAACATATTCATACGAAAAAACATATTTAAATGTCTCATCATTTGTTAATAATTTCATACTTTTTCCCCCTGTAAATACATATATTTTTCCTTTCAAGATGGTATCATAACAGCATTTTTTCGATTTTTCAAGCGATCCGACAAAACATATCATAATTCGACAAATTTCTTTTTAATATCTTACCTAATTTCTCTTATTTTGCTATAATATAACTGGTTAATCTTAAACATTGAGACAAATATGCATCTCCGGCTAACTATTATTATAGTAGTTCTTCAAGCCAGTATGCTCGCGTGTTCTATGTGCAAAATGATGGCTACCTCAACAACACAGGCGTGAACAACAATGTCCTTGGTGTGCGCCCAATATCCTTTTATAACTTATATACTTGGTTAAGGCTTAGTATGAAAGAATTAGGATACAAGATTAATCACGAAGTAATGCTTCAAAATATGATATTGATGCTTTATATCCTGTATATAAAACTAATACAATATCTTTTTTATTTTCTAAAAATAGTTTATAATATTAATAGGGTTAATCTCTTATATGGAATAGCTGTCTCCGTATAACTATTATTATAATAGTTCTTCGAACCAGAATGCTAACGTGTTCCGTGTGAATAATGATGGCAACCTCGGCAACGACAACGTGAACAACACTATCAATGGTGTGCGCCCAATATCCTTTTAGAACTTATATACTCGGCTAAGGCTTAGTATGAAAGAATTAGGATACAAGATTAGTCCTGAAGTTATGCTTCAAACAAATGATGTTGATGTTTTATATCCTGTATATAAAACTAATACAACATCTTTTTTATTTTTAATAAATAGTATATAATATTGATAAGGGTTAATCTTTTATATGGAAATTATGTCTCCGTATAATACTAATTCGAGTGGCAATGCTGTCGTGTTCAATGTGAATAATGATGGCAACCTCAGCACCAACAACGTGAACAACACTAACCTTGGTGTGCGCCCAATATCCTTTTATAACTCATATACTTGATTACGGTTTAGTATAGTAGAACTAGGATACAAGATTAGTCCTAAGTATTTAATACTTAAAAAAATGATACTGATATTTTATATCCGGCATATAAAATTATAACAGTATCTTTATTTTTATATTTAAGTTATAATATATATAGTTGGGTTAATCTCCAAGCTGAAACCATTTGAGGTCTCCGAATAACTATAACGGCGGTGCTGTCGTGTTCCGTGTGGATAATAATGGCAACCTCAACAACACAGGCGTGAACAACACTAACACTGGTGTGCGCCCAATATCCTTTTATAACTTATATACTTGATTACGGTTTAGTATAATAGAATTAGGATACAAGATTAATCCTGAGTTTTTACTCAAACATATAGCACTAATATTTTAAGTCTAGTATTTAAAATTATTATAGTGCTTTTTTATTTTTTATTCAGATACAATATATATTAAAAAGGCTTTTTATCAATTCTACCAAGTAAATAATCAGCTGATATTTTATACTTTTTACATAATATATAAAGGAAAGATGTAGATATTAAATTCTTACCTTTTTCATAATTTACAATAACAGGATGAACTGTGTTTAATTCTTCGGCTAATAATACTTGTGTCAATTTATGTGACTTCCTAAATTCTTTTAACCTTTTCCCAACCTCTATTTTATCAATATCTTTTTTAAAATTTATATAATTTCTTTTATCAGTAAAATTAAAAATATAATCAAGCGATACATTAAAATAATTTGCTATAGAATTTAAATGTTTTATTGGAATTATAGCATATTCATTTTCATATCTACCAAGTAAACTTCTACTAATTCCCAAATAATCCGCAAGCTCTCGTTGCTTAATCTCAAATTCATCTCTTAAATCTTCTATCCTATTACCATATATCATACAAAAATCACCAACTGTATTTTCTCATATTTTTAGTTTCAAAAACGAAAAGGGACGAAATTACTACATTTTGATTGACTTTTGACATTTACTAGACTATAATTTAAATATAAGTTAGAAAAAACTAATATATTTGATAAAATAGAAAGGGAGATAAACTTGAAATTTGAAAAATTAAATTATAGTAGTGGAAATGTAAAAAAAGCATTTGTCATAGGAATAGTAGTGACATTGCTATTTATAATTATAATAAATTTATTTTTTACAAAAGCAAAGTATAAGCTAGTTGAAAGTAGAAAACTAGCCAGTGGAACAATAAATTATACCTTAGTTGATTTTGAACTTGCTGGGATAAAATTTAAAGCAAATGGTAGTCAAGATTATGGTGATGTAAGTACAATAGAAAATAACTATGAATTTAATCAAGAAATGAGTTATTGTACAGAAAAATATAGTGATGATAGTGATAATTTTAAAGATGTAAGAAATAATAATTTAACAATAAATTTTGATAAAGAAAATAAAACAATAAGTGTCAAACCGTATAGTAAAAAGGGAACTAAGTGTTATTTGTTTTTTGATGAAAAAGAATTACCATCACTGAATGAAACAGTAATAGCACAGTCAACTGGAAAAGGTGGTACGTTTACAGGACCTAGTTGCAGTACTTGCACAGTAAAAGAAAATGGAATATATACAGGAGAAGATGATTTTGGAACAAGTTATGTATATCGAGGAACGGTCGATAATAACTGGGTAGTATTTGGAAAGGATACTTCAGATGGCGATAAATATATCTGGTGGAGAATTATTAGAATCAATGGAAATGGAACAATAAGATTGATATATGCTGGAACAAATAATAGCACAACAGATGCACCACCAACAACTGGCAACGAAACAATGATAAATCCTAAAACTCCGGCAAGTAGTATTAATCTATATGCTATGTATTTTAATCAAACAGCAAATGATAATAAATATGTAGGATATATGTATCCAGGTCAAAAAGGAAGTGCAAGTACAGATTTTAATGGAGCACATAAAGTAGATAGTAATAGCACAGAGAGCGAGGCTTTAACACAAATAAAACAATGGTATCAACAAGATACAAACTTAGGAACATTAGCAGCTCAATATATAGATACAGATACAGGCTTTTGTAGTGATAGTAGCTTAGCAAAAGGAAAACATGGAGATTATACAGGTGATGGTATTGGAACAAGGGAATCAGGCTATGCTGGATTAGATAAAGTATGGCAAAGCGGAGTCCCAAGTGTCGCAAATACACAAACGCCGACATTAAAATGTGGATATGATGTTATAAATAAACAATTAAATAAAACAGCTCAAAAAAGAGATTTATATACCGGTCCAAATGCTACTTCAGGGGGAATCAAAGGAAGTAATGGTACAAATGTAGAAGGTAACAATGCGCTTCCTGTACCGGTAGGTTTAATCACAATGGATGAAGTAATATATGCGGGAGGATTTTATGGACAAACCAATGCAAATTATTGGTTAAAAACTGATAAAACTTATTGGACAATGTCTCCATCTTACTTTAGCAGTACTGCTACCTTGTTCATTGTGAATAGTGTTGGCAACCTCGTTATGGGCAGCGTGAACAGCACTGGTTCAGGTGCACGTCCTGTAATAAATCTCAAAGCCAATGTTAAAATTACCGGAACTGGAAGCTCAGATGATCCATACGTAGTTGAAACATCTTAATATTTTAAAAAATTATCTCCCGCTCATATTGCTTTCGAATTTATATATGGGCAGGAAGAAACTCCATGATAGAGGTTACTCTCTATCTTTTTTAATTTTTTATGTCTACTACTGTCTAATATTCTTTAAATATCTTCATAATTATAGTATAATTAAAATGTGATATATATGAATAAATCAGGTTTTACATTAATTGAAATATTATGTACTATAGCCATTATTGGAATAATTGCCACCATGACTAGTTTTAACATTATAAACTTTATTAATACTAATAATGATACAACTGAAGAGACCAAAGAAAAAATTATCACCACTGCTGCTCAAGTTTATATTGAATTAGACCAAAATAAAGACTTAAAAGAAACCTGTTTTACCACCGGCTGCAATATTACAACTGACACTCTAATAAATGCCGGTTTAATATCTAAAGAAGATGTTGATAATAAAGAAGTTATAAACATTAAAAAAGAAAATCAAAAAATTAAATGTACCATTAAATAAGGAGGACCTATGGCAAAATTATATTTTAGATACGGCGCTATGAACTGTGGTAAAACAACCGCCATAATTCAAGTTGCTCATAATTATGAAGAACGCGATAAAAAGGTATTAGTAATAAAATCCAATATCGACACTAAAGGAAACGATACAATTATTAATCGTACTGGCAATAGTCGGAAAGTAGATATTCTACTACCTCAAGATGTTTCTCTTAAACCTTTAATTAAAAATAACATCGATGCTATATTAGTTGACGAAGCCCAATTTCTAAGTCCTAATCAAGTAGATGAGTTATACGAAATAAGTAAATTAAAAGATATTCCTGTCTTATGTTATGGCTTAAGAACCGATTTTAGACACGAAACTTTTCCTGGAGCTGCTCGCTTACTTGCAATTTCTGACACAATTGAAGAAATCAAAACTATTTGCCGATGTGGTAAAAAAGCCACTGTTAATGTTCGCTTAAAAGATGGCATTCCAACTTTTACAGGAGAACAAGTAGCCATAGATGGTGAAAACAACATAACTTATGAACCCATGTGTGGTTATTGCTATTTAAAATATAAAGAAGGGATAAATTATGAAAGATAACATATTAGAAGTATTAAAAAATATTTATGAAGCCAAAACTTTAATTGAAATAAATGATCTATTAAATTTAAAAACTGCCGAAGAACTTCATGAACTTCAAAATAATCTTGAAGAACTAGTAAATGATTATCTTATCTTTAAAACTAAAAAAGATAAGTATATACTATTAGAAAATTGTCCTAATTTAAAAATTGGCCATATTGCCATCAATAAAAAAGGTTTTGGATTTTTAATACTTGATAAAGAAGATGATTTATACATAGCTAAAGAAAATTTAAATAATGCTATTCATAATGATATTGTATTAGTAGAAATAATCAAGAAAGGTTTAAAACCCGAAGGAAAAGTTTTAAAAGTTGTTAAACGAGATATTAAAAATATTGTTGGCGAAGTCTATTTAAAAAATGACAAATTTATGCTCAAACCTGATGATGAAAAATTAAACCTTAGTATCTTTTTAACAAGAGAAACCACTAAAGATTGTGTTGAAGGTCATAAAGTTGTCGTAACTTTAAACAAAAAACTAAATAGTAATACATATCTAGCTGATGTTATTAAAATAATTGGTCATAAAGATGATGCTGGTATTGATATTTTAAGTATTGCCTATAAATACAACATTGAAAATGAATTTAGTAAAGAAACTATGATCGAAATAGAAAAACTTCCTAATGAAGTAAGTGAAAAAGAATTACATAATAGGAGTGATCTTACTGATAAAATGATATTTACCATTGATGGTGATGACACTAAAGATATCGATGATGCCATAAGTTTAGAATATAAAGATGATATTTATACCCTAGGAGTTCATATTGCCGATGTTAGTCATTACGTTATTGAAAATACTGCTCTTGGTGATGATGCTTATAATCGTGGTACTTCTGTTTATCTTGCTGATACCGTAATCCCGATGTTACCCCATAAATTATCAAATGGTATCTGTTCTTTAAATGAAGGTGTTATAAGGCTTACAATGAGTTGTGTTATGAATATTAATAAGCAAGGTGAAATAATAAGTTATGATATTTTCCCTAGTTATATTAAATCAAGCAAACGCATGACTTATAAAAAAGTAAATGAAATATTAGAAAAAAATACTATACCTGAAGGTTATGAACCATTCGCGGATACTTTAATTAAAATGAATGAACTTGCCAAAATACTCCGCAAAAGGAAAGTTAATAATGGTTATATTGAATTTGATATTGACGAAGCTAAAATAATTCAAGATAAAACCGGACGAGCCATAGATATTGTAAAAAGAACTCGTGGTGATGGCGAAAATTTAATTGAAGACTTTATGATAGCGGCCAATGTTACTGTCGCAACCCACATATCTAATATGGATTTACCATTTATTTATCGGGTTCATGCTCTTCCCAATAGTGAAAAAATTGAAGATTTCCTAAACTTAGTTAAAGCCTTAGGTTATACTCTTCATACTCGTATTAACGAAATTACTCCTAAAACAATGCAAAGCATATTAGAAGAATTAAAAGATAAACCGGAATATTTTATTTTATCATCTCTTCTTTTACGCAGCATGAAAAAAGCTGAATACTCTAAAACAAACATTGGTCACTTTGGTCTAGCTTGCTCTACTTACACTCATTTCACATCTCCAATTAGACGGTTTCCTGATTTAATAGTTCATCGTTTATTAAAAAAATATTTAATTGAAAAAGATTTTAGTATGAGTACAATTAATTATTTAGATAGTTATTTAGTGGCCGCCTCTGAACATACCAGTGAAAGAGAAGTTGCCAGTATTAATGCTGAGCGCGATGTAACTGACATGAAAATGGCCGAATATATGGAAAGTCACATTGGCGAAATATATAATGGTATAATAAGTTCTGTTACTAATTTTGGCTTCTTTGTTGAATTAGAAAACTTAATTGAAGGCTTAGTTCATGTAAACACTTTAAAAGGCGACTATTTTGAATATATTCCTGAAACATTATCTTTAGTGGGCAAAAAAACTAAAAAAAGATATCGAATTGGTGACAGTATTCAAATTAAAGTAATAAATGCCTCTAAAGAAACGGCTTTAATCGATTTTGAAATTGTAGGTGATAACTATGACCGAGATAAAGAATAAAAAAGCTTATTTTGACTATACCATTTTAGAAGAATTAGAAGCCGGAATTGCTTTAGTAGGTACAGAAATAAAATCTATTCGTAAAGGTAGTGTTGACTTAAAAGACACCTTTGTCACTATAAAACAAGATGAAGCTTATCTTCTAAATATGTATATTGCCAAATATGAAGAAGGAAACATTTTTAATCATGAAGAAAGAAGAACTAGAAAACTACTCCTTCATAAAAAAGAAATAAAAAAACTAAAAGAAAAAGTTAAGATTGAAGGCTTAACTCTTATTCCTTTAAAACTTTATTTTAAGAAAAATAAAGTAAAAGTTTTAATTGGCATTGCTAAAGGTAAAAAACTCTATGATAAAAGAGCTTCTCTAAAAGAAAAAGATTTAAAAAGAGAAGCTAAATACTATTAAAAAACTGGTTAGTAACCCTAGCCAGCTATTTTTTTAAATAATCAATTAATAATAAAACCGCATTAAGAATAAGTAACCAACCTATTACCACCAATATTGCATTCGAAATAAATATACTAAATATTCCCATCACAATTAATACAATATTACTTATAGTAGACAAATTTTTATAATCACCAAAACTAATCGCGGTAAGTAATCTACTAACTCCAAAAAATATTAAGAAAAATCCTAAGACATATCTAAGACCTAAATTAATAGCTTGACATAAAACCATTAATAATACTCCAATAATAATAGATGCTATCGCAACTGTTAAATTAATATTTTTATATTGTACATCCTCTTTATTGCGGTAATATTCTATTAAAGTTTTAAGTCCAAACACAACAACTATAACTCCAATTATAAAAAATAACAAACTAGTAGCTTCGTTACTCTTAAAAGCAAGTATTGCCCCTAGAATAAAATAAACAATTGGAATAATAAGCGACTTACTTTCTTTAACTTTATTTTTTGGTTTCACAATTTCTGTTTTCAATTCCACCACTTTCCTTCAATAATAATTATATAATGTTATCTAATTTTAAGCAAGTATAAAATTGAATTAAAAAGAAAGCTATGATATAATAATAAATAGAATAATAAGGAGGATATAAAATGCTAGAAGAAAAAGATTTATTAAAAGTCATGAATTCCTACAATCTTAATTCCTCCAAAATAGGTCCATCTCTTTATAAAAATGATAATAACTTAGGTATCTGTTTAGATATCAAAGATAGTTTATTTGGTTATTTAACAAGAACTTTTATCTTTAAAACTAAAGAAGAAGCTACTGACTTTTTAAATAAATACACTTGGTATAACCACAATCATAACACTTATAATATTACTTTAAGTCTTGATAATTATGAAACTAGTACTCCTCAAATTAAATACACATATAAAAATCAAGAATTAACCTTTAATGATATGTTAAACTTAAAAGAAAACATCAAAAAAAATGAAGAAGAACAAATTGCCACTGAAGAAAAAAATATTTATCTTGCCAACATTGAAAACTTAACTACCTATTTAATAAATCTTAAAATTGCCAAAGATAACATCAAGAAAGAAAAAAACAATTTAAAAATAACCGAAAATAATTTAAAATCCTCTTTATTAGAAAACTTAACTATTTATTATGGTAAAGAAAAAAAAGACTATAATAGAGCGGTATCTCTTGAAAGTATTATTGAAAACAATGATATCTCTCTTTTAAAAAATAATGCTACTAATATAAAAACTAAATCTTTAGATGAAATTAAAAGTTATTTAGAAACCCTAATAAATATAATTAAAAACGAAGAATTAGATGATAAATATTTAATTAATATCTATTCAAATAATATATATAAATATAATATTGAAATACTAAACAAACAAATTGATTTTGTAAAAACTAAAATTGCCAGTGAAAAAAACTTTAACTTAAAAGGAAGTAAAATTCATAATATCGATGAAGAATTAAAATCTTTCTTAAAAAACAATCCTCTCCCCACAAAAGTTGATGTTTTTCTAAAAGATGAAAAAGAAAAAATTACCACTAAATATCATAATCTTAATGATATTAAAAATGCTTATTCCATAATAAGTGGTAATAACTTAAATGTTACTATTAGTAACAAAAATAAAGAGGATATATCTCCTCTTACTATTGATGCTGATTTTAATGCTTTAGATAATAATACCAAAGCTAGTTTAATACTCTATAATTCATTTTATAAAGACATTGTAAATTATATTATCACGAATAACTTTCCTGATATAACTACTATTAAAAACAATTATGATTTAACTTATTTATACCAAGACTTTCAAAATATTATTTACAACGAAAATAATAGTCATTATTTAATAAATTATTTTCATATTATAAATTTTAAAACCCTTGATACTTTTATCGAATCTCTTATAAATATTAGTAAAATTATTACTACTACATCTTTTAAAATAAATAATAATTTAAAAGTATTTACTTTAAATAAAAAAAGACCCTATATAGAATGTAGTTTAACTCCCCTATATAGTAAAGAAAAAACCTATCTTGTCGAACTACCATCTAATACTGAAATATTATATATTCCTTTAAAAATAGAATTAGATGACGAAACCGCTGAATTAACAACTACTAATACTAAAACTATTTATCTAAAAACTAATATAATCGAAACCATAAATAGAATAATTGTTAATAAATACGATAAAGTACAGCAAAAAGATATAAAAAGTGCTATAATAATAACAACAGATTTAAAAAAAACTTGCACTACCTGTTTTAATATTAGTGAATTGGAGGTAAAAAATGACTAAAAAAGAATTTATTAAAAAGCTTAATAAATATTTAAAACGTCTTCCACGAAAAGCCCGTAAAGAAGAACTCGCCAAATATGATAACTTAGAAAGTTATGACCTTAACCCCATTACAGAAGCTAATAAAATATATAATGCTTATGGTTATAACTATCAAATTAAAAACATTAAATTTCTTGAAGCGGCCAATATCTTACTTAATGAACTAAAAGGTAAAAATACTCTTAAAATAATTCTTTTTACTATATATATATTAATTATAGCTATATTTATAAAAATCCCTTTTATTTATGTAAGAGATATTATCGCAAATATATTTAGTACAACTCTAAATGAAATAGAAACTATATATATTATTTGGAATCTAAGTATTGAATTACTATATGCCATAACCGCTATTTTTACACTTGTATACATGATTAAAACCAAAGCTTTAACTTACAAAAAAGATGAATAAACACTAATTCATCTTTTTTAATCAAAATAATTTAATCCTATTGCCCCTCTAACTTTCTTTAAAGTCTCTTGGGCAACTTTTCTGGCTTTAATACTTCCTAAAGAAAGCATATCATATACTAAATCAAGGTGTTCTTCATAATATTTTCTTCTCTCTCTTATAGGTTCTAATATATCTTCCAAAACATTTATCAAAAACTTTTTAACTTTAACATCCCCTAATCCCCCTCTTCGATAATGATCTTTTAATTCTTCTAAATTTTTATATTCCGGAAGATATTTTTTAAAATGTTCCTCCAAAGCAAAAGCATCTAAATAAGTAAATACCGCATTATCTTCTACACATCCAGGGTCTTCTACTTTTATATGATTAGGGTCAGTATACATCCTCATAACTTTATTTTTAACTGTTTCTTTATCATCAGAAAGATAAATACAATTACCTAAGGACTTACTCATTTTACTCTTACCATCTATTCCTGGAAGGCGCATACATACTTTATTATCGGCAAGCATCGCCTCTGGTTCGGTTAAAACTTCACCATATATCGCATTAAATGTTCTAACTATTTCTTTACATTGTTCAATTAAAGGTAATTGATCTTCCCCAACTGGGACTAAATTTGCATTAAAAGCTGTTATATCCGCAGCCTGACTAATGGGATAAGTTAAAAAACCAACTGGTACTGCCTCACCAAAACCTCTTTCTTTAATCTCGGTCTTAATTGTCGGATTTCTCTTCAATCTAGCAAGTGTCACTAAATTAAGATAATGGACAGTAAGTTCCGTAAGTTCTGGTATTTGTGATTGCACAAATATCGTTGTTTTTTCGGGGTCTAATCCCACAGATAAATAATCTAAGGCTACTTCAATTAAACTATTTTTTATCTTCTCCGGATTTCTCGCATTATCGGTTAAAGCCTGTAAATCAGCAATAAAAACATAAACATCATATTCGCCACTATTTTGTAATTTAACTCTATTCTTAAGACTTCCCACATAATGCCCTAAATGTAATTTTCCTGTTGGTCTATCACCAGTAAGTATTACTTGTTTCATATCTTTCACCTCAAAAACTACTTTAAGTATATCATAAAATCTCCTATCTTAAAACTTTAAATAGTTCATTTTTTTTACATCTTTTTAACATTTGAAATTTTTTAATATTTTAAATTTTTATTTTTAAGTTTATAATAAAATCATAATCGGAAATAATAAGAATAAGGAGTTTTAAAATATGGCTAATAAATCACGCATAAAAATTTTTATTATAAGTATAACGATTACTATTCTTTTACTTTCCAATTTCATGTTATCATATGCTTATATAAAAAAGAAAGAAACCACCAATATTATTCCCTCTAAATATAGTGAAAAAGCAACTATTACTTTATATGAATTAAACTTATATGATAAAATAAATAAACTAGAATATTCTAAAACTATTGAAGCTTTACTAGAAGAAAATCTTTTTCAAGAACAAAACTTAGATGCTTATTTAAAAATAAACTATCAAAATAACCCAGAGTTTATAAAAGCTATAAATAAATTACTAGCAAGTAACTATACCACCGAAGAAATAAATGATATATTCATGAATTATCAAGATATAATAGACATATTATTAACTATGAAACATATTAATTTAAATTCTATTACGAGTGCCCCTAATTACAATATCAATAATTTAAAAAGATACTTAGAATACTTTAATAACCATGATTATGATGAAAAAACAGCTGTTACCTATGTTAATATTGGCCTAGATAAAGAAGGTTACACTGATTATAAAACATATACTCTAGAAGAAGCCAGTAACATTAATATTCTCGTAAATAAATATCATAAACTACCTAAAAATTATGAACCAACAGATTTAGTACCCTTAGATTATGACTCTAATTATTACTTAAGAAAAGAAGCTGCTCTCGCCTTCCAAAAACTAACCAACGCGGCTTTATTAGATAATGTTTACATATTCCCGTTTAGTCCTTATCGTTCCTATGAAACTCAAGATATTATTTATAATCGTTATAAAGAAAAAGATGGTACTACTCTTGCCGATACTTATTCAGCAAGACCTGGTTTTTCCGAACATCAATTAGGCCTCGCGGTCGATATCAGAAGTGCTACCCTAACAGATAATTTAACTGATGAAGATTATGAATGGATATTAAATAACTCCTACAAATATGGTTTTATCATTCGTTATCCGAAAGGAAAATCCCACATAACCAAATACATGGAAGAACCCTGGCATATAAGGTATTTAGGCACCGAACTTGCAACATCAGTCTATAAATCTAAATTAACTTATGACGAATATTACGACTTATATATTGAAAAGCAATCGAGTAGAGAAAATTTTTAAATAAATTTTCCTACATTATTTAATATTTTTCCCTCTCACACCACCATACGTACCGTTCGGTATATGGCGGTTTAATTTGTAATAATATGAACTTTTAGATAATGGTCTAGTGAATTTACTAGACCTCTTTTGTTTAATCTTTCTTTTGATATTGCTGTTTCTAGCACTCTTGTGTGTGCTATATGATAATATTCTCTTCTCGAATTGGCCGTTATATAGGCATCTCCATGACTTATTCCCAACTTTCTAAGACAAGTATACCTTTTCTTTATCTTTTTCCATTGTTTCCATATGATAACTCTAAGTTTCTGCCTCACCCAAGGGTCTATTTCTTTAAGCAATATTCCTTTCATGTCCGCAATTTTAAAATAATTAACCCAACCATATATTATTTGTTTTAATTTAAGTAGTCTTATATCTAAATTTATACTTTTACTTCTTACAAGTATTTCACGAAGTTTTGTTTTAAACTTCTCAACCGATTTTATATGTGGCTTTGGTCTCCATATATTTTGATTGATTTTCTTGTAAAAGCCAAAGCCTAAATATTTGATTTCATTAGGTCTTGCTACTTTACTCTTTTCTACATTTACTTTTAAACCTAATTTCTTAGTTATAAATGTAGTTATACTTTCCATTACTCTATTCGCTGCTTTCTCTGACTTAACCATTATTAAGCAATCGTCCGCATATCTCACAAAGTTTAGCCCTCTGGTTTCTAGTTCTTTATCTAGTTCATTTAACATAATGTTTGATAGTAAAGGACTTAGGTTTCCACCTTGTGGTGTTCCTTTCTTTGTTTCTTGGATTACTCCTTTTTCCATTACTCCGCTTTGCAAAAACTTTCTTATTAAAGATACTAGGTTGCCATCTTTTATAGTTCTTCTTATTATACCTATTAATTTATCTTGGTTTACTTCATCGAAAAATGACTGCAAGTCTATATCTACTATCCAGTCATATCCGTCATTAAAGAATTCAAGTGCTTTTACAACTGCTTGTTCGCAACATCTGCCTGGTCTAAAGCCATAAGAATTATTGGAAAATTGTTCTTCATATATTGGAGTTAAAACTTGTACTATTGCTTGTTGTAACACTCTATCTATGACACTTGGTATGCCAAGCTTTCTTAATTTCCCATTTTCCTTTGGTATATATACTCTTCTTACAGGCTGTGGTTTATATTTTCTATTCCTTATTTTATCAAGTATTTCTTCTTTATGTTCTTTGATATAAGAAAATAGTTCTTCAACAGCTACTCCATCAACTCCGCTTGCTCCTTTGTTTTTGTAAACTTGTTTATAAGCATTGTTCAAGTTGTCTTTGGAAAGTACTTTCTCTAAAAGTTCCATATCTGTTTCCACCTTTCTAATTTCGCTCATAGGTTATCATCTTTTGAGGCACGTTCCCAAGATACGCTTGGTACTCTTCCTTTTATTTATTCTGACTTTCAACCTATTCCAATTTCAGTAGTAAAAACTACAAATTATTCAGTCCTTCCTAATTATTTAGTACTACGACCTCTGCTGACTTCTTGCAATAAACCTTTTTCGACCGATTTTCTTACTAGGATTCTCCTTAATCGTCTGCAAGACCTCCCGCGGTAAGACATACATCTTTCTTCGATTAGCTACTTATTTTACTACATAAAGTTACGAGTATCTTTTGGACTTTAGTTTGTTAGGCAACCTCATCCATTTACGTAGCCTTATAATAAGTTTCTGTTCGTTAGCCCTCGATTTTGTTCCACACTTCCTTTAGCCCCAACCTCACGATTAATGCTTTGTGCTTCTCTAACACTTCGTCGATACCTACGCGTGTATTGGACTTTCACCAACTAGATATATGCCATGCACGGCACACCTAAAAGGGGCTGTAATGAAATAAAATAAATTCATTCAGTCCTTTTTTGTTTTGGAAAAGGAAATTTTTCTGTTTTTAA
>CANQHE010000013.1 GCA_947623735.1 uncultured Bacilli bacterium
TATATCACTTTAATTAGAGAACTTTTCACTTAAAATTGACTATCATATTTAGAGAACTTTTCATTTAAAAATCACAAAAAAATTGGCTTTTTTCTTTAAAATTGTGATTTTTTAATTTTTCTTTACTTAATTTTCTATTATTTTAGTTAATCTTTCTTTAATATTATTTATATCTTTATTATCTAATAAGTCTATTAGTTCTTTTTTTGTAGTAAAAATTTTTAATTTAGTTTCATAATCTTTTAACTTGGTTTCAACTTGATTTAAGGTTTTACCGACACTACTTTTGGAGATATTACGAATAGTAGCAATTTCTTTTAGAGATAAGTCTTCCATATAATAATTAATGAATGTTTCTTGTTCGATCTTAGTTAATAATTCTTTATAGATATCAAATAAATTATTTAGATATTCTCTATTTTCCATCATCATCAATCATATCCTTAAATAAACCATAGATATATGATTCAATATCAAAAGTTTTTAAATCTGTCATTTGTTCCCCGAGACCAATAAATTTAACTGGAATATTAACACTTTCTTTAATAGCTAAAACGATGCCACCTTTGGCCGTACCATCAAGTTTAGTTAAAACAATACCGGTAATATTAGTTATTTCTTTAAAAGATTCGGCTTGTAAAATACCATTTTGACCAGTTGAAGCATCAATTACGAGTAAAGTTTCATGAGGAGCACCCTCAATATGGGTACCAATAACTTTATTTATTTTTTCTAATTCTTTCATAAGATTAACTTTATTTTGAAGACGTCCAGCAGTATCAATTAAAACAATATCAACATTTTCTTCTTTGGCTTTTTTTAGGCCATCATAAATTACTCCCGCGGGGTCAGTGTTAGATTTACCATAAAATAAAGATTCGGTTTTAGTTGCCCATTCTTCTAATTGAGGAACCGCTCCAGCCCTAAAAGTATCGCCGGCGATTAACATAACTTTTTTGCCTTCCTTTTTATATTTATAGGCAAGTTTACCTATAGTGGTCGTTTTACCAACACCATTTACTCCAACCATTAAAATAACTGTAGGACCATTGGGATTCATGTTTATTTTATCACTTAAAGATTCGCCTGAAACATAGATGATAAATAATTCATCAACAATTACTTCTTGTAAATATTTGGTATCAGTAATATTTTCTTTTTTTACCCGATCTTTTAAGCGATCAATAAATTTCATGACTGTGTTTACTCCAATATCGGCCATGATTAAAAGATTTTCTAATTCTTCATAGTATTCATTAGTTACTTTGGTATATTTATGCCCAAGAATAGATAATTCACTGACAAATTCTTGACGAGTTTTTTCTAAGCCTTTATCATAAGCTGCGATATCAGGATTTTCTTGTTTATTTTCATTTTTTTTACTAAAAACTTCTTTAAATTTAGAGAATATTCCCATTGTTAAGCCTCTTTTCTAAATATATATTTCTTATTACTATATTAACATAAAAATTCTAAAAATAGCAAGGGGTTCTTTATTTTAACTTGTTATATAATGATTTTTTTAATCTTTTTAGACTAGTATATTCTCTTTTGGTTATTTCAAGACCATATTTTAATCTTATATCTAAAGGGGTTGGAGATGAAGGAAGTTCGATATTTTTTCCTAATTTTTTTAAATAAAATAAAGTGGGATTTAAAGTTATTTGATAGCCTTCTAGAAGATTTTTTAACAAAATATAACGATATAAGTGAGGAAGATTTTTTAATTCAACTTCGTTTTCTAGTTTTTTAGTTAAAGTAAGAGTTAAATCATTTGCAAAATATTCCGCGAGACGTTCTTCAGGAGCACAAGAGTAATAGCGGTAGTATATTTTAACTCTTCTTACATATTCATTGTAATCAGTGGTTAGTTTTAAAGATAAATCACGAATTTTAGTGGGGAGATATAAATTTATATATTCTTTCATAGTGGTTAGTCTAAAAGTAGCTCTTAAAAGGTTTGCATCAAAATTCTTACCCTTTTCGATTTCTAATAATTCATAACTATGGGCTATTTCATGAAAAATAATTTTATTAAAATAAGTGTATATAAGATATGTTATATCGTTAGGACTTAAGTTAAAAAGACTAGATATATTATTTAATTCTTTTAGAAAGCATGCTAAATGAATGGTTATTTTTTTATGAATAAAACTATAGCTTGCACTTTCAATATCACTTGGGGTATTATTTAGATGGGAGTGCCGCAGATATTTTTTTAACTTATATTCTTTTATAAATAATAAAACGAGTTTATTTAGATAATTTTCATTTATTAATTGTCTATTTTGAGCATAGGCTAAAACAAGTTTATTAATCTCTAAAAGAAATAATTCATCTAAGTTTTTTAATAATTCTTCAATACTTTTAGGCATTTTTTCTCCCTCTTTTAAAATCAGAATATATTATAATACATTTAATAGTAGTTGTCAAAAAATGTAAATAATTAAGTAATATATTTTAATTTAGAGATTTTTTCAGTTATAATTACGATAAAGGTGATATTATGGATAGTGTTAGAACTGAACAAGCTTTGCAATTTATGAAAGAATATTTTAGAAATTTTGATTCAGATTTCTTTTTAGATATAAGAAATTTATATACAAAAATTAAAGATGAAATTATTCCTGGAGCTTTAGGAATTGATTTATCTAGTCAGGATGACTTTTCTGATTTTATTGAAGAAATATGTGCTTCTACATTAAATGAGACAGAACCTTTATTAGATTTTAATGAAACAATTGCAATTGTAATTAACTTTTTTAATTCAATTAATCCTACACTAGGAGATATGTTTCAAAACTTACTTCGAAGTAAAGATATAAAATTTAAAAAATTTTCAGGTGGTGACCTTGAAAGTGATAGTAAAGAAATTTATTTAACAGGCACTTATTATGATGTTGTGCAAATTGTCCATGAATTTGTTCATAACTTTTCGAATACGGTTAATAATATATCCGCAACTGCAAAATTAATTGGAGAAGTGGATGCAATATCTTATGAATTAATGGCGGCTAAATATGTGGAAGAAAATTATAATGTTCCTTTAACTTATATTGATAATAGACTTAGGTTGGCTTTGATTTTAGATTATGCTAGTTCAGGTGCTTCTATTGATGAAGTTAGTTATAATATTTATCTAAAATTTTTAGAGAAAAATAAATATGATTATGATAGTTATATGGATTTTTTTAAGAGTTTACCAAGAGAACAACAAGAGGTCCTTAAGAAAGATTCTCCAACAATTCTAGGAGATATTAGTATGGCTACTTGTTTTTTAGGAGGCTTTGGACATGAATTTGGATATTTAATTGCTAATTATTTAATTTCTCAAAATAATTTTAAAGGTATAGATGCCATTACTAGGGCAATGTCTACCGGAGGTGATATAGAAGAATATGTTATTGATGCTTTAGAAAAATTAGATATACCAATATTTTATGAGGGTAAGATATCTTTAAAAGGTGGTAATTCAGAAAAATTATATAATGCTCTTTACCAAAGTTTAGTCGAACAACCAGCATTTAAATTATAAGTTATAGATTTTCTATAATTTTTTTTATTTTTTTAGATTATAATATGACAATAAATATATAGGATTACATTTTATAAAGGTTTGTCAAAAAATTGCGAATAATTGGAGGATATAGTTTGCATTAATGTTTTTTTTAGGTTATAATTATAATGGTGAAGAAAATGGCAAAGAAGAAAAAAACAAAAGCGCAAGAAAAAGATAGCTTTGAATATAGTGTTGAACTTACAGGTCTTATATTAATATTAATTGGTTTAATTGGTTTTGGATTTGGGCCGGTAGGCTCTTTAATTAAGAAATTTTCGATGTTTTTAGTTGGGGGTTGGGCATGGATTTTTTTACTTATTTTTATTTTATTTTTAGGTTTTTATATGCTTTTTAAAAGAAAATTACCAAAATTTTTGAGTCAAAGACTGATTGGTTTATATGTTTTAATCGTAGTTGTATTAGTGGCTAGTCATTTTGGTTTTATTGAAAAATGTAAAGGAGCATCAGATATATTTCAATCAACTATAGACCAATATATGGAAAGAATTGATACGATTGGAAGTAATACAGCTTTATTTACAAGTGGAGATACTTCGATTGAGATTGGTGGTGGAATTGTTGGCGCTTCATTCGCGGTTTTATTAAGTAGTTTGTTTGGACTTACGGGAACTAAAATTGTTGCAATAGTGTTAGTTATTTTTTCTTTTATTTTGATATTTAATTTGACACTCGCGGATATGTTTAAAAAGTTTAGAGACTTTATTAAATCACTTAAAGGTAATGATAGTGAAGAAACTGAAAAGGCTGTTAAAGAACATGAAGATAATAAAATGTATGATTATGAACAAGAAAGTGATTATCCAGTAGAGCCCCCTAAAGATGATAAGATTGTTATTACAAGTATGGAAGAACTTAAAAATATAAAGGAAGCACCGGTTAAAGAAAATTTGGCACAACCAGCAAAACCTTATGAAGTTAATTCTAGTTATACTCTTCCACCTTTATCACTTTTAGATGATGTTAAAGAACAAAAGAAAGTTAATTCTAATAATTATATTAGGAGTAATAAAGAAAACTTGGAGCGAGTTTTAAAAGATTTCCAAATAAATGGACAAGTAGTGGAAATACATATTGGACCAGCAGTTACACAGTTTGAAGTTAAAGTTCCAAGTGGGACTAAAGTAAGTAGAATTAGTGGTATTAATAAAGAAATTGCTTTAGCTTTAGCCGCCAAAGATGTTAGAATACAGGCGCCTATTCCAGGTAAGAGTACAATTGGTATTGAAATTCCTAATCCTTCAATTAGTATGGTTAAGTTTAAAGAAGTACTTTCTTATGAAGGTAAAGATACTCAAGGTGGTAAGATACTAGTGGCTTTGGGTAAAGATATTATGGGAGAACCAAAACTAGCTGATTTATCAAAGATGCCTCACCTTCTTATTGCTGGTTCTACTGGTTCTGGTAAATCAGTTTGTACGAATACAATTATTTGTTCAATATTAATGCGTTATAAACCAGATGAAGTAAAATTAATGCTAGTAGACCCAAAGAAGGTTGAATTATCAAATTATAATGGTATCCCTCACCTACTTTGTCCGGTTGTTAGTGACCCGAAAAAAGCCAGTATTGCCCTACAAAAGTTAGTGGCTGAAATGGAAAAACGATATGATATGTTCAGTGAAAAAAATGTTAAAAATATTGCGGGTTATAATGAACTTATTGATAAAGAAAATAAAAATAGAGATGATAAATTACCAAGAATGCATTATATAGTAGCTATAATCGATGAACTTGCAGATTTAATGCTTGTTGCTTCGAAAGAAGTTGAAGATTCAATTATGAGAATTACTCAAATGGCAAGAGCAGCGGGAATACATTTAATTGTAGCAACGCAAAGACCATCTACAGATGTTATTACCGGGGTTGTTAAAGCGAATATTCCATCACGAATTGCTTTCGCGGTCGCAAGTAACATCGATTCAAGAACTATACTTGATTCAAGTGGAGCGGAAAAACTTTTAGGTAAAGGTGATATGCTTTATTTACCAATGGGAGAAAATGTACCAACACGTATTCAAGGTTGTTTTATAAATGATGCGGAAATTATGCGAATTATTGAACATGTTTGCAAACAACAAAGTGCGCATTATGATAGTGAAATGGAAAATTTAAATGCGAGTGGAAATGGCATTCATGGCCTTCCGGGAGAAAAAGAAGAATATGATGACCCAATGTATAATGAAATTGTCCAGTTTGCAATTGAAACCGGAAAAGTAAGTACTTCCCTACTCCAAAGAAGATTTAGATTAGGATATAATAGAGCCGCGAGAGTGGTAGATTTACTTGAAGAAAGAGGAATTGTAGGACCAGCGAATGGTTCTAAGCCAAGAGAAGTTTTAGTAAAACTTGATAATAATGCAAATAATAACGCAGAATAAAAAATAAAATTGCAAATAAATTTATAGTATGTTACAATATTAATGGAAGGATATGGTATTTATGGCGATTAAGTATAAAAATAAAAACCAACAAGTTAAAAGATTGGTAATTGTTATTTGTGTGATAGCGGCATTTATTTTAGCAGTATTATATTTTTATCGATGGCATCAAGTAAGTGAACAAGAAAAATATTTAAATAGTTATCTTACTAGTACAAATACCATTACTTATGAAATGAAAGATATTGGAGAAATTGATACAGTACTTTCAGAAACATCTAGTTATTACTTTGTATATATTGGTTATACGGGTGATGAAAAGGTTTATAATTTAGAAAAAGAACTTAAACCAGTTATTGATAAATATAATTTACATAATTACTTCTATTTTATAAATGTAACAGATATTAAAGATAAGAATAAAAATTATATGAAAGATATTGCTGATAAACTAAATATTAGTAGTAATAAAATTTCTAAAGTACCAATTATTTTATTCTTTAAAGATGGAAAATTGATGCAAGATGGAGTTTATTCAGCAGATGAATTAAAAGATTTAATTGAAAAACAAAATGTGGATGCAAGATAAAAGAATTACGAGCCAGTAATTCTTTTTTTAAAGTATTTCTTCGTTTAGAGTTCTTATTAATCTTTTTTCTTGGGCAGTTAAAGTTTCATTATTTTCATTTATTTCGTTTTGATAAACACATGATAAATATTCAACTATAAAGTCTAAATCTTTTTCTAACTCTTTCTTTAAAATATTATTTTGGCTTGATATATTCGTGGTCTCCCCGGGTGTGCGATTAAAACTATTAGAAGAATCTTGTTTTAATTTTAGAAGTTTAGCTTCAGTTTGGTTTAGTTCATAAGTTAAATACATGATTAAAGTATTAAGTGTTTTTTTTCTTTTTAGTTTTTTTAAACTATTAGTAGTACTTTTTATTAAATAATAAGGTTCTAAAATAATTAGTAATAGAAATAAAAGAAGGTTAGGATTTAAAAAAATTGTTATTAAAATATAAAGGGAAATAATCGCGGTTGCTTTAAAAAGATATTTATCAAATATTGGTTTATTAGTTTCTTTTAACTCATGCATACTAGAGTTTATTTTAGATTTAATTAATTCTATTTTATTTTCGGTTAAAAGTATTTGGACTAAATTATCTTGATATGGTCTTGTGCTTAAGCCTGTTTTTTCATCATGAGTAATGGCTGTATTATGAGGCCCTATTAAAAAGCTAGTATACATGATTATTTTCCTTTCTAAGTAAAGATTATTATACTATAAATTAGATTATTTGCAATTATTTTTTAGTTTTTAAATAGTATTTACAATAAGACTTGAAAGGACAATTTTCACATTGGGGGTTAATCGCTTTACAATTATATCTTCCAAATAAGACTAATTGATGGTGAAGACGACTCCAATGATCTTTAGGAAATTTTTGCATCAGTTTTTTTTCAATTGTTAAAACATCATCTTGGTCTTTTGCTAGTCCTAAACGTTTTGATACTCTTGAAACATGGGTATCAACCGCGATTGAAGGAACATCATAAAGATTTGATAAAACAACATTGCAAGTTTTTCGCCCTACTCCGGGTAAACTTTCTAAATACTGGCGATTATTAGGAACTGTGCCATGGTAATCAGTAACTAAACGTTCGGCAATAGTTTTTAAATAATAAGCTTTTTTGGTATAAGAGCCACAGGGTCTAATTATTTTTTCAATATCTTTTAACGAAGCATCTTTTAAAGTAAAAATGTCATATTTAGAAAATAAATCTTTTGTTACAATGTTAACTCTTTTATCGGTACATTGTGCACTTAAAACGGTTGCGATTAATAATTCATAATCTTTAGTGTAGTTAAGTTCACATTGAGCTTTAGGATATAGTTTATCTAAATTTTCAATTAATATATTACTCTTCATCATCTAACCAATTATAATCAAATAATTCCTTTCTTTCTTTAGGTTCATCTTTTTTTACTAAGTGATTATTAACATCCGCCATAGATTTAAAACCTAATTTTTGCCATTCGTATAATATTTTATCAATATAACGAAGATTACTTACTCCATTATAAACAGCTTCTTTTAAAGCACCCGTGATTAATTCTTCACTGTAGCCTTTTTCTAGCCAAGCATTTATTATTTCATATTCCATACTAGTGATGGGACGAGCAAATTCCCGTTCAAAAGAACTATAAATATCGGTTTTTAGAGCTTCTTTTTTTTCTTTAATATTATCATCTGTTAATAAATTATAAAAATTATCAAGACTTACTTTTTCAATCATTCTATTTTCGATATCTTTAGTAGTTTCAATAGTTAAAAGTTTTTTGGATATTAAACTATTAAATACTTGATAAGCTTTATCTATTTTTAAACCAAGGTTATTACTTAATTTTTCAATATCTAAATAACTATTATAATCATTATCAAAAAAAGTTAACATGAGAAATTCTTCTAAACTTAAATTTAGTTCTAAAGCTTTTTTGATAAATAAACTATTAGTTACATATTTTGTTGTTTTAAAAATTGCATTATTCACTTCTTAACCACCTGGCTTTATTATTAATAATATATTTTACGATATCACTTCTTTTATTTCTTATTTTACCATCTATGATTAAATTTTCAAGGTCATTTAAAATAATACTGATAGTTTTACCATAATCTATGTTTAATATTTTCTTTATAGTTTCAGGTTTAATATTAATATCTTTTTTACTATGAATGGAAAGATTTTTATACATTTTATTTATTACTTTTTTATCAATGTTTAATATTTCACCCGCGACTGTATTTAAGTATAGACCATAAGTATATAGTGTATAGGGAGTTATTTGTTCTTCGGCAATAATTTCTTTAATAGAATTGATGTTTTCTTTTTCAACTTTAGTAAAAGGAAAAGAACATGTATATTTTAGTTGGGCATACATGCCTTCTAAATTACTTATAGGTGTTATATTATCATAAGTTATATTTAATAGTTTTAAAATACCTACATCAGATAAGATTTTTAGACCTTTTTTAACATTGGGAGAAAGTAAGATTTTATCAAATTCTTCTTTTATACGAGTCATAGATAGGTTTAATACTAATTTATAATGTTTGATAATTCCTTTATATAAGTTTTCTTCAAAATTAAAATTTAGAGTAGTAGCAAGTCTTATGGCCCGCATTAATCTTAAAGGGTCTTCGGTTAGTTTAGTATCAATAGTACCAATAAGACGAATTTTATTAGCACTTAAGTCATTAAAACCTTTTAATAAATCTATTATCTCCCCTTTAGAATTCATACATATTGAATTAATTGTGAAATCACGGCGATTTAGGTCAGTTACAAGATTATTTACATAATTGTATTCAGCCGGTTTACGGTTTTGATATTTTAATTCTTCCCGATAAGTAGTTATTTCAAAATGATATTCTTTTATTTTGAAATCGATGCCACCAAGATTTTTAGCATTAGAATCTGGAAAAATGTTTATTAATTCTTTGGGAGTGGCATTAGTACATATATCAATATCAAATGAAGAAATACCAAGAAGCATATCTCTTACATAACCCCCGACTATATAAGCCTCATAACCTTTTTTTTCAATGGCATTTAATACGTTTTTGATAATCTTGTTCAAATAATATCACCACTTAAATTGTATCAAATTGCGGGTGTATTGTCTAGAAAAATAAAAAGATTTACTTAAAATTATGAGGTAAATCTTTAATATATTCTTTTATTTCATTAATAGTAAGATTAAAATTATCAAAGTTTGTATTAAACCATTTAATATCCATTTGATTATTAAACCAGGTATATTGTCTTTTAGCATAATGGCGAGTATTTTTTTTGATTAATTCTGTAGCTTCTTCTAAAGTTATTTCCTGATTAAAGTATTTAAATAGTTCTTTATAGCCAATCGCTGTTTGTAAAGCTTTAGAAGAAATATGCATGTCATAAAAAGTTTTGGCCTCGTTAAGTAAGCCTTCTTGAAACATTTCATCAACCCTTTTATTAATACGATCATATAAGATATTGCGGTCAGTAGTAAGGCCAATATATATCGCATCATATAGAGGATAGCATGGTTCTTCTTGGGTTTCTTTTTTATTTAAAAATCTTATTAAACGTTTACGATTATTACGATGAATAGTAGTATTAGCATCTTTTTTTAAGACCATTTGATATAATTCATCATTGGTAAATCCTGTATAATTATTAATATTTGGTTCTTCTTCTTTAAATACATAATTATAAAGGGCTGCTTTTAAATAAAGACCTGTTCCCCCGACAAAGATGATATTTTTATCTTTATTTTCTTCGATTAACTTACGGGCATCTTTTTGATAATCAAATACAGTGTAGTTATCTTTAACGTCTTTGATGTCAAATAAATAATGGGGAATCCCCTCTTTTTCACTTTCTTTAATTTTGGCAGTGCCAATGTTCAAACCTTTATATACTTGCATCGCATCAGCATTTATAATTATAGCATTGTAAGTTTTAGCAAGTTCTATACTTAATTTGGTTTTGCCAACCCCAGTGGGACCAGTAATACAAATAATCATTATTTTTTCTTTTGTTCCTTTAGTAAATCTCTTATTTCTTCTAGTAAAATAACATCTGGGGCTTTAACTACTACTTCAACTTTTTCTTCTTCTTTGTGTCTTAAGTGAGTTAGTTTATTAATTATTTTAATTAGAATAAAAATACAGAAGGCCACGATTAGGAAATCGATTATACTTTGAATAAAGGCACCGTATTCAATTCTTGTGTCTTTAAATGTTATAGCAAGACTTGAGAAATCAACACCACCTAAAATTAAACCTAATATGGGAGTTAAAATATTATTTACAAGACTTGTTACTATGGAAGTAAAAGCACCACCGATGATAACTCCGACTGCTAGATCTAAAACATTACCCCTTGTGATAAATTTTTTAAATTCTGCTAAATTTTTTTTCATATATTACACCTCTTTCAGTCGTATTTTATCATATTTTGGCAATAAAAAAAAGAGGTATTACCCAGCTTTGCTATAAATTGAAATACTAGCTTCAAATTTTTGACCCATAATATCATTACCAGCAGAATCATCTATCCATAAATATACTTTATCAGTTTTGGTTGTATTAATGCCATTGACACTGTCAGTTTTTAAAATAAATGATTTAGAAGTGTTGGGTGCTTTTACTTCATTTGGAAGAGATTCGGTGGGAGTTAAGCTGGATAATTTTTGAGTAGTAGATCCATCTAGAGAGTAGTTAATATATTTTAAATCTATATTTGTTGTAGATATGACATTTAAAATTACTTCGTAAGTAGTATTGGTATTGCATTTATTGGTTAAAGTAAAAGTATATGGTGTTTTTTTTAAAGCTGTTGCTGAAGACATAGGATAACCTAAATCATTAATTACATTGCTATCAGTAAAATCTGTATCAAAGCAAGCCGTATTTATGACATTTGCTTCTTCTTGAGTATCACTTACCGATATATAGGCATAAGTTATAGCAGCCGTAGATATTATAACTATAAAAATAGATAATGATAGTAAAATAATGAGCTTTTTATTATTATCCACAGCAATTCACCACTTCTCTACTATATTTTATTATATATGATTTTTTAGATTTTGAAAAGCCCCTAAACTAAAAAAACTTCCATTTTTAGGAAGCGCCCATATAAGGGTTCTTAAACATTAAGGAGTGATGAATTAATTTTTATCACTTCTTTTTATTGAAAAAAAATAGACATAAACACTATGTCCTGTTAAAATTATATTTGGAAAAAAATAAAAAGGGAGTTGTTTATGTCTATATCTAATTCTATCTTAAAATCTTTAAATATGGAAGATAAAAATATTATTTTTAATGAAAATTTTATAGAAAATCGTAAAATAAAGAATAAAAAGGTACTTGTTTATAAAGGGTATTTAAAAAATGATTATGAATATTGCCCTGTATGTGGTTGTATTAATGATAATTCTATTATCAAAAATGGCTCTAAAAAATCTTTAATTAAAATACCTAAAGTTTCAGAAATAGATAGTTTTTTAGAATTAAATAAACAAACATATAAATGTAAAATGTGTAATAAAAGATTTACAGCCAAAACTAATATTGTTGATTATAGATGTAGAATAAGTAATAATACAAAACATTCAGTAATTAATTATGTAAAAGATATATTATCAAATTTATATATTGCTAAACATCATAATATAAGTAATATGACAGTACAAAGAATAATAGATAAAATATATGATAATAAAAAATTATATAAACATTATTTACCTGAAGCAATATGCATAGATGAATTTACAGCTTTAAAAAGAACCATGGCATTTAATATATGTGATGCAAAGTCAGGAAAAACAATAGATTTAGTATTAGATAGAACAATAGATAATTTAGAAAAATATTTTAGTTATTATTTAGAAAAAACAAGATTAAAAGTAAAATATGTTGTAATGGATATGTATAAACCATATTTAAGTTTAATAAAAAAAAGTTTTCCAAATGCATTAATAATAATAGATATGTTTCACATAGTTCAATTAATAAGTAGAAGTTTAAATAAAACAAGAATAAGAGTAATGAAAAAAGATAAAATTAATTATCGAAAATATAAAAGATATTTTAGATTATTATTTAAACCAAGAATAGAATTAGATAGTAGTTATTGGAAAAAATATATATGTTTTAAAAATCTAATGACAGAAGTAGATATAGTAAATTATTTATTAGAACAAGATGAAGAATTAAAAGCAACATATAATTTATATCAAAGTATATTATATTCTTTACAAAGGAAAGATTATAAATTATTTAACAAAATAATAAATAAAGAATATGAAAATATTTCAGAATATATGATTACATCTATAAATACTTTAAGAGAATTTAGTAGTTATATAAAAAATACATTAGAACAACCATATAGTAATGGAGTAATGGAAAGAAACAATAATACTTGTAAATTAATAAAAAGAATAGCATATGGATATAGAAATTTTAATAATTATAAAGCTAAAATATTAATAATTACAAATATTTTTAGAAAACCTAAAAAAGAAGTGATGAAAATTAATCCATCACTCCTTAATGTTTAAGAACCCATATAAGCATAGACTAAAACTTCGCCGGTAAAGGATTTACCCATAATATCATTGCCAGCTGATTCATCTATCCATAAGTATAATTTATGTTCTTTGCTTGTGCCAGGTGCTAGAGTTAAAGATTCATTTCCGGTAATATCATAGCTTTTATCTATTTTGTGTTCAGTAATAATATCTTGAGGTAATTTATCATATACCTTAGTATTTAATGTAGAACTTAAACCAGTATCATCTAATTTATATTTTATATATTTTACGTCTAAACCTTCCGTTTGGTCGGTTAAAGTGCTTAATACTATATCATAGCTGATATTTTTAGTACTTACTTTAGTATCACAGGTGTTTGTTACAGTAAAAGTATAAGGTGTTATTGTTTCTATGGCTTTACTATCAGACATAGGATAAGCATATTTACCATCGGTATTAAGTTTTATTACACTATTACCGTCATTATCATTAAAGGTAAAGTTAAAACAAGCAGTGGCTAGATTGTTAGTTCCGTTTTGTTCATCACCAACAGAGTAAAAAGAATAACTTGTACCAATTGTAATAGTTATTAATATCATTATTGTTAATATTCCTAAAGTTATTTTATAACCTTTTCGCATATTATCACCTATTTTACTAATATATATTATATGATATTTTTATAGTTTTGAAAAGAGTTTTTTTCTAATTATTAATAAATATTTCCTTTTCGCCATCAAGACTAAAACTTTTAGCATCAGTTATTTTAACATCAATTATTTTACCGATGTCTTCGCAAGCATTTTTTATATTGACTAATTTCATAGTTTCAGTATAACCACAGACCATGTTTTCACCTTTTTCACTTGGACCGGTAACTAATACTTTAACCGTTTTTCCTAGATATTCTTGATTGTGCATTAAGCTATAATCATTTATTACTTTATTTAATTTTTGAAGACGCTCTTCTTTTATATTCATTGGAATGGTATCTTTAATTTTAGCGGCTGGTGTTCCTTCACGAGGTGAATAAATAAATGTAAAGGCACCGTCAAATTGACAAGTGTTTACCACATCTAAAGTTTCATTAAAATCTTCATCCGTTTCATTAGGGAAACCGACAATAATATCCGTGGTAATACTAACATTGGGAATACGCTCTTTTATTTTATGAAATAAAGTTAAATATTCTTCTTTCGTGTAACGTCTACCCATTAGACGAAGGATTTTACTAGAACCACTTTGAAGAGGAAGATGGATATAGGGCATAATGTTTTCATATTTAGCAATAATATCAATCATTTCATCGGTAAAATCCCAAGGGTGAGAAGTAACAAAACGAATACGGGGAATACCTATTTTAGCAACATTTTCTAAGAGAGTGGCAAAATCATAATTTTCAGCTAAATCTTTACCATAGGCATTAACATTTTGACCAAGCATCGTAACTTCTTGGTATCCCGCTTGTTTTAATTCCTCTATTTCTTTTAAAATATCGGCCATTTTACGACTACGCTGTTTACCCCGAGTATATGGGACAATACAATAAGTACAAAATTTATCACAACCATACATGATATTTACCCAAGCACTATATTTAGAATCTCTTTCATATTCGATATTTTCATAGATGTCCCCTTCGTTTGAGTAAACTTCAATTTCTTGTTTATCTTCATGTTCTAAAATAAGACGACCTAAATCATTAATGTTATGAGTACCAAAAACAATATCGACAAAAGGATATTTTTCTTTTAGAGTATTTGCAACACTGTCAAGTTCACTCATACAACCACCAACACAAACAATTAAATCAGGTTTGGCTTTTTTTAAATGTTTAACACGACCTAAAAAACCAAAAACTTTATCATGAGCGTTTTCTCTTATAGCACAAGTATTTAAAGCGATTAAATCAGCATCTTCATAATTAGTAGTTTCATTAAAACCTAAATTAATTAAAATGCGTTTTATTTCTTCAGAATCATGAACATTCATTTGACAACCATAAGTTTTTAAGAAAAACTTCTTACCTTGATATTTAGTACTTTTAATATTTTTAGCATTTATTGTAGCTGGTTTTTTATTAGTACGAATTTTGGCTTGGTTTAAATTTGGTAAATTCATAAAATCACTTCCATAGTGCTTATTATATCATGACTTTAATATTTTTACAATTTCTATATTTTTTAAGACGTTAGTAATTAAACATTATGATAGGATAACTTGATTATATAATAAAGTTTTAAAAATAATTCACTCCAATTTTTATTAATATCAGTAGTAAATTTTAAATAAATTTCATCAATGTCTTCTAATTTTTCTTGTTTATATTCATAATATAAATATCTTAGTTTTGCATAATTTTTATTTTGATAAAGATTATTTATTTCTAAACTTATTAAGTGTTTGGCTTCTCTTATTTGACGAAGTTCTTTAGTTTCTTTTAAATTGCTAATTAATTCATATTCTAAATTATATTCTTTTAAATTATAAGATATTTCTAATATATTTAATTCATCATCTAATAATAATTTACTGCGATTAGTGGTATAACCATCTTTGTTAAATTCCAGAGCAATAACATTTTTATTATCGGTAAAAAGAGTAGCATATGATATTTTATTAAGAACATTTTTGCCACTTAAAAGAGTTTTATCTTTGATTAAATTTAGAAATTCCAAATTTACTTTGATGTTGTTAGTTAAAATATCAATTAGAGTTTTATGTTTTACTTTAAAGATGGGAATTTTTTTAATTAATTCTAAATAATCAGTATCGTTCCATTCGTAAAAATTATATGCGGTTTCTTCATTCCAGTTTAAGATAATATCATAATAATAATTCATTTTTTAACCAACCTTTCTAAGGATATAAAAAGACATAGTATTCCTAGGGGAATAAACCAAAATTCAAGTTTGCTAATAATAAATTTCCCAAATTCAAAGAAACTATACCCCATGGCGATTAAATTAAGATAGATGAGTGTAAAGAAAATGCCAAGGCTTGTAAAGATTAGCCCTAAAAAGTAAAGTATTATTTTAAACATATTTTTATTTCCCTTATAATTTTATTTCTTATTTAGAAAAAATATTATATAATTAAGTAGGTGATAATATGGACTTATTTATTTATATTGTACTAGGTGTTATTCAAGGGTTTACAGAACCTCTTCCGATTAGTTCTAGTGGACATATATTTCTTTTTAAAAATATTTTTAATACAAATATGTTTAATGATTTGAATTTTGAGATAGTGGCTAATTTTGGGTCTTTTTTGGCGATTTTATTTATTTTTAGAAAAGAAGTAATTGATTTAGTTAAAGCATTTTTTACTTATATATTTAATAAAAAGAAAAGAAATGATAATAAAGTTAAATTTAAATATTGTTGGTATTTAATAGTTTCTACGATACCTGTCGGAATTGTTGGTTTTATATTTAAAGATGTGATTGAAGATAAGTTACAAAATATTAAATTTTTAGGATTAGCTTTTTTAATAACGGCCTTAATGCTTTTCTTAATTAAAAATAAAAATGGAGTAAAAGAAGATAAAGATATTACTTTAAAAGATGCGATAATTGTGGGATTACTACAAATGATTACAATTATGCCAGGGATTAGTCGAAGTGGAACGGTTTTAGTCGCGTGTTTATTAGTGGGAATGAGTAGAAAAACCGCGTTAAAATATACTTTTATTTTATATTTTCCAATAAGTCTGGCAACAATGCTTTTAGGGGTTAATGATTTAATTACCATGGGAAGTTTATCCACCCTATTTGTTCCATATCTTGCGGGATTAGTTGCGGCTTTCATTGTTACTTATTTTACTTACAAATGGTTAAGTGAGATAGTGCAAAAAGGTAAGCTTTGGAAATTTGCGATATATTGTGTTTGTCTTGCTTTATTTATATTTATTTATTTTAGATAATCAGTTTGGTTATCTTTTTTATTTTAGATAAAAATAGAAGCCCAAGTTTAATTGGGTTTTAAGTTAGTTTTTAAATAAAATAATATTCATTATTAAGAGCATGGTTACATTGGCAACATAAGTAAATTGAAAACGTTCACATTCCATGATAGATACTAGTAAATCAGAGGCACATATTATCCAGCCTTCTTTACTTTTGGGTTTAAATTCTTTTAGACTTACCTTTTCTTTACGATTAATAAAAGGAAAAATCTTTTTTAATAAAACTTGATGAAACATATGAGTTTTGATATCTTCGGCAATTTTATCAGAAACATTAAAGTATCTTTTGGCATTGTTTCTAGCCGTGATAGGATGGCGAAGATAAGAATTTTCGGGTTTTTCTTTCCGAGTCCCAAAAAAGAAATCATGAAGAAGACCCGCTCTAGAGACAGAGCGTAAATCGGCTTTAAAAAATTTCCCTAAACTATAACTTAATTTAGCAACTCTTATGGAATGTTCATATTTGCTGGTACCATGATGTAAATCTTTTTTTAATTCTAAAAAACTATCATTTTCTAATATATCACATACTAAATTTTCAAACTCTTCTTTATTATTCTTAGTCATTAATTTAACACTCTCCTAAATTGTGACTATTAACATTATAATAAATTATATTTTTTTTGTAAAGGTTAAATTCATAAGAAATTGGTATTTTGTTTTTTTAGTAAAGTAAAAGTAGGCTTTTAACCTACTTTAAAACTAAAGCATTATTTAAAACATCAATTGTGATAGTGCTATTTTTAGGAAGTTCGTCTTTAATTAGTTTTTCGGCGAGTAATGTTTCAATATTATGAGTTACAAAACGTTTAATTGGACGAGCACCATAGGCTTCTTCATAAGAATTTTCAATGATGTAATCTTGGGCATTCTTAGTTAAGTTAAGTTTGATGTTTAAATCTTTTAGTCTATCTTCAGTTTCATGAATAATCTTATCTAAAATATTATATATGACATCTTTATTTAAAGAATTAAAGACGATTATTTCATCAATACGATTAATAAATTCAGGTCTAAAAGTAGATTTTAGGGCATTCATAACTTTGGTTTTACTTTCACTTGTATCTTCTAAAATGTACTCACTTCCTAAATTAGAAGTCATAATAATAATCGTATTTTTAAAATCAATTAATTTACCAGTTGAATCAGTGATACGACCATCGTCTAAGATTTGAAGTAAAATATTAAAGACATCGGGATGGGCTTTTTCGATTTCATCAAATAAAACAATACTATAAGGATTACGTCTTACGGCTTCAGTTAGTTCGCCACCTTCATTATAACCAACATATCCTGGAGGCGCCCCAATTAAACGAGAAACATTAAAGGCTTCCATATATTCAGAACAGTCAATACGAATCATGTGTCTTTCGTCATCAAAGAGGAGCTCTGCAAGAGCTTTAGCAAGTTCGGTTTTACCAACACCAGTTGGACCTAAAAAAATGAAAGAACCAATCGGACGTTTAGGGTCTTTTATTCCACTTCGAGCCCTAATAATTGCTTCACTGACATATTTTATCGCTTCATCTTGACCAATTACACGTTTTTTTAGATTAGTGGCAAGATTTAATAATTTTTCTTTTTCACCACTCACTAATTTTTCAACCGGAATGTTAGTCCATTTAGCGACGATACGAGCAATATCTTCATCAGTTACAGTATCACTTAACATTTTAGAATTGGTTTTGGCTCTTAGTTGTTCTAATTCTTGTTCAAGACGTGGTATCTCACCATGGCGAAGACGAGCCGCGGTTTCTAAATCATAATTATTTTCGGCTTTGTCTAAATTAAAACGAGCGGTATCAAGTTCTTCTTTTTTCTTGTTAATGTCGTCATTAAGATTTTTTTCTTCTTCCCATTTTTGACGCATCAAACTTTCTTCTTCTTTTAGTTCGGATATTTCCTTATCAAGTTTTTCTTTGCGAGCAAGCGATAATTCGTCTTTTTCCTTTTTGATGGCTTCCCTTTCGATTTCTAAGCTCATTATTTTTCTAGTTAGGGCATCAAGACTTGTAGGAACTGAGGCCATTTGCATTTTGATAGTAGCACAGGCTTCATCAACTAAATCTATCGCTTTATCGGGTAAAAATCTATCCGTTATATATCTATCAGATAAATTAGCAGCGGCGAGTAAAGCACTATCTTTGATATTAACACTATGGAAAAGTTCAAATTTTTCTTTTAAACCTCTTAAAATAGTAATTGTATCTTCAACATTGGGTTCACTTACTTGAATTTTTTGCAAACGTCTTTCTAAGGCACCATCTTTTTCGATATATTCCCGATATTCATTTAAAGTAGTAGCACCGATTAATCTTATTTCCCCACGGGCAAGCATCGGTTTTAACATATTGCCAGCATCCATTGCCCCTTCAGCACCGGCACCCACAATCATATGAATTTCATCGATAAATAAAATAATATTACCATTAGAGGCACTTATTTCTTTTAAAACTTTTTTTAGTCTTTCTTCAAATTCACCACGATATTTAGCTCCAGCGATTAAAGCTCCTAAGTCAAGAGACCAGATTCGTTTATCTTTTAAAGTACTCGGAACATCACCTTTAATAATCCGAATGGCAAGGCCTTCAACTATCGCGGTTTTACCAACACCTGGCTCCCCGATTAAAACGGGATTATTTTTGGTTTTACGAGATAAGATACGAATAATACTTCTTATTTCTTCATCACGACCGATTACAGGGTCTATTTTGTTATTTTTAGCACTTTCGGTTATATCCCGACCATATTTTTCTAAGACATTTTCTTCTTCATTATTTGGCATATTTGGATACATTTCTTTCACCCTTTCTTTTATACGATATGATTATAAAGCAAAAATTAGCACTTGTCAAGTGTAAGTGCTAATTATAGTATTAACGAATTAAATTTTTATTATGCAAATATTATTTTAAGTTTAAAACTTGTTTTTTGGTTAGACCGGTATATTTCATAATATTACTTATAGGTGCATTATCTTCAAGCATTCTCTTGGCAACATCGAAACTTACTTCTTTTGCTGCTTCTTTTGCTATTTTTTCATCGAATTCTTTCATATATCTTTCGAATCCATTCTTAGAACTTTCCATGCACCAATCTCTTACATATTCGATAATAGCGTCCATACTCTTTTTTTCTTCATCTTTTTTAATATACAATATCCCTTCCCCTCTTTTCCTTTTAAAAACTGCTTTTTTAGAGCAGTTATTTTAAGCTTAATACTTGTTTTCTACTTAGGCCAGTTGCTTTCATTATTTTGTCTACTGAAATTTCTAAATTAAGCAAGTTTTTAGCAATATCTAAACTATTTTTAGCTTCTCCGGCTTTAAAACTAGCTTCAGCTGTTTCTTGTTGTTTTTCTTCAATGTATCTTTCTAACCCATTTTTGGAACTCTCTAAGTTCCATTCTCTTACATATTCAATTACATCGTCCACAATACTCTTTCCTCCTTTTTGATATTTTTCCATTTCTTCTAATGTTTTACAATTAAGTAGTCTTAATATAGTTATAAATTCATGTTCATCTAAATTATATGACATTTTATTCGTTAAGTCAAACCTTAATAGATATATTAATATATTATTGTCTATTGATATATTTAAGATATCATTTTTTATTCTATAACTATTTATTATTTCTTTATTCACCCTTTTATAATTTGTAGGTATTAGATTTAAACTTATTACTTTATGCATTTCTTCATAATTTATTTTATTTTTCTCTATTTGATTAGAGAATAATCTTGAAGTATAAGCAAAACTTTTGTTATATTCATTTTCACTAAATTTATTGCTATACATTTCTATTGATATAATATCTCCATTTGATAAAGTAGCAACTATATCTCCAAAATAAGACTTAATTTTTTTATTATTTGGAATAATATAACTTTCTGGAGTAATATCAACTATTTCACAAGTAACAGTAGAATCTATATAATCCAAGAATAAATTAAGAAAACTTTTTAAAATATTTTCATGAGAAAAAACATATTTAAAAGTTAAATCATTAGATAGTGGACTAAAAGTATTTTCTAATACATTAACTGACATAAAATTCCTCCCTTCACTTTTATTTATTACCACTAAAACTTCAATTTCCTTTATTTTTTTGCATTTTGGGTACTTTTTTTTACATTTCTCAAAAAAAACCATCAAAATTTGATGGGATTTTATAAATTTATCCATAATAAAATAAGATTTAATTTACTAAGTTTCTACTATATATGGGTCAGTTGAGGTTCCTGAGCCTGATAATTTAACATTAGATTTAATGTTTATTACAGGACGGATGCCATAATATGTATTACTTACTCCTGCTTGACCTAAAACACCATTATTATATATCATAAATATGCAAGCACCAGGAGTATTATAAGGGGACATTGTCCAGTAGTATTGGTTCGTATTTAACCAAAAACCAGAGTTGGGTTGGCCTCCAAATCCTCCCGCATATACTACTTCGTCATTTGTTATCAATCCAACTGGTATTGGTAAGACATTATTTCCTTCTACTTTGCCACCTACACCATTTGTTCCACCAGCTGTAGCTTCTGGGCCAGTATACAAATCTCTTTTTTGGGCTGTGATATCTAGTGAACCATCTGATTTATATCCACACTTTAAAGCTGGGGTTTGAATTTTTTTCCAACTTTCATTATATAATCTACCCCATGGGGCATAGGCTGTTTGCTGATTTCCATAACCATCGCCTTGATAACTTGTAAGTGCGCTTTTATCTATTGCTGTATCACTGCAAAAACCTGTTTCAACATCTATGTAATCCGTTGCTAGACTTTTTAAGTTTGTATTTGTATTATACCAGTATTCTATTTCTTCTAATATGGTACTTTTTTCACTAGAGCTTGTCACCCGATGAGCTTCATCGTGAGTTGTGGTTGGTAGAACTGTATTATACATATAGCCTACATACTTATTATCATTTGAATTTTGATTAAAATATACCGCTCTGTTATTTGAACTATTTCCTGTATTGGTTCTTGGGTTTATCATGGTTGTTTCACCTGTTGTACTCGGAGTACCAGAGGTAGTTCCGGCATAAATTAATCTTATAGTACCATTCCCATTAATACGGATGATTCTCCACCACATATCGCCGATTTCACCATTTGTTCCTGAGCCAAATTTAACCCAGTTATTATCTACTGTGCCGCGATATACATAACTTGTTCCAAAGTCATCTTCTCCTGTATATATTCCGTTTTCTGCTACTGTACAATTACTACAACTTGGGCCTGTAAATGTTGGTGTACCTTTAATTGAATTATCTGCTAGAATTTTATCTTTTGCATTATCATATTCTACTTTGTATGGATTTGTAGATGTTCCTGATCCAATAAGTTTAATATCTGCCTTTAAGTTTATTACTGGACGCACACCATGAATAGGGCCGTCCACGTTGATGCCTATGAGGGTGCCATCACTATTCACACGGAACACATAAGCATTGCCATTGATGTGCATATTATACGGAGACATTGTCCAATAGAATTGGTTAGTATATAGCCAGTAACCACTATTAGCTTGTCCTCCAAATCCTCCGGCATATAGCACTTCATCAGCCGTTATTAAACCGACGGGCACTGGTAAAGCATTATTTCCTTCCACATTTGTACCATTGCTTCCTTTGGTTATGCCTGTTGCATTCGGACCCGTATACAAATCTCTTGTAGGTGTTGTACATTTTAAGGTTGGCTTTTGCTCTGTTGTATTCCAGCTATCACTGCCACTTTGCCATATCTTTTCTGCTCCATATACTGTTGCTGTACTTCCATATCCTAAATTGCTTCCTGTTCCAGGATAATTGCTTCCGTGATTGGTAGTTGATGGGGTTGTATCACTACAAAATCCTGTTTCAACATCTATCTTATCTGCTAATGTAGATAAACTTGTATCATTATTATACCATAATTCTATTTGTATTAAAGCATCACTCTTTGTACTTGTACTATCTACTTTATGTGCTCCATCAAAATCTGTACTTGAGGTTCCTTTTTCTCCTGGATACATATATCCTACATATTTATTATCGTCATATTTTGCATTAAATTTTACTGCTCTTTTATATGTGCTATCCCCTGTGCTTTGTTTTGGTTTTATCATCGTTGTTTCACCAGTTGTATCTGGGGCTTCTGTTGTGCTATCATTTGTTCCAGCATAGATTAATCTTATTGTTCCATTTCCATTAATTCTGATTATTCGCCACCAGATATATTGGTTGTTTGTGGTATCTTTGCCAAATACTAACCAGTTATCATCTACGTTGCCTCTAAAATACATGGAATCACCAAAATCATCTTCGGCGGTATATAAGTTTGATTTACCTGATTCATTTTTATGTTCTTGATCATCTATATCACTAAAACTATCTTCACCTTTTTGTACTATTCTATTTGCTATAATTGTTTCACAAGCTGAGCTTCCACTTGGGCAATATTTACCATTTACGGGATTACTACAGATTATTTTACCTTCATTAATACTTGTACATACTATTTGATCGATTTCTTTTTCTTCTAAATTGATTGTTATTTTATTATCTGTTATATCAATTGTTTTATTTGGTGTACATACATTCCCAGTAGTAGTACAATATTTAATATTTGAACTTCCTTCTGGTACTGTTCCAATTAAGGTTAGTAAACTTTTTGTAAATTTAATGTCTACATTTGATATTGGTGTTACTCTGGAATCTCCCGCTACATTTATTTTTGATGAAAAAGTTTTATTTGCTCCCTCTTCTACTGTTGTATCATAATCGATCCATTCTTTTAAAGTAAATTCTTTTGTTTCTTCAGATCCAATTGTTCCATTAAATAAATTATATGATGATACTGCTCCTTCATTAGTTACTTCACTACTATTATCACTTAACTTGGTTATTAAATTATCCATCGTATCACTTGATAAAGATACTTTAACATAGTTTGCTTCTAAAGTACTCTCTAATTTATCTAAATATATAGCATAAGTTGATTCTTTACTACAATTATTTTTAATAGTAAAACTATAACCATTATCTTCTTTTAAACCTTCAACATCCGTTACAGGGACAGCATCTTTTAAATCAATCGCCGATGTTTCACTATCTATAGTAATACTTAAACATCCTGATGAAAATGTATTAGCAAGTTTTTGTTTATCGCCAGTTGTAAAAAAGGCAAATGTTAAAAATATTCCTAATCCTAACAATATTACAAATGCTTCGGCAATTATTATTTTTTTCGTATTACTTTTCATTATAATACCAACTCCTATTGTGATTATTTTTATTATTTATATTTACATTATATATTAGTAATTGGTAATTTTCAAGATATTTTGTGATTATTTATAGTTATATTTGGCTATTTGTTTTAATTTATTGTAATAATAATTTAAAAAGTGATAATAGTTATAGAGCGTGATAGTATATGGAATTTGAAAAGAACTTAACAGTTATAGAAATAAGAATAAAATTTTTAAGAGATTTAAAAGGTATAACGCAAAAAGAACTTGCCGATAATTTAAATGTATCTCAAGCTTTAATTAATTCATGGGAAAATGGTTATGCTGATATATCTTTAAAACAATTAGTTAAATTATCTTATTTCTATCAAGTTCCAATCGATTATATTCTAGGTTTAATTACTGATTTTGATAAAAATATATATGATTTTAAAAAGAAATTAGATTTAAAATATTTAGGTAATAATTTAAGAATAATAAGAAAGATTGAAGATTTAACCCAAGAAGAATTTGCGAGTATTATTCATATTGAAAGAAGTGGAATAAGTTCTTATGAACGAGGTAAAATGAGTATATCTAGTTCGGCTTTAAAAGAAATATGCAATACCTTTGGTTATAGTGCGGATTGGTGTATTGGGAATACTTTAAAATGTATTAGAAGAAAAAAGAAAATACAACTTAAAGATAGCGATATAAAAAGATTTATTGACATATAAAAACACTATATTTTTTCAATAGTGTTTTTTAAATAATTTCATATTGATGATATTTTTTTATTGTATCATCACTGATTTCTTGATATAAATTTTTCCCCTCTCCAGAATTAAACCATGGAGAATTTTTACGATGGGTTAGACTTACTAAATCATTAGAGTTATATTTAGCATATTCATTTAAGGTGTTTTTAATTGACATAAGTTTTTCTAAACCATCTCTAGAGGCTGTTATGCGACTTTCATGAGGCATCTTTTTTATAGGAGTGTTATATTTAGTTCGGTTATCTTCTTCTAGTTTAGTTTTTTTATTTTTATAATATTCATAAACGGTAGCAATAACTGGTCCTAAACGATAAGCATATATTTTATCATTAAATAATTTCTTGTTAGTGTTACATAAATAGTCAGCATAACATAAATAAGTAAGCTTTTCTAATTTTAAATGAGTACATGGATATAAAGATACAATGTATTTAGCAACGTCTAAACCAGTTAAGTCTCTATCTTGATAAATTAAGTCGATAAATTCGTCTAAATCTTCAATTTCTTTGACATCTTTAAAATATGGGTCATGATTTACAACTGATGCCCATGATTTACTGTTGGTAGGAATATTATGAACAGAAAGGTTAATATCGCGACCACATTTAGCCACTATTTTTTGATATATTTTATCATACTCTTCTTTTTTTAAATCTGGAAAGTTCATAGCTATTCTACTTCTTATAGAGTAAGCACTAGCTAAAAATATGGTATGTCTTATCATTTTATTCACCTCTTTCATTTTCCCATTTTATATAATCTTGCTTATATATACCATGAGATTTATAATTATTTTCTTTATTCTCTTTTAGCCATATTTGTAATTCCCATTGAAATAAACTATTATTTCCTTTACCAAAATAAATATGGATAGCTCGATAATCTAATTTATTAGAATTTATGCATTTTAATTTAGGATATTTTTCTTTTATCCAATCCATAATTTCTTTTTGGGTAATTTGTTCTTCTATAATTATTCTTATGCCAAATATATCATTTAAACATTTATTTAAAGGAATATTACCATTTTCATGGGTTTTAGTGTAACTTTCAACTTTGTATTGAATAGAGTTTTTATTTTTTATTCTGGCTTCTATTTTTTGAGATAAATTATTCATATGAGTATCGATGTTATTAGATAATAGAAATTCTCGATAATATAATATGTTTGTTAAAAGTTCCGTATTATTATAAACATCACAAACCATTGTTTTTTTCATATTAAAAGAATAATGTAATTTATCTTTTTTCCATAAATTATTGGTATTTTCATACATTTTTAAAATATAATTAATTAAATCTTCTAATTCTTTCATATGGCCTCTTTTGGATAGATAAAATATATTATAACAAAAATTTTGAATTAATACAAACTATTTTATAATAGATTCTAATGCTAGAGTAATCATACTATTTAAATCTTTTTCTCTTTGTTCCGGAGTTAATACAACTTTAGAGTATTTTGAATCGACAACTGTCATAAGTGATGTAGCTTCAATATTCATGGAATTGGCAATATGCACGATAGCAAAAGCTTCCATTTCTTCAGCAAGAATTTTATATTCACTAGGGATACGTTTTAAAACTCGCTCATAATCAATATAAGGACCAAAAACATCCATAGTTGTTGTCATGCCATATAAAATTTTTAAGTTTAATTCCTCGGCGGTTTTTAAAATAGTTTTATTTAATTTTTCCGGAGCTTCAACAACACTTCCAACATAATTATTATAAGTATAAGCAAAATTTGATTCACTATAAATACTTTTGGTTAAAATAATGGATGATATATCCGCGGATTTATCAACAGCTCCACAAGTACCGATACGAATTATCTTTTTAACATTAAAATAATGAATAAGTTCAAAGACATAAATACTAGCACTGGGCATACCCATACCATGAGCCATAATAGTTACTTTAGTTCCTTTATAAAAACCAGTATAACCAAACATATTTCTGATATCGGTTACTAGTTTAGCATCTTCTAAATAAGTCTCAGCAATATATTTAGCTCTTAAGGGGTCTCCTGGCATCACTACTAAAGGAGCAATATCAGCATGAGCTTTAATATGAATTGGGTCTTCAGTAAGAAACATAATACCACCTCTATTATAATATTATCATAAAATGACTTAAAAATATATAAAAAACTTTCAGTTTAACACTAAAAGCTTTGTTAAAATTATTTATGAGTTAAAATTTCTTCGATGCGCATTAAACGATTATATTTAGCAATTCGCTCTCCTCTTGACATAGAACCAGTTTTTATAAAAGGAAGAGATAAACCAATGGCAAAATCAGCGATAAATGTATCTAGCGTTTCCCCACTGCGATGGGATATAACCATTTTGTAATTATGACGACGAGCATAAATTATGGTTTTAATCATTTCGGTTACAGTACCTATTTGATTCGCTTTTAATAAAATAGCATTACCAGCATTTTTCTTTATGCCTTCATCTAAATATTTCATGTTAGTTGTAAAATAATCATCACCGACTATCATAACTTTTTCACCAATTAGTTTGGTTAAAACGGCAAGAGATTCAAAATCATTTTCTTCAAATGGGTCTTCAATACTAATTATAGGATAACGATTTACTAAAGTTACATAGTATTTAATTAGTTCATTGGCCGTTATCATATTATGGTCTATTTTATAACGTTTAGTTTCTTTATTATATAAGGTAGTTGCGGCAATATCTAAAGCGATAAAGACATCTTTTCCAGGAATATAACCAGACTTGGTAATAGCTTGCATGATTAAATCTAAAGCCAGAGTGTTATATTCAAGATTAGGTGCAAATCCCCCTTCATCTCCAACGGCGGTATCTAATTTTTGACTGGCGAGAATATTTTTTAAAGTATGAAATATTTCACTGGCTACTCTTACTCTTTCTTTAATAGTTTTAATAACAGGAACGATCATAAATTCTTGGATATCTAAATTATTTCCAGCATGCATTCCACCATTGATAATATTAATCATAGGGATGGGAAGACTTACTTTACCACTTGATAGATAAGCATAAAGTTCTTTATTTTCAAGTTTAGCCGCGGCTTTAATGGACGCTAGAGAAACAGCAAGAAGAGCATTAGCCCCCAATCGACTTTTATTTTCTGTACCATCTAATTCAATTAGAGTTTTATCAATACTTACTTGTTCTAATTCTTTACCTAAAAGAGCATCTTTTATAATGGTATTGATATTATTAACCGCTTTTAAAACACCCTTTCCATGATATCTAGAGGGGTCATTATCTCTTAATTCTAAAGCTTCTTTAGAACCAGTTGAAGCACCACTTGGTACGGATGCACAAGCACTAATCCCATTATCTAAAAATATTTCGGCCTCAACTGTGGGATTTCCACGGCTATCTAATATTTCCCGAGCTTTTATATTGACAATTTTTGACATTATTCTTCACCTACTACTTCTAATTTAAGTATACCAAAAAATACGCTAAATAATCAATATTTTTAGCATTAAATTAAGGACATTTGACAAAATATAAGAGTTCTATATAAAGATAATTATTTATGCTAGACTTAATTTTAAGATTTTGTTACAATTTAGTTAAGGTGATGATATGGCAAGTACACGTTATATAAAAATTAGTACAGATAATTTAAAATATAATATAGATAAAATAAGAAATAATTTTAATTATAAATATTTAGTGATGGATGTTAGTAATAATGCTTTTAATCATGGGATGTATATTATTAATTTTTTAGTGGGTATAGATTTTTTATATGTTAATAATTTTAATGATTTATTGCTAGTTAGAAAATATAATAAAGATATTAGAGTTATTTATAATGGAGAAGTTAGTAATGATAATATTTTTGATTTAATTATGAATGATGCGATTGTTGTTCTTAAAAATGGGGATGTATTAAAAAATGTGAGCATTCATGATAAATTACAAGTTATGCTTAGTATTGATGTTAAAGGATATAATGGGTTTAGAAAAAGACAAGAAGTTATGGAAGTTACCAGACTTGTTAATACTAATAAAAATATTGATATTTTAGGGGTTATCGCGAGTATTAAAGAAAAAGATTATGATAAGTTTAAAGAAATTATTAGTACTATTAGAGAGCCTCAAGTAATGATGCTTAATAATGAAGAAGATACTAATAAGATTAAACTTTCTAATGCGATAAAACTTGATAAATCTATTTATGGAATAAATTCAGAAAAGAAAAAGATTTTTCAAAAAAAGAATGAGGTGTTATATAAGCAAGTTTTACAGTTAAAGGCTCAGATTGTAGAAATTAAAAATGAAAGTGAAAAGAAAAAAGTTAGTTTAGTGGGAGTTATTAGAATTGGCTATTTGAATGGGATGAGTGAGAAAATTAAACAGGTTTTTATTGCGGGAAAGTTTTATAAAGTTAAAGAGGTTTTAAGTGAAATAACTTTGATAGAAATTGATAAAAATGTGAGTTTATATGAAACTGTGGAAATTGTGGGAAGTAATAATCCTTTAGAACAATATATTGGGGAGAATACATTGATGTATTTTAGTATGTTTAGTACACTTTCGATTGTTTATAAAAATTATGTTTTAGAAAAAACTTTTGTATATTAAAATATTAAATTTAGTAATTGAAATAAGTCCAGCGATGGGCTTATTTTTAATAATTGATAATTTGAGGAGATGCTATATTCAAAATTACAGATTTTCAAAATAAAGGTTGCATTATAATATTATGTTGGATTATTAATTTTTCTTATGTTTGCCTTTTTTCGCCTACTTTGGAGTGATTCTTGCTAGATGAAATTAGAAAAATAGAGATATTATCATTAGATTTGGGTTAATTTAAAAACTTTTAAAAATTTTTGTTTTAAGTGGAGGAAAATATGTGATATATTATTGTTAGAAGGGAGATGAATTATTGATAATAAATTGATAAATTTGATAATAATTTAAAAGTTGTTATGAGCTTGATACTACATAACATATTAATTTGATACTGTTAAATATAAAGATGGAGTTTATAAATATACTAAAAAATATTAAATGGATTAAGGAAGTGAGAAAATGGAAAAGAAATTAGAAAATGAAAATAAAGAATTAGTATTATTTGAAAATAGAAAAATTAGAAGACAACAATATAATAATGAGTGGTATTATTCGATTGTTGATGTTATTGAAATATTGACTAACAGTGAAAGGCCAAGAAAATATTGGGATGATTTAAAAAGAAAATTAGAAAATGAAGGTTTTTTTGAACTGTCCGAAAAAATCGGACGTTTGAAAATGGTGGCTAGAGATGGCAAAAATAGATTAACCGATTGTGCAAATCGCGAAACAATTTTTAGAATAATTCAAAGTGTCCCCTCACCTAATGCTGAACCCTTTAAATTGTGGTTTGCAAAATTAGCCGAAGAAAGAATACAAGAAGTTATTGACCCAGCACTAGCAATCGAACGCGCTAGAAAAACATATTTAGATAAAGGTTATAGCGAAGAATGGACTAATGCGAGAATAAAAGGAATTCCCATAAGAACAGAACTCACTGATGAATGGATAAAAAGAGGTGTTGCTACTCCTAAAGAATTTGCTATATTAACAGATGAAATAAGTTTAGGAACTTTTGGAATTACGACTAATCAACATAAAAATATTAAAAATTTAGATAAAAAACAAAATTTGCGAGATAATATGTCACCTTTAGAATTAGCATTAACGACTTTAGCCGAAGTTACAACGACAGAACTTCATAGAACAAATGATTCGCAAGGATTAAAGGAATTAAAAACCGATGCTCATGATGGTGGTGAAATCGCGGCTATAACGCGGAAAAATATAGAACAAAAAATTGGCAAAAAGGTTGTTACTAACGAAAATGCTTTAGATTTTACTAGTAGAAAAGAAATTGAAACAAAATAAAAAATCCCATAAATTAAAGTGGGATCAATTAGAGTAATTTATGAAAAAACCTCCTAAAAATATGGAGGTTTATTAGCAATAAATGGTGGCTCGCGAGGGATTCGAACCCTCGACCCTTTGATTAAAAGTCAAATGCTCTACCTACTGAGCTAGCGAACCAAGAATGGCTGCCTCGGCTGGATTCGGACCAGCGGAATGTCAGAGTCAAAGTCTGATGCCTTCCCACTTGGCTACGAGGCAATATTTAAAGTGGTGGGGAGACATGGATTTGAACCATGGAACCCGAAGGAACAGATTTACAGTCTGCCGCGTTTGGCCACTTCGCTATCTCCCCATAAAAAAATGGTGCCGACTGAGGGAATCGAACCCCCAACCTACTGATTACAAGTCAGTTGCGCTACCTATTACGCTAAGTCGGCAAAAAAATAAATGGTGGGCGCTATAGGACTCGAACCTATGACCCCCTGCTTGTAAGGCAGGTGCTCTAACCAACTGAGCTAAGCGCCCATAATCCTTTGGACGTAATTAAATATAACATTAATAATTAGATATGTCAATAACTTTTGGGCTTTTTTGACGAATTTTAGTTACAATTCACAGTTAAATGTTAGGACATACTAAAAGCAACGATTTTATTCGTTGTTTTTTTGAAACTTATTA
>CANQHE010000014.1 GCA_947623735.1 uncultured Bacilli bacterium
TTTTTACTATTTCAATAGAGAACTTTTCACTTAAAATTCTTTTTCAAAAAAGAGAACTTTTCATTTAAAAGTCACAGTTAAGTGTAAAATAAACGTATTTTTCTTTATTAATTATAATTAATTTGGTAAAATATATTATATAAGGTGGTAAAATGAAAAGATTTTTTAAAAATATAAAAAAGTATTACAATTATGCTGTTCGCTCTGCTAAAGCCGAATTAAAAAGTGAAGTTGCAGATTCATACTTAAATTGGCTCTGGTGGATCATAGAGCCTCTTTGTTTTATGTTAGTTTATGCTTTTGTTTTTGGCACACTATTTAAACATAAAGAGGAATATTTTCTAGTATTCATATTTATTGGATTAACAGCATGGGAATTTTTTAATCGTATGCTAAAAGGTAGTGTTAAGTTAATAATAAATAATCGAGATTTAGTAACTAAAGTATACATTCCAAAATACATTTTATTAGTTGCAAAATCATTCACATATCTATTTAAAATGATGATTTCTTTCGGCATAACCTTTATTCTTATGATCGTAATGAAAGTTCCTTTTACATTAAATATTTTATATTGCATCCCAATATTAATAGTTCTTTATATTTTATCATTTGGAATTGGATTAATATTAATGAATTTAGGTGTTTTTTTAGACGATTTATATAATTTTATTAATATAGGTTTAAAATTACTATTTTATTTATCAGGAGTATTTTATAATATTAAAACTAAAATTGGAGGTACAGCTGCTTACTATATGTTAAGAGTTAATCCCATTGCCTTCTTTATGCAAGAATTTCGAAAATCTTTAATTTATGCCAAAGCCCCAAGTTTTGAAGGTTTAGCATTTTGGTTATTTATAGGACTCATATTATGTGCTTATGGAGTGCATTTAATTCATAAAAATGAAAATAGTTATGCGAAGGTGATATAATGGAAAAAAATATAGCTATTACTGTAAAAGATTTACATATAAGTTACCGTGGCCTTAAAAAAACTTCAATCAGAGCCAGTTGGACCAAATTTCTTCATAAAGTAGAAATATTTGATGCCTTAAAAGGGGTAAGTTTTGAAGTAGAAGAGGGAAAAATATTAGGAATTATTGGTAAAAACGGAAGTGGAAAATCTACTTTATTACGCGCTATCGCCGGCATTTTCTCTCCCGATAAAGGGAACATAGATCTTCACAATAATAGTATTTCCCTTTTATCTATTGGTGTTGGTTTCAATAAAAAACTGACAGGCAAAGAAAATATATATTTATCAGGTATGCTTCTAGGCTTTAGTGAAGAAGAAATTAAAAAGAAAGAAAAAGAAATAATAAAATTCGCTGATATTGGTGATTTTATTAACAGGCCAGTCAAAACCTATTCATCAGGTATGTATTCTAAACTTGCTTTTGCCATAACCGCCATATTGGAAACGGACATCACTTTAATTGATGAAGTATTATCGGTAGGCGATGCTAAATTCAAAGAAAAAAGTTATAACAAAATGAAAGAGTTAATATCTGACGACCATCGTACGGTTATAATCGTATCGCATGTTTTAGAAACAATAAAAGAACTTTGTAATGAAGTTATATGGCTTCATGAGGGAAAAATTATGATGCAAGGTGATCCCGAAGAAGTAATATCTAAATATGAAGAATTTATGAATAAATAAAGGTGTATTTTAAAAAAGCATCTTTTTAATTTATAAATATAACATTATCAATCCATTTTACAAAATAAAGTCCTAATATTGTTTAAAAACAAGCAATTTGATATAATAATAATATGAAGGATGTGCAGTATGAATTTGTTATTATTAGTAGCGTGTATATTATTAATTTTGATATTAGTATTTATCTATAAAAAAAATATAATTAAAAATGAATATTTAAAATTACTTACAAAATATTTTATCATTGCTTTAAGTATCCCTTTACTCTTAGAAATAACTATATTTAATTTTAGGCATTATGAATCTATCTTCTTTATGCCAAATAATACCAATTTAAACTACAAAATAGCTCCTGGTATCAAATGTAAAAATGAATATTGTGAAATAATTGATAAAGAAAATGCTTATATTGAAATTACCAATATTAATAAAAAAGTAAATAACATTCATTTAGCCATCCAAAGCAAAAAGAAGCTAATACTAAAATATGATTTATATTATACTGATGAAGCTAATGAATACTATTTTAAAGCCGGATCTAGAACATATGCTAAGGAAGTAACAAACAGTCATTATCAAAAAGTTAACGCGAGTGGCACAATAAAAAATATTAAACTAAATCTTAAAAATGCTAATGTCCCTTTTAAAATAAATAATATATCTATTAATAACAAAGTACCATTTAACTTCAATTTATTTCGTGTAGCATTACTCATTATGGGATTCTTCTTTATTCTTGTTATAAATCCCAAAAATAAACTTTATGAAATAAAATACAATGCCAAAAATACTAAGATCGTGACAGCTTTAATTATCCTTTTATTTTCAACTATATTTAGTATGTCAACTGTCTTTAATCGTCGCAGTTTTAACAGCAATCCTTATTCTAATTATAACCAATATCAAAATCTAGCTGTAGCCTTAACCGAAGGTCATTTTGATTTAAATCTCCCTGTATCTAATAAATTACTTTCCCTAAAAAATCCTTATGACACCAAAGCTCGCGATGAATTATTAAAAAGATATGAAGAATATTATTGGGATTATTCTTTCTATAATGGTCGCTATTACTCATATTTCGGTGTTGTTCCCTGTCTTTTAACATATGTGCCATACTATGCTTTAACTCATGAAAATCTTCCCAATGTTATCGCTATCAGTATTGCCATCACTTTATTTGTTATTTCATGTTTTTACTTAATCTATCAAATAATAAACAAATATTTTAAAAACACTTCTTACATCTGGTATTTTCTATTAAGTTTATTCTTTGTTTTCGCAAGTGGCATGGGCTCTTTTGCCGGCGAACCAACATTTTATAACCAACCAATTATCTATGCTGTAAGTTTTGCATGTTTAGGGCTAGCCTTCTATTTAAAATCAACTATGTCTAATAAACTAAATGCTAAATATTTATTTTTAGGAAGTTTATGCATGGCTCTTGTCGCCGGTTGTCGTCCTCAACTTTTATTAACAAGCTTTTTTGGTATCATTATCTTCTGGGATTATGTCTTTAAAAAAAGAGAACTATTTAGTAAAAAGAGTCTTAAAGAAACCATATTAATCGTAATTCCATTTGTAATTATTGGCCTTCTTCTTATGTATTATAACTATGCTCGTTTTGGCAGTATCTTTGATTTTGGCGCCAATTATAACTTAACTACCAATGATATGACCAAGCGTGGTTTCAAATTTGACCGGACATTCTTAGGCATATATCATTTCTTATTTGCTCCCGCTAGAATTACCGCTATATTTCCATTTATTACTAAAGATAAAATCGCAACCTCATATTTAGGCCGTACAATATATGAAGATTTATATGGTGGATTCTTATTTATCAATTTAATATGTATCTTAGGTTTAATCTTCTTTAAATTTAAAAAAATAATAAACAATAAGGAACTATACAAAATATGTGCCACCTCTTTAACTATAGCTTTTATAATAATCATATTAGATACTCAAATGGCCGGTATTCTACCTCGATATCTCTATGATTTTGGCTTTCTAATTTGTTTAAACACTATTATTGTTATATTATCTTTAATAAAGAGCAAAGTATTAAATGACGAATTAAAAAAAGTAATCATAACCTTTATCGTAATAAGCTTAATTTATAATTTCTTTGCTTACTTTTTAGGGCGAAACAATTTAATCGGAACTGGTACCTTAGATAGTATCTTCAATTATATGTATCATACCTTTATGTTTTGGCTCTAAAAGATATTTACTAATATAATTATTTATGATAAACTTTATATATAGAAGTGAGGTATAAAATGAGTAAAATAGCAGTATTAATACCATGTTATAATGAAGCAAAAACTATTGAAAAAGTAGTTAAAGATTTTAAAAAAGCTCTTCCTAAAGCCGATATTTATGTCTATGATAATAATTCCAGTGATAACACTTCCGAGATTGCTAAAAAAGCGGGAGCTATCGTGAGACATGAATATATGCAAGGAAAAGGTAATGTTATAAGAAGAATGTTCCGTGAAATAGATGCTGATTGCTATATCATGACTGACGGTGATGATACATATCCGGCTGAACACGCTGAAGAAATGGCCAATATCATTTTAGAAGGTAAAGCCGAAATGGTTGTCGGAGATAGATTATCTAGTACTTACTTTACGGAAAACAAACGGGCTTTTCATAATTTTGGCAATGTCTTAGTACGTTTTTTAGTAAATAAAATATTTAAAAGTAATGTCAGAGATATTATGACCGGATATAGAGCATTTAGTAAAAATTTTGTAAAATCCTTCCCCGTAATATCTGGTGGTTTTGAAATTGAAACTGAAATGACTATCCATGCTCTTGATAAAAAAATGAAACTCGAAAATGTTTTAATTGATTATCGTGATCGCCCCGAAGGTAGTGTTTCTAAATTAAATACTTTTAGTGATGGCATTAAAGTATTAAAAACAATTGCTTCCTTATTTAAACAATATCGTCCTTTTGCCTTTTTCTCAATCATATCATTTATAACCCTTTTAATCGGAGTATGTTTCTTTATTCCCCCATTATTAGGCTATATTGATACTGGCGAAGTGGCTAAATTCCCATCCTTAATCGCGGCCTCATTCTTTGGCATTATATCTATTCAATTATTCGTGGGAGGCTTAATTCTGGAAAGTATCGCCCGAAAAGATCGTCAAAACTTTGAACTTCATTTAATAACATTAAATGAGATTGATAATGAAAAAGAAAATAAACCAAAAACTAAAAAAGAAAAATAATTAATAATTAAAGAAGTGCACTCTACTTCTTTTTTGCATTATTAAGCAAAATTATCTTTAAAAATAACTATATTAATGTTAAAATTATAATAGGTGAAAATAATGAAAGTAATCGTATTATGCGGAAGCATGAAAATAAAAGATGATCTAATTAAAATAGGAAAAGAACTAGAAGATAAAGGATATATTGTTTTATTACCAACGGAATGTCTCGAAGAAAAACCTAAAAGTATCGCCTCTCGGGCTCATTTTAATCGTATTATTGATACCCAAACCGATGCTATTCTAGTTGTTAATAATAAGAAAGAAGATATTGCAAACTATATTGGCCCGAACACCTTCGCTGAAATAGCTTTTGCTTATCATTTTAATAAAAAGATATTTCTTTTAAATGATTTATACCAACCCTATGAAGATGAATTAATAGGTTGGAATGCTATATGTCTTCACCAAAATTTAGATAAAATAAAATAAACGAGGTTTAACATGAAATTTATTGCTATCATAACCGCCAAGATTTTAATATTACTTGGAAAAATTCTAAAAAGGGGAAGTTCGCTTCCGGGCAAAGTTGCTTTAAAAATTGATAAAAAAATATTAAGCAAACTGACTTATCCTAATATAAAAGTAGTAGTAACCGGCTCTGCTGGAAAGGGTAGTACCACCAATAAAATAGCCAAAACTTTAAAATTAAATGGCAAAACTGTTTGTTTTAATGAAGAAGGCTCAAATCTTGCCTGGGGTGTAACTACTAGTCTTCTACGGTTTAGTACTCTAACTGGTAAAATAAAAACCGAATATTTAGTCTTAGAAATTGATGAAAGATACACCAAAGAATGCTTAAAATATATTTTACCAGATTATGTTGTCATAACCAATTTAACGAAAGACCAACCACCTCGCCAACACTATATCGATAATGTTTATCACGACTTAATATCAAGTATCCCTAAAAATTCTAAAATAATTACTTTAATGGATGAGGCCTTATTAAGAAACATTGAAAATGACTTACCAAATGAAATAATATACTTTGGTTTAGCCCAAAATAAATATTCTTATAAAACCCAAATATTTGAAAATTTAACTTCTACGTTTTGTCCAAAGTGTGATAGTCCTTTAATCTATGATTATTACAACTTTGAAAATTTAGGCTCTTATAAATGTTCTAAATGTTCTTTTAAATATCTAGAACCCAAAACTCTAGGCCAAGATATTGACTTAGAAAAAGAAGAAGTAACAATTGATAATGAAAAAATATCTATTGGTGGGGATATGTTATACGATGTTTATAACACTATATCTACTGTCGCGGTTCTAAAAGAGTTAGGCATGAGTATTAAAGATATCAAAAATTCTTTAGCCAAACTAAATGGCCCTAAAAAAGACAAATTCTTTAAAAATTCTGACAAATTATACCGGTATTTTAGTTGCAAATCTGAAAATGCTCCAACCTTTAATCAAGCCTTATATAAAATAAGTATGGATCAAGATGAAAAAGATATTATTATCGGTTGGAATATTATAAGTAAAAGATATCCTCATACTGATGTATCCTGGTTATACGATATTGAATTTGAATTACTTAACTCTAAAAACACCAACAAAATATATGTTCTGGGCATGAATAGACATGATTTAAAAACCAGATTTATCCTCGCGGGTATTCCTGAAGATAAAATCATCGAAGGAAATAACATTCCTGAAATTAAAGATAAAATTTTAAATAGCCCCGCTAAAAAAATATATTGTATGTCCCATTATGAATATGGTGCAATTTTTAAAAATACATTTAAGGAGGAAAAATAATGAAATTTAATATCGCTCATCTTTTTCCTGAAGAATTAGACTTATATGGCGAAAATGGTAATATCAAAGCCCTAAAGTATGCTTTAGAAAAAAAAGGATACACCGTAACAATTACCAATATTTCTTTTAATGATACTCCCAATTTTTCTTTATATGATTTTATTTATATTGGAAGTGGAAGACCCATCTACTTAGAAAAAGCCAAAAATATTCTTATAAATTATAAAGAAAAAATCTTAAAATATCTCGAACAAGATAAAATCTTTTTAGTAACAGGTAATGCCTTAAGCATCTTTGATTTTCTAAACTTATATGAATATACTACTGAAAAAGAAACCGTAACCAGCAATGTAAATGCCACCACTTCTTTATGTAATGGGGTTATTAAAGCTTTTCAAAACACTGATTATTTAATAAAAACTACTAGTAATCTTTTATTTAATATAGAATTTGGTTATGGTAATTCCTCTACTAAATTAGAGGGCTTTAAATATCACAACTTTTATGTAACTTCTCTAATTGGTCCTCTTCTTGCCCGCAATAACAATTTACTAAATTATTTTATCGAACTATTAGAAGAAAACAAACAGGCTTAGCTCCTGTTTTTATTTTATATTGACAAATACTAAAATAAATTGTAAAATAAGGTATATTTTTGCGAATTTTGCAAAAAAAATGCAAAAAGCAAAAAAATAAGTATACATTTAATACTTTTAAATATATAATATAATTAGGAGGGGAATAGAAATGCTTATTGAATTTAGTGTTAAAAATTTTATGTCTTTTAAAGATAAAGTAACCTTAACTATGGAAAAGGGAACTGGCACCGAAAACCCAGATAACGCTTTTAAAATTAACAATCTTGAATTATTAAAAACCGCAGCTATATATGGAGCCAATGCTTCTGGTAAATCCAACTTATTAAAAGCCTTTAGCTGTGCCATTTTAATGATTAGAACTTCAAATTTAATGCCTATAAATGGCAAATGGAATATAATAAAACCCTTTTTATTCGATAAAAATAGCAATAATAAGCCCAGTGAATTTGAATTTATAATCTTAGTAAATAAAATAAAATATAAATATAGTTTTAGTGCTGATGCTAATAATATTTATAATGAATCACTATCTGCTTATTATACCCAAAAGCCAACTAATATTTTTACTAGAACCAATATTAACACTTACGAATTTGGAATTGATAAAAATAAACTTGAAGCTTTAACTATAAATAATACCGCTAATAAATTATTTTTATCTACCGCCACTACTTGGAATTATGACAAAACCAAAGATGTCTTTTTATGGTTTCATAATGCCATTGATACCTATATATCTTTTAATGCTATTTATGACCAAGAAATAATTGAATATAAAAAAGACGAAAAATTAAAAGAGTTTGCCTTAAAACTCTTAAAAGAAGCTGATATTCTTATTAAAGATATTCATGTTGATTACGAAGAAAAAGAACTAACAAATAGTACAGTAAACAATATTTCTTCTCTACTTAAAAACACCAAAAATTATGAAATAAAAAATGTTAATATTGAACTTGAACATGAGGTAAAAGATGCTAAAAACAATACTCATACTTATAATTTAAAAATTGATGATGAATCTAGTGGTACTAAAGCCTTATTTGCTCTAGCTCCTTTTCTAAAAAGAGCTTTTGAAAGTCCACGAGTAATGCTTATCGATGAACTAGAAAAAAGTATGCATCCCGCCATAATAGAATTTATTATCAAACTATTTAATAATAAGAGTATCAATAAATTCCATAGTCAGTTAATATTTACTACTCATGCCACAAACTTACTAAATATAGAAATATTACGTCGCGATCAAGTATGGTTTACAGAAAAAAATCCCGATAATGGTTCTTCAGATTTATATCCTCTAGATTCATTTTCAGTAAGAAAAGAAGAAAACATTGAAAAAGGCTATCTAAGTGGGAGATACGGTGCTATTCCTTTTATAAGAGATATTGATTTATGGTAAGAAGTAAAATAAAAAAACATCAAAAGAAACCTTTAATAGTTATATGCTCTGAAGGTGGCAAAAAATCTTCAGAATATTACTATTTTAGAAACTATGCGAGCCGAAACATAAGAATAAAATTTTCTACTGGAAATAGTACCGACCCCAAAGGAATGTTAGAAGATTTAAAAAAATTTATCATAAATGAAGATATCAAAAATGAAGATGAATGTTTTATTTTCTTAATACTTGATACTGACTTATCTAATAAAAGAATAAATGAAATAAAAGAAATAGTTCCTGAATGTAATAAAAATGAAATTTCTATCATAACATCAGCCCCTACTTTTGAAATATGGTTTTTAATGCATTATCGTAAAAACAATTTACAATTTAAAACTAGCAAAAAAGTAAAAAAAGAACTAGAGAAAATAATAGAAAAATATAAAGAAAATATGGATATATATGGGATAATTAAAGACGAAACTAATAAAGCAATAACTTTCGCCAAAACTATCGAACAACAAGTTATTAAAAATAATGAAGATTTATTTAATAAGAATCCCCACTCATCAATATACAAAGTAATAGAAACAATTAATAATATCATAAATAAAAATATATAACAATTTATTGTGCTAACATCAAAATTAAATGTATTCTTTGAAATTAAAAAAGCTAGTCATTTTGGCTAGCTTTGCCTATATCTATCGGCATCTGTCATAGTATAATACCATTGAAGGTATGATGCTATCTAAGCATCTCTGCTCCTATATCATATTATACAATTTAACAACTTGATTTTTATTATTTTTTCTTTCCTTTTTAATATCATCCCATTTTATAGGAACTACATCTTTAAGTGCTTCTTTTGTAGTGATTATCTTTTGCGAAACATCAAAAAAGCCTTTAGGAATAATTGTTTTTTTCTTGTTCGTCATATAATCACCCTTTCATTTATTATTATATAAAAAAAATAAATAAATCTCAATAACATAAATTGTTAATGTAACTCTTTTTACGCAGCTATTTCAAATTTTTAACCAAAAAATTCTCCAATATATTAATTTCTTTATATAATTATTAAATTCAATATTGATTTAATCAAAAAAGATACCAGACATGATATCTATCAAATTCTCGGCATAAAGCCGAATGTCCATTAGACACAATTAATTAAATTGTATAAATACTATACTATATTTTATTCGTTGTGTCAAATTAATTATGATGTAGTAAAAAACAATAACCAATAAACACTTTAAAAAAATGCTCTTTCATGAATTGACTATCCCATATTTTTGCTTTATAATTTATAATAAAGGAGGAGTTGAAAAATGGAAGAGAAGAAGGGAACAACTAGAACTAGTAAAACAACTACAAGTAAAACTAGCAAGCCTAAAACAACAACTAAAACTACTGCTAAAAAAGTTGTCAAATCTGAAAGTAAGCAAGCTATTGCAACTGAACCCAAAGTAGTCACTAAAGTTGATGTTAAACCAACTAAACGAAATGTTGCTATTGAATTATGGCGATTTATAATTGCTATAACTATTATCGGCTTTCATACTGGTTGGATAATTGCTCGTAGTTGCGACGGTACTAATGGTTACTGGATGGAAACAAGTAATTGGTTCTTTGGCTCAAGTGAAGTATTATTAATATTTACTTTAACAGCTGGATACTTCATAGTTTCTCACTTTAAAAAGAGAAATAAAGATGAAGCTTATCAAAAAAAGAGTGCGACATCTCGTGCCTGGGAATACACTTGGACCAGAGTAAAAGGTTTATTACCAGTTTTAATTCTTGGTTATATCCTAGGTATATTTATCAGTACTAAATTTTACTATCCAGACTACAATTTCCAACAAATATGCACTATGACTATTAATAGTGTTTGGGAATTTTTAGGATTCCATGCTGTTGGTTTACGTAGTACTGGTGGCGAATTCTTTAATTTAAATGGTCCATTATGGTTCATTTCAGCTATAATTATAGTTGGATACTTCCTATATTGGGGATTATGCAAAAATGAAGACACAGTTCGTGGTTTAATAGCTCCATTTACTTTTGTTTTCTTAAGTGGATGGTGGGCCTTTACTGGAACTCGTGCTGCTCAAACCGCATGGTCAACACTAGGCTTACAAACAGCCTCAACCAATGGCATGGGTGGTTCAGCAACTGATGCTACAGCCTTTATTGGTTTTAATAATGGTTTGTTATTTGTCATGCTAGGTATGTTAGGCGGTATCTTATTATATTATATTATTGAACATTTTAAAGAACGTAAATTTACCCAAGGTGGTATCATTGGTCTAACATTATTAAATGTTGCCGCTGGAGCCTTATTATTATGGTATACAATATATCCCGCAACATGGTTTAACTTAGACCGTTGGACCGTATCACTACTTTGCATTTTAGTAATAGGAATAACATTACTTAATAAAGACTACTTCACGAAGTTATTAAATAATGACATAACTCATGGCTTATTTAGTTATTTAGGAAGTATATCTTTATATGTATATATGTTACATTATCCTGTTGCCATATTCATGCTTCGCGTACTAGGAACTAATACATCCGACACGATTTATTCTTTCTGGCTCATATTCATACCAACTGTTATAATTACAGTAATATTAAGTATTTTAGTAAAAATGATTATGGATGCCACATTTATGAAGAAAAAAGCTTAAAGATAGTGCAAACTATCTTTTTTATTGGTATAATATATTTATAATTGGAGGCTAAAATATGAAAATAATAAAATCAGAAGAAGTTGCTAAATTAATAAAAGATAATGATACTGTTGCTATAAGTGGCAGCGGTGGTTCCGGTTCTCCTGAAAGTTTATTAAAATCTGTAATGGACTACTATAATAAAAATAAAACTCCGAAAAACATAACAGTCGTTACCGGTATTTCGCCAGGGAACTTAACAACTGATTATATCGGCATGAATATGCTTAGTAAAAAAGGTTTAGTTGGCAAAGCGATATGTGCCCATTTAGGTATGGGAAAACTTTTTGGCGCAGCAGTTGGTGAAAATAACTTTCCAGCTTTTGCTCTCCCTTTAGGAGTCTTAAATCATTTATTAAGAGCCATCGCCGGGCATGAACCGGGTATTATAACTCATATTGGCCTTGATACTTTCGCGGACCCCAGAATAGAAGGTTGTTGTGCAAACGATTTAGCTAAAAAAGAAAAACCAATTGTTGAATTAATGAAAATAGATAATGAGGAATATTTATTTTATAAATCATTTCCTATCAATGTTGCTTTATTAAAAGGAACCTATGCTGATAATGAAGGTAACATCAGTTTTGAACATGAAGGAGTTCTAGGTGAACAATTTAATATGGCCTCAGCCACTCATAATTCAGGTGGTATTGTTATTGTCGAAGTAAAAGAAATAAAACCAAGTGGTTCCCTAAAAGCCAAAGATGTTTTAGTAAATAAACATTTAGTTGATTATGTAGTAATAGCCCAACCTGATGCATCTTTAGGGGAATATAACTTACCAATATATCGCCCAGAACTTACTGGTGCTAAAAAACTACCTTTAAAAAAAGTGACTATCAAAAAATTAGATGAAAGAAAAGTATGTGCTCGCCGGGCTGCTATGGAACTTAAAAAGAACACAGTTATCAATCTCGGTATCGGTATGCCAGATATGGTCGCGAATGTTGCTTTAGAAGAAGGTTTCTTAGATAGTCTAACTTTATCCATCGAAACTGGTGCCCTAGGTGGTATGCCAATCGGTGGAATAGCCTTTGGAGCCAGCATCAATCCTGAATCAATTATTCCAACCGCGGAAAATTTTGATTTATATAATGGTGGTTTTTTAGACATGGCGATATTAGGTCTTGCTGAAGTAGACAAAGAGGGTAACGTTAATGTTTCCTCATTTGGCCCAAGAAAAACAGGTCCAGGCGGCTTTATTAATATCACTCAAAGTACTAAAAAAATTATTTTTATGGGCACATTTACTAATGGTAGTGAAGAAGTTATCACTAATAATTCTTTAAATATTTTAAAAGAAGGCCCGAAAGATAAATTTGTATCTCATGTTGAACAAATAACATTCAGTGGTAAAAATGCTTTAAAAAACAATCAAGAAATATTATATATTACCGAACGAGCTGTCTTTAAACTAACTAAAAAAGGTTTAGAATTAATCGAAATAGCTCCTGGTATAAACTTAGAACAAGACATATTATCTCACATGAGTTTTAAACCAATAATAAGTAGCAACTTAAAAGAAATGGATACAAGAATTTTCTGTGAAGAAAAAATGAACCTCAAAATATAGCTCTCCAATTAGAGCTTTTTAATTTTTCCTAGACAAAAGCAAATACCCTTATTTTATTATCTCGTATATTAAAGTAGGAGGTGTTTTTAATTTGAAAAAACTAGCCTTCTTTATATTTTTAATCTATTTCTTTCTTCTATTCCCTTTACCAACTTATGCTTTAAAAGGTATAGATGTAAGTGAATTTCAAGAAAATATTGATTTTAAAAAAGTAAAAGAAGATGGTATTGAAGTTGTCTATATTAGAAGTAGTGCTAGTTTTAGTTATGTAGATGCTAAATTTGAACGTAATTATAAAGAAGCAAAGAAAAACAATTTAAAAATTGGTTTTTATCATTATGTAACCGCAAGAACTGTAGAAGAAGCTAAATCTCAAGCTCGCTTTTTTGCGACAGTAATTAAAGGTAAAGAAGTAGACTGTTATCTCGCTATGGACTATGAGTCATTCCCTGGCTTATCGAAAAAAGAAATAAATGATATCTCTGAGGCCTTTTTAAAGACACTCGAAGAAGTTACTAAAAAACCTGTTTTAATTTATAGTGATGCTTATAACGCTAGTTTTACCTTTGATAGGAATTTATTTAAAAAATATCCTTTATGGCTCGCCGAATATGGTGTTGATAAACCCGAAACTGACATTGACTACATCGGCTGGCAATACACTGATAAAGGAAGAGTAAATGGTATTGTAGATGATGTTGACCGTGACGAATTTAAAGATGAAATAATAATTAAAGATAAAACCCCGATTAAAGAACCTAACTTAAAACCTGAAGAAAAAACCAAAGTAATTTACTATCGTGTAAAATGGGGTGATACTTTAACTAAAATAGCCCATGAATATGATACAACCATCAAAGATATTTTAAAAGAAAACAAAATAAAAAATCCTAATCTTATTTATCCTGATGAAATAATTAAAATAATAACTTCAATTGACCACCAAATAATTAAAATTGGAAGTAATACCACTTACACTGTCAAAAAAGGCAATACTTTAACCTATATCTCATACCTTTTTAACACCACAATTTCCAATCTAGTAACCTGGAATGACATCTTTAACCCTAATTTAATTTTTCCCTTCCAAAAAATAATCATCAAACCTACAAATAATTCGGAACTAATCAAATACCAAGTAACTGAATATACTAATCTTTTAGACATTGCTAAGAATTATCAAACATCACTTTATGAACTCCGCCTTATTAATCATTTAAAAAGTGATTATTTAGAACCAGGAACTATTATCTATATTCCAGAAACTTATCTCTACTAATTACTTAAAAAAGCTAACATTATTTGCTAGCTTTTTTCTTCTTATCTAAATTTTTATTAACAAATTTAACTTTAACACCTTTTACTTTCCCAAATTGTTTTTTAACACCTTCAGGTAAGTTTTTCTTAATAACTTTCATGAGCTCCACCTCCAACACGTACGTTAATTATATCACTAATTACTAATATATGCTAGATATTTTATTTAAAACTCATCTCTTATTCCAATTTATTTAATAATTTAAATTATAAAAAAATAAATATCACTTGCTATACTTTTCTAAAACTTATATAATAATTAATACAAAGGAAGATGATAATAATGAAAACCTATTTTTTAGAAAAAAGTCATATAATTACTTGTCTTATAAGTATTAAAAAAGAACTTTTAGGCGAAGAATTTGTAACCATAAAAGAACTAAACTATATTAGTAACAAAATTCAAAAAAGATTTAATCAAGAAAGTATTCCTGTTATTATAATTGATACTATAAACTATAATTATTTTAATATAACAAGTAATGTCATAACTAATAAAGTATCTTTTGAAGAAAATGAATACCGATATAAAAGTATTCCCTCTCTTGCTATTTTAAATATATTATATGATAAATCTTTTATTTTAGATTTATTATTAACACTTGAAGAAGAAAAACTAAATAATTTAAAAAGCCAAAAACAACAAGCAAAACCTTTAGTTAAAATAAGAAAAAATAATTTAAACTATAAAAAATAAATCATAACTCCAAATTATCTTATAAAAATATTTTTCTAATCTATACTATAAAGAGAACCATTTAAAGTTCTTAGTTCAATTTTCCAAATAGATGTAACTGCAATTTTAATCACACATTTCTTCCAATAAAAAAGTTGTTCTTTAAAAAAGGACAACTAGGCATATTTTTTCTTGTCTGTAATATATTTTTTTGATATAATTCAAATAGGGGATATCGGTTGTTGAGTGTCTGCCCAATCTCTATATAGAGAGGAGGCTTGATATAATGAAAAATAAAACTTTTATAATAAAAGTTCTAAGGCTCATTACTATCATTTTATTCCTACTTATCATAATGATAGTTGTAATAAAAAAATGACACTTAATTCGCAATTGAATTAAATGTCAACACTAAAAATTATTTAGGGTAGGCATTCAACTCTTGAAAACTGAATGTTCCCTTTTTTTATTTTATGCAATTCAATGTTTGCATATTCATAATACCATAAAATAAATATTTTTTCAAGTACCTACTTGTTATACCAGCTCTTATTGTTCTAAAGAATTAAATGAATATATACAGTTAGTTGAACCAAAAGAATATGCAAATGATTCTTTAGATATAAATACTAATTTATTAGTTAATCAATTTATATAATAATCTTAAAAAAAGATTTAATACTAATAACAAGAACATAGCCAAAGTTCTTGTTTTATAATTAGTAAAGTGTTAAAATACTTTAAGATAAATCTTATTTTAAGGATGTGTTATTATGTTTGATTTAGTATCCAAATATAAACCCAGTGGTGACCAACCGGAAGCTATCAAAGAGTTAGTTGAAGGAATTAATGAAGGCAAGAAAGAGCAGGTTTTACTTGGGGCAACTGGAACTGGTAAAACTTTTACAATAGCAAATGTCATAAAAGAGACTAATAAACCCACTTTAGTTTTAGCTCATAATAAAACTCTTGCTGGCCAACTTTATAGTGAATTTAAAGAATTATTTCCAAATAATCATGTTGAATATTTTGTTAGTTATTATGATTATTATCAACCTGAAGCCTATGTTCCTTCAAGTGATACTTATATTGAAAAAGATGCCTCTATTAATGACGAAATTGATGAACTTCGTCATGGTGCTACAAGTAGTCTCATAAATTATCGTGATGTTATTGTTGTCTCAAGTGTATCTTGTATTTATGGTATTGGTGAAAAAGAAGAATATGAAAAATCCATGCTAATATTAAATGTCAATCAAGAAATAAAACGTAATGATATTATCAATCGTTTAGTCGATATGACTTATGAACGCAATGACCTTGATTTCCATCGCGGTACTTTTAGAAGTAGAGGCGATATCATTGATGTTATTCCTTCTAATGAACATGACCAAGGTATTAGAATAGAATTATTTGGTAATACAATCGAGCGTATTTCTACCTTTGACCCCCTAACAGGCGTAATAATAAGTGATAAAAAAACTGTTACGATATCACCGGCTTCCCACTTTGTAACTTCGCCTGAAAAATTAAAAGAGGCTTGTCGTCGTATTGAAGCTGAATTAAAAGAAAGATTAGAAGTTTTAAAAAGTGAAGGAAAACTCTTAGAAGAACAGCGTCTAAGAGAGAGAACTAACTACGACTTAGAAATGCTTAAAGAAACCGGCTTTTGTAGTGGAGTCGAAAACTATTCTAGGCATCTAGCCTTAAGAGGGGAAGGCGAGACTCCGACTTGTTTAATTGATTTCTTTCCGAAAGACTTTTTATTAGTAGTTGATGAATCTCATGTAACCCTACCTCAAGTTCGGGGAATGTATAATGGGGACAGAATGCGCAAAACAACTCTCGTTGATTATGGTTTTCGTCTTCCAAGTGCTCTCGATAATCGTCCCCTAAATTTTAGTGAATTTGAACAAAAAATAAACCAAGCCATTTATGTTTCCGCAACTCCTGGTGATTATGAACTAGCGCACACCCAAGGTAAATATGTTGAACAAATAATTCGTCCTACCGGTCTTCTTGACCCCACGATTGAAGTTAAACCTACCAAAGGCCAAATTGATGATATCATAAATGAAATAAAAATTCGTCAAAGTAAAAATGAAAGAGTGTTAATTACTACTCTAACTATCCGGATGTCTGAAGAATTAACCAATTATTTAAAAGAAATGGGTATTAAAGTTGCCTATCTTCATAGTGAAATTAAAACTTTAGAGCGGCTAAAAATAATAAGAGAACTACGTCTTGGCGTTTATGACTGTATTGTTGGTATCAATCTTTTAAGAGAGGGCCTAGATATTCCTGAAGTTAGTTTAATTTGTATTTTAGATGCAGATAAACAAGGCTTTTTAAGAAGCGACCGCAGTCTTATTCAAACAATCGGTAGATGTGCCAGAAATGCTGAAGGCCATGTTATTATGTATGCGGATACTATAAGTGAAGCAATGTCTAATGCTATTAAGGAGACTAAAAGAAGAAGAGAAATCCAAGAAAAATACAATAAAGAACATCATATTACTCCTAAAACAATTGAAAAAGAAATCAAAGAAGTCGTTTCTAATGAAATTGAAAATAAAGCTGAAAAACCAAAAATGAGCAAAAAAGAACTTGAAAGTGTTATGCTAACTCTTGAAGATGAAATGCAAGAAGCCGCAAGAAATCTTGATTTTGAACGAGCTATGGAACTTCGTGATATTTTATTTGAAATGAAGAAAAAATAATTAAATAAAGATAACAAAATATCTTTATTTTTATTGCAAGAAACTTAATTTTATGATAGATTTATTTTAGGTGAAAATGATGAAAAATATCAAATATTTTATTTTAAGTATTCTAACTACTTTATCTTTTTATAGTGAAAGAATTTTAACCGAAATAATTCTCGTTAAAGGAAAATTAGGTAACGATTATGTATCAGATTCCATAAATTACTTTCGTCAAAATTCTGATTTTTTACTTCTTTTAATACTTACTATTGCTCTATTTTTCTTTTATAAAAAATTTTATGATATCAAAAAATCAAAACCCTACACTATATTAAGTCTTATCTTATCTTTCTTCTTAGTTTTTGGCTTTAGTTATAATACTGTTAAAGATAGTAGTTTAGTAACTGGTGATATTATCTTATTTTCTATCTCTTTAATGAAATATCTAACTTACTTTTTATTTTTGCAAGTTATTTTAAATCTTATCCCACGCTTATTTAATTATGATTTAAATAAAATTAAACTTCCTAAAATACTTACTAAATTTAAAAACTATTATGAGGCCCATCCTTATAAAACTACCATTATCATCATCTTAATTGCCTGGTTACCCTATATAATAAGTTTTTATCCTGCTATATTATCACCTGACCCCGCGAATCAAATAAAACAATATTATGGTATGCCAACTCAATATGCTGAGTGTGTTAATTTAATTGATGCCAATATTTTAATAACTAATCATCATCCTGTTTTTCACACTTTTATCTTAGGTGGTTTTACCAAACTAGGGGATAACTTAGGAAACCTTAATTTTGGTTTATTTCTGTTTACTTGTTTTCAACTCTTTATCGTGATAAGTGCCATTACTTATTTACTTATCTATCTAAAAAAATTAAAATTACCTTTTCTTTATCGTTTTGTTGTCCTTCTTGCATTTGCCTTAATTCCTGTCTTTCCCCTTTATGCTCTAAGTAGTGTTAAAGATACTATTTTTGGTGCTCTTTTAGTCTTTTATCTAATTGAAATGCACAAACTATTAACTGATTCTAAATATCGTAAAAGAGATTATTTTGCTTTATGTCTTTTAATGCTTTTTATGTCTTTAGTAAGAAATAATGGTTTAATTATTGTTTTATTTAGTTTCCCTGTCTTAATAATTCTAAAAAAGAATATTCGTATTCCTCTTATAATTGTTTTATTATTAAGTATTTTTATCTATGGTGCTCATAATAAAATACTTCTTCCAGCCATGCATATTACGAGTGGTAGTATAAGAGAAGCATTATCTATTCCGTTTCAACAAACCGCGAGATACGTAAAATATTATGGCGAAGATTTAACTGAAGAAGAAAAAGAGGCTATTGACAAAGTCTTAGGTATCAAAACTTTAGCTAAAAGATACAAAACAAATATATCTGACCCTGTTAAAAATGAATTTAATAAAAATGCTACTAAAGAAGATTTAAAGAATTATTTTAAAGTTTGGTTTAAGGATTTCTTTAAACATCCGGGCGTTTATTTTGATGCGACAATTGATACAGTATATGGCTATTTTTATCCTAATACCTCTAAATGGTACGTATACCATAATTACAATCAAACCTTAATTAAATCTGGCTTAGATTATCATTACAATGATCTAGATTTATCTCGTAAACTCCTAAGCCTATATGGTATATCTTTCCCTTATATTCCTTTATTAGGGGCGATCGTAAATATTGGTTTTATAGTTTGGACTTATTTCTTCTTAGTTTGTTACTTAATTAATATCCACCAAAAGAAATTAATAACTCTTCTTTTACCAGCTTTATCACTAGTGTTAATCTTAGTCGCGGGTCCTGTAAATACTTATTTTAGATATGTATTTCCAATAGTACTAACTTTACCATTAATAATCGGTATAATTCTAAATATTAAAAAGAAGAATTAAAACCTTTAAAAAACTGCTTTTTTTAGAGCAGTTATTTTAAGCTTAAGATTTCTTTTCTGGTTAGACTGTAACATCAATAATATCTTAGATTTTCATCTTTTTATTAAGCAAGTTTTTATCTATATCGAAGTTTCTTTCTTCTCTTACATACTCAATTATATCATCAACGATTTTTTTTTCTCTTTTATATTTTTCTTTTTCTTCTAATTTTTATATTCGTCCTTTATTTATATCATTATATAAGTTATTATATTTTCCCTTACTATTAATATAAATAAGATATATTAAAGCTCCAATAAAGAGTACTGCTGAGACTACTTGAGCTACTTTAAATCCGCCTAACATTAAAGAGTCGGTACGCCAAGCTTCAATAAAGAAACGACCTATACTATACCACATTAAATAAACACAACTAATAGTACCTATTTTAATATATTTAAATCTTCTGATTATAAGTAATACAATAAATCCAAATAAACACCATAAAGACTCAAAATAAAACGTCGGTAAATAATAAATACCATTAATATGCATACCATTAATAATAAATTCTGGAACAAATAAATTTTTTAAATGAGCATAAGTTGTTGCAAAGCCATGAGCTTCACTATTAAAGAAATTTCCCCATCTTCCTATTGCTTGGGCGAGTATCACCGCGGGAACTATAATATCAAACATTCGCACAAAATTAATACCCTTTTTCTTACAATATAAAATAATAGTTAAAGCCCCAAATATTAGACCACCATGAATAGCAAGTCCACCATTCCATATTTGAAATATCTCTAATAAGTTATAGCGATAATAAGATATATTAAATATAACATAGTATATTCTAGCTCCTAATATACCTATAATTATAGCATAAAAACACATATTAAAAATGTTATTTATATCTAAATTAAAACGTTTAGCTTCTCTTTCAACAAGTAATATACCTATTAATATACCTATTAATATTAAAAAAGAATACCATTTTATTTCTAAACCAAATATATTTATCATAATTGGATTCATATTATCTCTCCTAACATGTAATTTAATTATACTATAATGTATATTTAAGTACAAGTTATGTTTTAATATGTTTCTAAAAAAAAGAAAGGTTTTAGCTTTCTTTTTAGATATTACTTTTTAATATCGTTAATACATAAAATATTAGATTGATATCAAAAGAAAAATATGTACTAAGTAATATCTGTGTACATATTTATATTTTATACATTAAGATAAGAAATATTTACCCTCTTTTTACCAATTAATTTTTATGTAAAAGACTATTATTTTATTTTAATTTTGGTTATTTTTTTGTATAATGGTATTTAGGTGAAGTAAAAATGAAAAAGATTTGGGATATTTATAAAAAATATGAAGAAATAATTAATTATTTAATAGTAGGAGGGTTAACAACAGTTGTTTCCATTGTTTCTTATTTAGTATGCACTATTACTTTTTGTAATCCTAATAATAGTATAGAATTACAAATTGCTAATATTATTTCTTGGATAATTGCTGTTACTTTTGCTTATTTTACAAACAGAATATTTGTTTTTAAAAGTAAGAATAAAAATAAACTTAAAGAAGCTGCTAGTTTTGTTGGGGCAAGAGTTGCTACTTTACTGATGGATATGTTCGTAATGTTTGTTATTGTTACTTTAATGGGACTTAATGATTTAATTGGTAAATGTGTAAGTCAAGTTGTAGTTACAATAGCTAATTATATTTTAAGTAAATTATTTGTATTTAAAAAGAAACAAGAAAATTAATATCTAATTTTAAAACAGGCATTTTTATTTAATACCTGTTTTTTAATTTTCTCTTTTATGGAGTTTCATTTCCTTCTTCATCTTTAGCATCATCAGTATTATCTTCTTTTTCGCTAGGAAGAATATCTGTTAAAGGTGGTTCAAGTCCATTATCCGGCTCAGTTGTATTTCCATTACCTGTAGAAGTATTATCATCTTTATTATTTGCATTATCTCCATTATTCGAACTTGTATTATTATCATTAGGTTTAGTAGTATTATTATTAGTTGTATCTTTATCATTCGGCTTTTTATTATCTTTACTATTTTCATTATTAATATAAATAGTAATTTCTGTAACATTGTTTATAAGTACTCCATTACTAACACTTTGATTAGCAATCATACCCGCCTTAACCTCACTATTATAATTACCATCATCACTATCAACAAATTTTATATCAAGTTTAATATTATTACTACGAGCCCATTCTTGAGCTTTTGATACTTCTTTACCCACAAAGTTAGGAACAGTTTGTAATCTTTCTCCTGTAGTTATTCCCTGACCTGTAACTCTATTTTCATAATTTTCATTAGCGTCAAAACTAAATGTTTTAATCATTTCTTTTTCTTCTAATCCCAAATTAGCTTTCATTAAATTAACTATTGCCTCTAAACTATCAGGATAATAACCAATCGCGGATAACATCATTCCATTATTACTAACTCTAACTGGTAAATTATAATATTCCAAATAAGTTTTTTCAATTGATAGAAATTCTCCATCTTCAAAAGTCTTCGCTATCATATCTTTTAATACATCATAGAATGAAAGCATTTGTTCTTTAGCCATATTAGTTTCAATATTATTAGTTATCGCATTAAGTATTTTATCTAAATTCCCAATATTTTCTGGTCTCGCGGCTTTCGTTGCTATCGCCTCAATTATTTGTTGTTGATGTTTATTTCTTGCGATATCACTAAGTAAATAAGCATGTCTACATCTCGCATATGCTAAAGCTTGTTCGCCATTTAAAACTTGTTTACCTGGGTCAAAACAAATAGTTTTATCTCCTCTTTGGCGATGCGAATTTTGTTCACATATCTGTCCATTATGAGCCTCCGCATACACACTATAATCTGGAGCCTCTACATCTACTTCCACACCCCCTAAAGCTTCTACTAAATCAACAACTCCCTTAAAGTTAATTTTAACATAATAATCGATATCAATATCTGTAAGTTGTTTAATAGTATTAATAACACAACTAGTTCCATAAGCCGCTGAAGAATTAATCTTAGCATAATGATTATTATTACATGCTATTGGCACATAAGTATCTCTTGGTATAGAAAACATTGTCGCATTTAAAGTTTTAGGATTAAAAGTAATAAGCATTAAAGTATCACCATTAAATGATGTACTAGCATCTATCCCATCTTGTGTTGAATCAACACCCATAAGTAATATTGTAAAAGGTTCAGTAAGACTCTTATTACTAACAATTTTAGTATCTTTATTTTTCATCTTTTTACTAAAACTATAAACTATTTCACTATTTTTAAGCCCCGCAAATTCATCATCACTAAACATAGTTAAATAATTACTATTTAAAAATACTCCATCTATTTCTTTATTTAATAAATCATAAAGCATTTCATAATAACTAGAATAATCTTTAATTTCATTTTTATCAAGTCCATGTTCTTTAATAAGTTCTTTAGCAAGTACATTTCCTTCAATATCTTCACTATTATTAATCATTCCTAAAATACTATCACTATTTATTTCTGTTCCTTTAAGTACTACTAAATTTGAAGTATATGTAACATATTCTTTTTCAGCTAAATTATCTAAATTACTATTAAGCATATTTATATAATAATTAACTATTCCAAATACTACTACAAATATAATACTAACCGCGGTTGTAATTGCAATTGTTATATGTTTTTTAAGGATTAAATTAACTAAATTCCATATAAGATAAACTATACCCCATATTCCAAAAATAACTAATATTAATATTCTAATAACTGTTTCAATCTTACTTAAACTAAGTAAATTAAGAGTTAAAAAAACAAAATTAACTAGATATAATATAAAAGTTATTAAATATATCGTTAAAAATATTTTATTAGCCTTTTTAATTTTATTAAATAATACCTTCATAATTCAACCCTATCTTTTTAATATACCTATCTAATTATATAATATATTATTAATTCTTTCAATAAATTTTTTACTTTACAACAAATTTACGACAAATTCCCCCTCAAATATTGAGAAATAACCTTATATATTATATAATAATTATGTATAAAATTAAGGAGGCAATATATGAAAGAAAATAAAATAATTCTTATCTTTATTATTATATTAGCAACCTTTAGTTTTATACTACCTGTTTATGCGAAAGAAGAATATGTCATCTTACTTGGTGAAGTAAATATAAGAACAGGTCCAAGTACTAATTATGATGTTATTAAAGTCGGCCAAATTGGAACTACTTATAATTTAAAAAGTACCAAAATAGTCGCAGATAAAGCCAAAGATGGTACATGTGACGAAGGTTGGTATAATATTGATGCTGATGGTAAAAATGGTTATGTATGTAGTGCCTTTGTTAGTGCCCATATTGAAGTAACTGAAAATAGTGTTGCTACGACTGCTTGTGAAGCTGAAATGAAACAAGCTGGATTTCCACAGTCTTACTGGAATAAATTATGTAGCTTAAAAACTAAATATCCAAAATGGACTTTTAAAGCTGTTAAAACTAATGTCGATTTTAAAAGTGCTGTTAATAAATTTACTTCTTGTGGTGATTCTTTAATTGCTAATCCCAAAAAAGAATGGATAGATAAATCTTGTAGTTATGCGGAAGGGCCATTTGTAACCGTTAATCAAACTGGTGTTGCTTTTTATTTAGACCCCAGAAACTTTTTAACTGAAGAATACATATTTCAATTTGAAGATAATCATTATAATCCTAAATTAGAAAGTAAATACAGTGCTATAGCAAAATATATTATTGAAGATACAGCATTTTATGCTTATCATACCAAATTAAAAAATGATTTAGCATCTTTTATTGCTCAAGGTGGCAAAGAAACCAATGTTAATCCCGCTCACTTAGCCTCTCGTATGTATCAAGAATTAGGCACCAGTGACCGTCTCGAAAATCTATATATTGGTACCTATAATAAAGTTGTAAATGGGGAAAGATGGGATTTTAGAAATCTTTATAATTTCTACAATATTGGAGTTACTGGTTATTGTGTAACAGTAGGTAAAGGCGCCACTTATTGTGGTCTTACTAAAGCAAGAGAAATGGGTTGGAATACAGTTTATAAAGCCGTCAAAGGTGGAGGCGATTTCCTAAATAGTGGTTATATCAATGTTGGTCAATATACTTCTTATCTTGAAAGATTTAATGTTGTACCTACTAATCCCGCTCATATGTATATAATGTATTATATGGCCAATTTACAATCTCCTTCAACTGAATCTTTAACAGTTTATAATGCTTATAAAGCCAATAAGGTCTTAAGTGATGCTTTCATCTTCTATATTCCCGTTTATAATAATATGGATAATGAAATAAATAATAGTAGCAGTGGTGCCACTAATGATGCTTCTTCATCGGCCCCAAGCACATCTTCATTTGGTTCTATTATAACAAGTGCTGGTTATCGTAGCTCTAGTGACAATATCCTCGGAATTGCATCAGACACTAAGGCAAGTACTGTCAAACAAAAACTAGAAGCTATCGCGGGTGCTAATAATGTTACTATCACTAATAAAGATGGTAAAGAAATAACTAAAGATTTAATTGGCACTGGTTCCAAAGTAACTATTAAAAATAAAGAAGGAACTCATACATTTACAGTAATAATTAAAGGTGATACCTCAGGAGATGGTAAAATAAATGCGTTAGATTTATTACAAGTTCAAAAAAACATTCTAGGAACATCAACCTTAAAAAATGAATTTAAAACTGCTGCTGATACCTCTGGAGATGGTAAAATAAATGCGTTAGATTTATTACAAGTTCAAAAAAATATCTTAGGTATGAGTAAAATAAAACAATAAAAAATAGAAAGGGTTTAAAATGAAAAGAATAAAAATATTAATTATAGCACTATTGTGTTTAAACTTTATGCCCATCCCTGTTAAAGCATCAAGTGGTTCCATAAATGTCTCTGGAGCCTCCACTGTCGTCGTTGGAAATACTATAACTGTAACGGTAACGCTTTCTAGTTCCAGTGCTATTGGTTCTTGGCAAATGGATTTAAATTATGACCGTGATGCCCTAAAGTTAGTTAGTAGTGATGCGGAAAATGGTGGCACTAAAATGGCGGGCGTAACTCCCAGCATGGATGGTGTAAGAAGTAAATCCTATACTTTTAGATTTAAATCATTAAAACAAGGGCAAACCAGTGTTTCTGTAAGTAGTTATTATATTTTGGATATTAATGAAACAGAAATGTCTATGAGTACTACTAGTTTAACAATAAATGCTATAACTGAACAACAATTACAAGCAAGTTATAGTAAAGATAATACTTTAAGTAATCTTGAAGTTGAAGGTTATAAATTAGATAAAGAATTTAATAAAGATACTTTAGAATATAAAGTTGATGTTCCCACTGGAACTACTAAAGTTGTTGTAAATGCTACTAAAAGCGATTATACCGCAAGTGTATCTGGCACCGGCGAAATCGAAGTATCTGAAGGCTTAAATACAATATCTATAGTTGTAACCGCCCAAAATGGTGATGAAAGAACTTATACATTAACTGTAAATGTTGAAGACCAAAATCCCATTGAAGTAACTGTAGATGGTAGTAAATATACGGTTGTCAAAAATGGTACTTTACTTGAAGCCCCTCTAACATTCATTGAAAGTAAAACCAAAATCAATGGCTTTGAAATTCCTACTTTCACTAATAAAAATGCTAACATAGTTTTAGTGGGCTTAAAAGATTCTAAAGGAAATATCTATTTATATCAATATGAAAATAATACTTATATCAAATTTAATCAAATAAATATCAAAACTCTAAATTTAATTCCTGTTGCTTTTACCGAAGAATTAGATTTAATAAAAACAACTGTTACAATAAATGGTTCCAAATATGATGCTTATAAATATAGTGAAAAAAGTGATTTTGTTATTATAAATGCTAAAAGTCTTGAAGATGGAAAAACATCTCTTTATCTATATGATACTAAAGGTAAAACTATAACCAATTATGATGATACATATATAAATGAAACTACAAAAACCATTAATAATTACACTTATATAATATATGTTTTTCTCGGTTCTTTAGGCTTAATGCTTATAATTATTTTTGCTTTAATTCTAAGCCTTCGTAAAAAACAAAAGAAAATCAAAAAATTCTTAATGAAACAAGAAGCCAAAATTGAAGCAACCAGAAAATTGAATGATGTAATTGATGAAGTAAAAAAAATAACTACATCCGAGCATGTTATAAAACAAGATACTACTTCTCTAAAAGATAATAAAAAACAAAATAAAAAAGATCAAAATAAAGATGTTGCTATTACTGAAATTAAACCAGAAAATATAACCCCTAAAGAAGAGATATCTAAAATTCAAAATAAAGAGCCTCTAAAACCTAATGATAAAGAGGAAACTAATTCTAAGAGTAACATTAAAGAAGAACTAAAACAAGCAATTAAAGAAGAGAAAATTGAAGCGAAAGAAGAAACCGAGGTCTACAATATATTTGAAGATGATTTTAAAAAGAAAAAGAAGAAGAAAAAATAGAATTCTTCTTTCTTTTTTGCTATAATTTATATGAAAGGAATATAAGTTATGGAATTAGAAGATATTAAAGGTGTAGGACCCAAAATTTTAAAAAACTTAAGTACTTTAAATATATCTACTTTAGAAGATTTAATAACTTATTATCCCTTCCGTTATGATATATTTGAACCCATTAATTTAACCCAAGATTATAATGGTGAACGTATAGCAATTAATGTCCAAGTAGAAACAACTCCCATGATATCTTATATAAGACGTAACTTTAATAAACTTCAATTTATGGCAATCCATAATAAACAAAGTATTCAAGTAATGATATTTAATCGTGCTTTTTTAAAACCTCATATTAATATTGGTAAAACTATAACTTTAATTGGCAAATATGATTGTAAGAAAAATAATTTTATCTGTGATGATATCAAACTAACTCCCTTAACTAAAAAAGAAATAATACCCGTATATCATGTAAATAAAAATATTAAAAATAATGAACTCCGTAAAATAATAGAAAGTGCTTTAAAAGATAATTTGGCTCAAAATATTTATATTCCCAAATATTTAAGTTTAAAATACAATTTTGTAAGTAAAAAACAAGCCTTAAGAATGATTCATAATCCCAATACTTATGAAGAAATCAAAAAGGCGAGTCTTTATCTTAAATACGAAGAACTATTTTTATTTCTCTTTAAAGTAAATTACATGAAAAAAAATAATGAAAGTATCTATAAAGAAGAAAAATATTTTAAAGATGAAGATATAAATAATTTTATCAGTACTTTACCCTTTAATTTAACTAATAGTCAAGAAGAAGCCCTAGCATTAATACTAACTGATTTAAAAAGTAATAAAAAAATGAATCGTTTAGTTTTAGGCGATGTTGGAAGTGGTAAAACCATTATCAGTTTCATTTCTATGTATGCTTCTTATTTATCTGGTTATCAAAGTGTTTTAATGGCTCCAACTGAAGTTTTAGCAAGACAACATTTTACTAGTGCTGAAGGGTATTTTAAAAATTATAAACTAAATATTGCTCTTCTTGTTGGCAGCATGACTAAAAAAGAAAAAGACCAAGTAAAAGATAAACTTTTAAATGGTGATATAGATATATTAATTGGTACTCATGCCATAATTGAAGAAAGTGTTAAATTTTATCGTTTAGGATTAATAATAACTGATGAACAGCATCGCTTTGGCGTTAAACAAAGAGAAATCCTAAAAAGTAAAGGAGATGTTCCTGATGCTTTATATATGAGTGCTACTCCCATTCCCCGAAGTTATGCACTAACTTTATATGGCGATTTAGATGTTTCATTTATTAAAGAAAAACCCGGAGGTCGTAAAGAAATAATTACTAAAGTAAAAAAATATAGTGAATTAAAAGAAGTTTTAAGTCATATCTTAGCGGAAATTAAAGCCGGCCATCAAATCTATGTTGTTGCCAGTTTAATTGGCGATAACGAAGAATTAGATTTAAAAAGTGTTGAAACTCTAAAAGAAAAATTTAGCATGGCCTTTCAAAATAAAATACCTATCGAAATATTACATGGTAAATTAAAACAAAAAGAAAAAGACCTAATTATGGATAATTTTAAAGAAAATAAAACTAAAATTCTTATTTCAACAACCGTTATAGAAGTAGGAGTTGATGTTAAAAATGCAACCATCATGGTTATATTTGATGCTGACCGTTTTGGACTTGCAACACTTCACCAATTAAGAGGTCGTGTTGGAAGAAATTCTCTTGATAGTTATTGTTACTTAATAAGTGATAAAGAAATAGAAAGATTAAAAGTATTAGAAAAGAGCAATGATGGTTTTTATATTTCTAAAAAGGATTTAGAACTTCGTGGTAGTGGCGATTTATTTGGTATTCGTCAAAGTGGTATTAATACTTTTAAAATTGCTAATTTAAAAACTGATTTAAAAATTCTTATGCAAGCCAAACAAGATAGTGAAGAATATCTAAATTCTGGGGAATATAAAAATAACATGTCTTACTATAAAGTCCTAAAAGATTTAGATAAATTAAATTAACGTTGAATTAAAAACTAAATTCTCCTTTTTCTTTATTACGAGAATTTAAAACTTTAATCTACATAAATTAAATTAATAAAAAAACTTGCTAAATTTGAATTGACAAAAATGTAATTTCATAATATCATTATAATGACATGATGAACATCATGTCCGACAATGTTTTCACGACTTTATGTGAAGGCAAAGTCAACCAAAACCCCCTGAAGTTCCCTCGAGAGAGGGAACGCTTTTTGTTTTATAAGGGTTTCTGAGGTTTTTAATTT
>CANQHE010000015.1 GCA_947623735.1 uncultured Bacilli bacterium
ATGATCTTTTTCCATATTTAATACTCCTTTTGAAAGTGGACAATTTCATATTACAATAAATATTAGAAATTGTCAAACAAAAACTACCTCACGGGTAGTTTATTTTTCAAATTGCGAATTATATATTTCAGCATAGAAACCTTTTTTCTTTAATAGTTCTTCATGTTTGCCAACTTCAACTATATCGCCTTCATTCATAACTAATATTAAATCAGCATTTTTAATGGTAGATAAGCGATGAGCAATAATAAATGAAGTACGCCCTTCCATGACTTTATCCATAGCTTTTTGGATTAATTCTTCAGTTCTAGTGTCAACATTAGATGTTGCTTCATCTAAGATTAAAATTTTCGGATCAGCTAGAATAGCCCGAGCAATAGTCAGCAATTGTTTTTGACCAGAACTAATATTACTGGTTTCTTCATTTAAAATCATATTATAACCATCAGGTAAGGTTCTTATAAAATAATCAACATTGGCAGTTTTAGCGGCTTCAATTACTTGTTCATCTGTGGCTTTTAAATTACCATATCTTAAGTTATCTAATATCGTACCATTAAATAACCAAGTATCTTGAAGAACCATAGCGAAAACACTTTCTAATTCATTTCTTTTATATTCTTTAATATTTTTACCATCAAGTAATATTTCACCATCATTTAATTCATAAAAACGCATTAATAGTTTAACTATCGTAGTTTTTCCGGCACCAGTAGGACCAACAATAGCAATTTTTTCGCCTTTTTTTACTTTAGCATTGAAATTTTTAATAATAGTTTTATCTTTTTGATAACCAAATTTAACATTTTTAAATTCAATATTACCAGATATATTTTCTGTAGTAAGTGTTCCTTCATCAATATAATCTTCATTATCTAAAAAGTTAAAGACACGCTCACTAGCAGCGACCATTGATTGAATTTGATTAGATATTTGAGCTAATTGTGCGATAGGATTGGTAAATTGACGAGAATACTGAATAAAGCTTTGAATATTACCAATAGTAATCTTACCTTTAATAGCATATATAGCCCCTAAAATAGCAATTACAGCATAGTTTAAATTACCAACAAAATTCATGATTGGTTGCATTAAACCAGATAAGAATCCGGCTTTAAAACCAGCTTCATATAGTTTTTCATTATCTAAATTGTATTTAGCCATGCTTTTTTCTTCGGCATTAAAAGCTTTTATAACCAGATGACCCGTGATCATTTCTTCGACTTCAGCATCAACTTCGGCAAGATATTTTTGTTGATTTTTAAAATGCTTTTGACTCTTAGAAATAATTATTAAGACAATAAAGGATGCAACAGGTAAAACTAAAGCAGTAATGATGGCTAAGAAAACATTAATAGAACACATCATAATAAAGATTCCGATTACGGTTACAATTGAAGTTACAAATTGAGTTAATGAACTATTTAAAGTAAGTTGTAAAGTATCAATATCATTAGTAATAATAGATAAAATATCACCAACACTTTGTTTATCAAAATAACTCATCGGAAGTTTATTTAATTTTTTAGATACTTCTTTACGGAGACGGTAACAAGTACGACCAGATACTCCTGTCATAATTAAACTTTGAATATAACTAAATAAAGCACTTACAAAGTAAAGAATTACTAAACATATTAAGATTTTTTTAATATTATGAAAATTAATTCCACCAGTACCATTTATTTTAGCAATTAAACCAGTATATATTTCGGTAGTAGCATTTCCTAATATTTTAGGAGAAACAATAGCAAAAATAGTACTACCAATGGCAAAGAGAAAAGTTAAAATTATTAAAACTTTATAACGAGAAATATATGCGAATAATCTTTTAATTGTTCCTTTAAAATCTTTAGCATGGTCAACATTCCCAGGACCATGAACACGAGTTTTAGTTTTAGCCATTATAATTCCTCCTCCTTTATTTGAGAAAGAGCTATTTCTTTATATACTTTACAGGTTTTTAATAACTCTTTATGGGTACCACTGCCAATTATCTCGCCTTCATTTAAAACAATGATGTTATCAGCATTCATGATAGTATTTATTCTTTGAGCAACGATTAGCACTGTAGCATTTTTGGCACTTTTATTTAAAGCTTTTCTTAAAGCAGCATCAGTTTTAAAGTCTAGAGCACTAAAAGAATCATCAAAGATATAGATTTCGGGATTTTTAGCAATAGCCCGAGCAATTGAAAGACGTTGTTTTTGACCACCACTCACATTAGAGCCACCTTCAGATATTGCACTGGCAAATTTATCTTCTTTTTCTTGAATGAAATCATAACTTTGAGATATAATGGCGGCTTCCTCCATTTGGGCATCAGGAATATTTTCATCACTAAATTTAATATTTGATGCAATAGAACCAGAGAACAACATTCCTTTTTGCGGAACATAACCAATTCGGGAACGCAAATCTTTGATGCTTGCTTCTTTGATATTTATACCATCCACTAGTATCTCGCCTTCAGTAGCGTCAAAAAAACGAGGAATTAAATTAATTAAAGTGGATTTACCCGAACCAGTAGAACCAATAAAGGCGGTTGTAGTACCAGGAGTTGCTTTAAAACTAATATTTTTTAACATAGCTTCATCAGCATCAGGATATTTAAAACTAACATTTTTAAATTCCACTATTCCTTTTTTAGTATCGTCAAAATTAAGAGGATTTAAAGGCTCTTTGATAGAAATATCTTTTTTTAGAATTTCTTTAATACGCTTAATTGATACTAAAGCACGAGGAAGCATTACTGATACTAAAGATATCATTAAGAAAGACATAATTATTTGCATTGTATAAGTAATAAAGGCTAAAAGACTACCAACTTGCAAAGTGCCTAAATCAATTTCTTTGGCGCCAAACCAAACGATTAAGATACTTACAAAGTTCATGACAAACATCATACTTGGAAGCATTATGCCCATTAGACGATTTACAAATAAATTATTTTTAGTTAGGTTAATATTCGCTTCATCATAACGTTTTTCTTCATGTTCTTCAGTGTTAAAACTTCTAATAACTGGCATACCAGTAATTATTTCCCGAGAAACTAAATTCATTTTATCGATTAATTTTTGCATAACTTTAAATTTAGGCATAGCAAGAGAAAATAGAACACTTATTAATACTAATATGGCGATTAAGGCAATCGCGATTAACCAATTTAGAGGATTATCGTAAACTTTGATAAAAGCACCAATACCCATGATAGGAGCAAATATGACAATCCGGAATAACATGATAGAAAACATTTTTATTTGTTCAACATCATTAGTAGACCTAGTAATTAAGCTAGAAGCACCAAATTCTTTAAATTCGGCGGTACTAAATGCCATAATTTTGGCAACTACTTTATTTCTTAATATGTAACTTACACGAGAAGCTATTTTACTAATAATATAACCACTTACGATAGCAATAATCATCCCAAAAGCGGCGATAGCTAACATCATTAAACCTTTATTAATAATGAAATTCATTTGATAATCATCTAAGTTAATACCGACTTTATTATAAATATCTTCAATACTTAGATAACTATATTCTTTAAGCATAGATTCATCATAATTATCAAAAGATGCGGAAAGACTATTAATAATATTAGTAAAAGTTTCATTATCAAAACTCATTAGAACATTAAGTAAAGATACATCATCGCTTATAGGAATATTTAGAGCATTAGCAATACTTTCATTATTATTGGCAAGCATATTATATAATATTAATGGTTTAGAAAGCTTAGTTTCCATTACTTGTAATTCTTTTTCATCTAAATCATTTAAAAGATAGATATTACCTTTTTTTAAAGCTTTATATTCTTTACTTAATTTAGTATAATCTTTAGTACTTAGATTATCTTTAACAATAAGATTGTAACTTGCAATAATAGAGACATCTTCATTGCTTATTCTCAAAAGGCTATTATACATATCTTCGGTTAAAACTTCAGGAACAGCATAAGATATTCCTTTATGAGAAATACCATCATTGATGATAGTTGAAGTGTACTCAGGTAATTCTAAGTCACATAAAGCCTGAATGGCTAATAAAAATATAACAAAAATAACTGGTATTATAAATGATTTTATAAGATTATTTTTTGACAAATTTATCCCTCCAATTTATTTTATTTGTACGAAAGTAATTATAACACAAATTATTGATAATGTCTAACATATATTTTAGCAACTAAAAAGTAGATACTTTAAGCATCCACTTTTATTAAAAAGATATTAATCTTAGTTCAAAGCATCTTTTAATTTGCTTCCAGCTTTGAAAGAAGCAACAGTCTTAGCAGGAATTTTAATAGCTTCTTTAGTTAATGGGTTGATTCCTTCACGTGCTGCACGTTTTTTAGCACTGAAAGTACCGAAGCCAACTAAAGCAACTTTTCCTTCTTTTTTAAGTCCGGTTTCAATTCCTTTTAATAGAGCATCTAATACACGTCCTACTTCAGCTTTTGAAACACCAGCTTCAGCTGCTGCAAATTCTACTAATTCAGTTCTTGACATTAATTATACCTCCCTTGCAAAAACTAACTTTATAAGGCCATTTACCTTACATATTAACATTATCAGAAACTCTCTTTAAAATCAAGCGGTTTTAGTGAGTTTTTTCACATTTTTACTATATTTTTAGTCTGAAGGAGATAATATTATTAGTTAAATTATTTAGTTTATTTTATTTACTTGCAAAGAAAAAAGTTCATTTTAGAACTTTAATTTATTTTTTTAGTTGGTAAATCTATTTTCTTAGGCATATCTATAGTTGTTGCGCGCGTACTTTTTACGCCACTATTTACATATATAGAACTAATATTGTTGTTTGGTTCTTTTACATGATTTTCGGGGATAACTTCATTCATTGGAGTTACTTTCGTATTACTCTTTTCAAGTTCATCTAATTCTTTAGATATGCTTTTAGCGATAGCATCAAAATCAATATTGGGAACAGTTACAGGTTCTGGTTTTGGTGGCTCTACTGGTTGATAATAAGTGCCTCCGATGGTTGGTTCCTCAATAATTGGTTCTTCAGGAATATTTAAAGGTTGTTCTTCTTCTTTTATGATAGGTGTTACTTCTTCGGGAACAACTGGAGTCGGTTCGATTATAACAGGTTCGGTAACTTGTGGTTCCACCATGTTCATCGTTGGAATATTAAAGGTAGTTGGTTCGGTTATAGTTGGAGTCACTGGTTCTACGGGAGTAGATATTACCGGTTCATTTACAACAGGTGGTACTGGAGGTGTATACATAGGTGCTTGATCTGTTACTACTGGTTCCTCATAGTTTAGAGGAGCAACCGGTGGTATAGGATTATTATTTATAGGAGTACTAGGTATCTCATTAATTTGTGGTATTTCATCGACTTTAGTAAATGTGGGTATAATTGGTTCAGTTATTGGTTCAGAGGCAACAGGAGCTGGTTCTGGTGCCATAGTAGTAGGAGTTTCTACAACTGGTTCTACTGGCATTACAGGAGCAATTGGAGTTTCAATTGGAGGTACTGGTATTGGTACTTCAACTTTAGTACTACTACTGGTATCAGCAAAAGTATTAGTTTCATTATTTATAACTAAATCTTTATTAGTTGCTTCTAATTTTCTTTTCTTTTCATCTTTTTTACCAAAGAATAGGACTATTAAAAAAGTTACGACTAAAAATGAGATAACCGCGAATAAACCTATTCCAAAATAATTGCTTTCATATAATTTGTTAAGGAAGTCCATATCCTTACACCACCTTTTATTCTATTAATAATACTATCATATATATATTCTAAAATCAAGAAAAAAATGCAAATTTTTGTTGGAGAAATTTTTGAATTTCTTATTAAAAATATCCTCGTATTTAATTTTCTCTTTACTTTTAGATAAAATTATATTATCATTATATTAGCGAAGCACTTCATGGTGCTTGCCAATTTGGACATACACCACTATTCAGAAGTGGTGCTTTTTTTTATTCTCGAATTATTTATAAATAATTTGTAAAATAATTATCGCTATGAGAAGAAAAATTAAAAAATCTTTCTTAGTCATACTGACCACCTCCTTGTTTTAAGTTGGTGGCAAACACCAAGACCCCCTAAAATGTGCCTCGCAAACTCAATTTAACACATAAAAAATATTTTGTAAAATTACAGATTTAGGTAAATTGGCTAACAGATTATATTATTTCTGCTAAGCAGATTTATATATTTTGCTTAGCAGATTTAGTTAAATCTGTTTTTTTCACTGTTTACACTAATTTTACGCAAAAAAAGAAGAAGAATTAAATTCTCCTTACATATAACGATTCATTTGTTGCATTACTTGATTAACTTGCTTTTTGCTTGGTTTTCTCCCCATACTCGTCATCATTGCTTCAATCATCTTTTCATTTATAGGAGGGTTTTGTTTTAAATATTTTTGCATGAAATGTCTAGCAAGTAAAAAGCCTATAATTAAACCAACAACAAGTCCAATTATACACCATAGTATTTGTCCCCACATAAAGGCACCTTCCCTTCTTTTATATATTACTATAAATATATTTTTTTTACAAGCACACTAATTCATTTAACCAAAAATAATCTTTATTTTTAAAGTCACAGACAAATAAATTGTGATATTCTTTTAATTCATTTAAGAAACTAGGCTTTAAAACATTACTTTCAAGTAAAAGAAAGGCTTTATTGACTACCAGCATAGAATCTTCAGGAATATATTTATTTTGAATCCGGTGGACATTATGAAATTTAGAATAGAAATCATTGTCTTTAGATAAATTGAAAACTAAATTATTGATTTTACTTTTATCAAAGGGACTTACAATTTGCATAAATAAATCATAAGCAATACTGACATCACTTTCATCAAAACTATGAATGTCTTCCATGGCTTTAAATAAATGATATGGATTGTTTTTCATAAGATTGTAAAAACTTTTGTTAATATTAAATATATAAAATGTTCGCATAATTAATCACCTATTAGCATAATAACATATTAAAGGCGCGAATTTTGTCGAATTATGGAAGAGTTGTTAAATTTTTTTGTTTTTTTAAACACCGGTTTTTAAATGATGGTGGCGAAGATAGATTTTTCTTATAAAATCAACGGGGAAGACAGTTAGAGCAAGTAGTAAGACTAGAAAGAATTCACTTGCTTTTAAGCCATAAGTCCGAAATAAATCCCCACCATGATAAATTAGATAGACTTGAACTATTAAGATAAAACTAATAATTACAATAAATACTTTATTTTTACTTAAATTAGCAAAAATGTTTATTCTTTCACTACGGGCATTAAAGGAATTAAAGACACCAATAAAGATAAATAAAGCAAAATAAGCCGTCATTAAATATTTATAATCAGGACCTAGACGAATAAATTCTCTTACAATGGGAAGTTTTAAAAATAAGATACAGATAATTGCCGAATATAAGCCGGTGAATAAGACTTCACCAATCATATAAGAATTTATAATAGGTTCATCTTTACTTTTGGGAGGTTCATGCATATAACTTTCTAGGGCTGGTTCAAAAGAAAAGGCAAGACCGGCGAAAGTATCCATAATCATGTTTAACCAAAGCATTTGAATAATGGTAATCGGAGTATTAATGCCAATAAAAGGACCAATTATCGATAAAATCATCGCGCACATATTAACTGTTAATTGATAAATTATAAATTTACGAATACTTTTAAAGATAGTACGACCATATAAAATAGCTTTACTGATAGATAAAATATTATCATCAAGAATGACAATATCACTTGCTTCTTTAGCAACTTCGGTGCCACTTCCGATTGCAAAACCGACATCAGCTTTTTTTAAGGCCGGAGCATCATTTACACCATCACCAGTCATACCAACTACTAAGCCCATTTCTTCTAAAAGCCGGACAAGACGGGATTTATCTTGAGGAAGAGCTCGAGATACCACAGATAATTTTCCTAAAAGCTTTTTTACTTCTTCATCCGATAGTTTAGATAATTCTTCACTGGTTAAGACTAAAGAATCTTGGGTATATATACCAGCTTCATTTGCTATAGCACAGGCGGTTTCTTTAGCATCCCCAGTTATCATAATAATATTAATACCAGCACTATGAATTAAATCAACACCCTTTTTAGCAACACTTCTTAATTCATCTTTAATCGCAATTAAACCAATAAATATTAAATTGTTTAAACCTCTTTCATGTTTATTATAGCAAAGAAGTAAAACACGAATCCCCTTCTTTGTTAAAAGAGAAATATTATTTTCAATAAATTTTTTATTAAGTAAAAGTTTTTCTTCACCATTTTTAGTTAAATAATGCGTAACATGGGGAAGTAATTTTTCTTTGGCACCTTTATAATAAGTAATATTATTATCTAACGTGGCACTACTATATTTATTAGTACTAGTAAATTGTTCTTTACTTATTAAACGATTATTTTGGGTTTTATCGATTTTTATAAAACTTAAACAGGCTTTATCAGTTAAATTACCCCCAATAATATTTAGATTAGAATCATATTTACTTTCATTATTATAATATAAATTTTGATATAATTTTTCATAATATTTAGGATAAGCTTTTATTTCATTGATACTTTTATAATGAATATTATCGCCACTGATTATTTCATTTACTTCTAGTTTACCTTTAGTTAAAGTGCCAGTTTTATCAGTTAGTAAAACATTTAGGCTCCCAGCGGTTTCAATGCCGACGAGACGACGAACTAAAACATTACTTTTTAACATTCTTCGCATATTGCTGGATAAAACAAGCGTAATCATCATCGGAAGACCTTCGGGAACTGCGACAACAATAATAGTAACACTTAAAGTTAGGGCATATATTAAATGGTCGAACATAACGCGAAAATTAGTTAATGTTGCCATAATTTCAGAACCATTAAAATGATTTTCAATAACAATTACCGAAAAAAGATAAGATATCGTTACTAAAATAGCCCCACAATAACCTATTTTACTAATAAATTTGGCAAGTCCCGTCAAGCGAAGTTTTAAGGGAGAAGTCGGAGATGATTCGGATACTTCTTTAGCTAGAGCACCATAAATGGTATTATTACCAACAGAGGTTACTTTCATATAAGCATTACCATTATAGATAACTGAACCCCGATATAGTTTATTATTATCTTTTAAATTATTTATATTTAAAGGAGGATATTTTTTAGCCTCTTTAGTTTCACCATTTAAACTTGATTCATCAACACTTAATTCACCTTTTAATAGATAGCCATCCGCGGGTATTTTATCCCCACTGTTTAACATGATAATATCATTTACAACTACTTCTTCGATAGGTATTTCGGTAAGAGTGCCATCTCTTAAAACTTTAACAATAATTTTTGATGATTCTTCTTGAAGACGACGAAAAGCTGCTTCACTTCCATATTCTGAGATAGTAGAAATAAAAGAGGCTAAAAAAATAGCAATTAAAATGCCTAATGTTTCAAAATAATCAAAGTCTTTAAAGAGGAAGACAATTTTGATAGCCAGGGCTACTAGTAAGATTTTAATTATAGGGTCTCCTAAAGATTCCAATAAAAGTTTAAAAAAACTATTTTGTTTAGTATTTGTGATAGTATTAGAGCCATATAAACGGCGATTTTTCTCTACTTCTTTTTTGCTAAGTCCATTCATACAATTTTTCCTCCTAAAAATATATATGCGAAAATAATTTTATTAGAAGTAAAATTAAAGATGTTTATTAAATAAAATTTGGTCTTTACAAAAATTAGAGTTTTTTTTAAAATATTAGGTGGTGATATTATGTTTAAATATAGTTTAGATAATAAAAGATATCATACTTTAAATTATTTTTTTAGAAATAAATTTGGTTTTAAAGTGGTAAAAGTTAGTTTAAATGGGAATTTTAGTTGTCCTAATTTTAAGAATGGGCAAGGTTGTATTTTTTGTGCGCATGGAAGTGGGAATAGATTAGAACATAAATCATTAAAAGAACAATTTGAGATAATAAAAAAGCCTTTAGATAAAAAATGGAAAGATGCGAAATATATAGCTTATTTACAAGCGAATACTAATACTTATGCACCTATAGATGTCTTAAAAAAAGTATATACGGAAGCTCTTAGTTTACCAAATGTTATAGGTCTTGATATTGCAACTAGAAGTGATGCTTTAAATGATGATGTACTCGATTATTTAGAAGAACTTAATAAAAAAACATTTTTAATTGTTGAACTGGGTTTACAATCATGTCATGATACGACTTTAAAATTTATTAAAAGAGGTCATGATGTAAATAATTTTCAAGAAGCGGTTAAAAAACTTAAAGAAAGAGGAATATTTGTTGTCGCGCATATTATAAATGGAATTCCCGGAGAGTCAAAAGAGATGATGATTGAAACAGCAAAGTTTTTAAATGAAATAGGTATTAATGGGATTAAAATTCATATGCTTTATATTAGTCCGGAGACAGAACTTGCAAGTATGTATCAAAAAGAAAAGTTTCCCCTTTTATCGTGGAGGGAATACGTGGATATAGTATGTGAACAGCTGAGATATTTAAATGATAAGATTGTTATTTTTAGAATATCTAGTAGTCCGGAAGATGAAAATTTTATGGCTCCGAAATGGTTAGAGAAAAGAAAACTGATTTTAAATGAAGTCGATAAAGAAATGAAAAAAAGAGATATTTATCAAGGAGACAAAGTTACTTCGTCATAATATCTCTTATTTTATGTTTTATTCTTTGAATAGTGTTATCTATTTGTTTAGCATTTTTATTTGTTATAAGTGTTATAGTCTTGGCATCAAAACCATTGATAATATAAACAAATACTTCATATTCGCCGGGAGATAAAACCTCTTTTATTTTGGCAAGTAATTCTTCATAGTTTTCTTTTTCAGTTAATTTATTTAAGGGTTCAAATAATAAATCATCAGATATGGTATCTTTTAGAGTGTACCCTTCTTCATCATAGTCATAGTCTAGAGAATAAGTATTGTTTAAAAGCCGAGCTTTTTCACTCGAATAATTACGCATTACATTTTTTAGACGTCTAGAGATACAAAGAAATAAGAAAGTACTTAGATTAGTATTTTTATCTTGACGATATCTTTTTAGAGCATCACTAAAAGCATAATATGCTTCTTGTTCTAGTTCTTTCATATCAATACCTAGTTTGATAGCTAGATTATGATATTTGTGAACAAAAAATTCAACAATATATTTATATTTTTCATAGATAATATCGCGAGCAGTTTCATTATTCGCGAGGGCTTCGGCGATTAATTCTTCTTCTTGATAATCCATTTTTTACCTCTTTAACATACCATAGATTAAGATACCCGCGGAAACACTCGCATTTAGAGAATTTATTTGGCCATACATAGGAATTTTTATTATTTCATCACTAATATCCCGGGTTAGTTTGCTGACGCCACTTCCTTCCGCCCCGATAACTAGAGCTTTTTTAGGAGCGTAATCAACATCTTGATAATCTTTGCCATCCATATCAGCCGCATAAATAAAGAAATAGTTTTCTTTTAATTTGGTAATAGCATTATTTAAGTTACTTACCATAATTATTTTAACATTATTTAAGGCACCCGCGCTTATTTTCATAACGGTTTCATTTACTCTGATACTACGAAGTTTGGGAATAATGATACTTTTAATACCGGCACATTCACAAGTACGAATGATAGCCCCTAGATTATGAGGGTCTTCTAAGTGGTCTAATAAAACAATAAAGTTTTCATCTAGACAACTATCTAAGTTAAAGTATTCATAATCATTGACATCAATTACTATTCCTTGATGGTTTACATTAACCATTTTATTTAAACGAACTTCAGGGACAAATTCATAATGGATTTTATTTTCTTTTAAATAATTTAAAATATTTTGGTCTTTAAAATTTTCTTTTATATATACTTTATGAATATTTTCTTTAGGAGTTTCTTTTAAAACATTTTTACCACATATTAACACGTATATCACCTATAAAAAGTATATCAAAAAAGGAAAGGTTTGTAAAGAAAAAGACCACCTAGGTCTTTTAAAAACAAGTGTTAATGATATCTTTAAATTCTGTACCCCGGTCTTCAAATTTGGCATATTGGTCCCAAGAAGCTGAACCAGGACTTAGAAGGACGATATCCCCTTTTTGAGCATTATGATGCGCACTTTTTAAGGCATCTTTTAAAAATTCATATTTTTCACAGGGAACTTTATTAGTAGCACAAAACTTATATATTAACTCACGAACTTCACCAATCGCGTATATCTTAGTAACTCTATTTAAATAAGGAATTAAATCCGTAAATTCTTGATTACGATTCATGCCCCCTAAAATGAGATGAATATTACTTTTAAAACTTTTTAGGGCCGTGATAGTTGAGGTAGGATTAGTTGATTTAGAATCATTATAATATTTAACACCATTTATTTCTTTTACAAATTCAAGACGATGTTCAACGCCTTTAAAAGTTTTTAATACTTCTTGAGCATATTTGAAAGCAATATTTAAATTCTTTAATAAAACTAAAAGGGCTAAAATATTTTCGTAGTTGTGCTCCCCTTTTAAGATGATATCTTTAGTTTTAAGAACTTCTTCTTTATTAATAAAGATGGCAGTATCAGTATAATAATTATAAGCATCATTAAAGTAATATTTGGTAGATTGGATATCTTTGGTTAAATCGATACTATCAGGATTTTTGGTATTAAGAATAGCAATATCTTTATTATCATGATGGTTAAAGATTTTCTTTTTAACATTTTTATAAGTTTCATAAGAACCATGATAATCTAAATGGGTAGGACATAAATTAGTTAAGATGCTAATATCAGTTTTAAAATCATGAAAATCCATCAATTGATGGTCAGATATTTCAAGTAATAAATAAGAATTAGGTTTTATTAAATTTTTATTTATTAATTCTGATAAAGGAGTGCCAATATTACCTCCAAGAGTAACTTCTTCATGGGCTTTTTTTAGAGTTTCATAAATTAAAGTTGTCGTAGTTGTTTTACCATTAGAACCAGTTACGCCAATAATCTTAACATTTTGGGGTAAAAAATGATAGGCTACTTCCATTTCGTTTACAACAGGTATATCTAAATTGTTACCTTTTATAATACAGGGATGACTGGGGAATACCGCGGGATTTTTGATAATTAAATCAAAACTTTCATCAAGAATATCTTCGGGAGTAGAAGTTTTAAGAAATTTAATATTTAAGGTTTCTAACTCTTTTATTTTAGTTTCATCTTGGTCTTTACTATCGGTTACAATTATTTCATTGTTTTTATTACTGAGTAAGATAGATGCGGCATAACCACTTCGGGCCATACCAAGAATTAAGATTTTTTTATTTTCATACATATCAATCACCTAGATAAATTATATGCTAAAATAAAGAAAAAAGCAATTATCTTGCTCTTTGTTCTGTTAAAGTATCAATATATGTTAAGTAGAGATTTAATAATTCACTTTCTGTAAAACTATATTCGGTTTTATTAGTATCTAAGATATTATAATAAGTAAGTAATTCTTCTAAATATAGATCATCACTGGGAATTTGGGATATTTTTTCATTATATTCTAGGGGTATTTCGATATTATTAGAGGAAGTTATATAATATTTATTTTCAAGATTACAATTTATTTTAATATCCCGCATATTAATAAGAGTATTATTTAGAGATACTTTATAAAGAGGTAAAAATACAACTTTATCATCTTTAATGGTTAATTCAGGGAAAAAATAACTATGTTTCCCGATTCTACTTTTTAAATAATCTTCATTTAGAATTAAAGAAAGATCAAGTTTATCCCAAATATTTTCTTTTAAATATAAACTTAATTTTACCGGAGATGTTTTTTTAATATAACTCGGATTAGTATTAATTATTTCGGTAGTTTCATTAGATAAAATATAACCTAAATTGTTTTTATTATCTAGAGTTATCGTAATATTAATACTGGGGAGATAAGCATTAGTAATTAACTCGTTATTTAAATATAAAGGAATTACAGTATAATTTGAAGGAGATATTTTTAAATAATCATTTAAATAGATTTGCCAAAACTCTTTGGTACCAAAAATATTATAGTATTTTAAAAGGGCTTTTTCTAAACTTTTATTAAATTCGGTATGATGGGCTTTATTACCATTTTTAAGACTGGTTTTCGTAGTGATATAATTACCTTCATAATCTAATAAATTATATTCAATTACATTTTTACCGGAATTATCAAGATGGATATTTTCAATACAAGGATAGATGTTATCAAGGCTCGTTATAATAGTATTAATACTAGTAAACGGAGCTATTTTGGCTTTGATTTTGGATTTCGTAATAGTGGGAGTAATTCCAAGATTAGTTAAGGCGGCATTGTATTTTTCTAAATAATTATATATTAAATTATCGTCAAAAACATAGTTAAATAACTCACTATAGGAATTAAAGGAATCATATATTAAAGAAGGATCAGAATTAATATTGGCTAAACATATTTTAAATAATTCATCTAATAAATAAGGAGAATTATCAAGTGGTGTTAACGTGCCTTCACTTATTAGAGTTTCTTTAATAGTATCCCCGACTTCGATTATATAATTTATATCTACTTCTGGATACTTAGATTTTAGTTGTTCTATTAAATAAGATACTCCTTTTTGGTTATAGTCTAACATATTAAAGGAAACACTACCGGCTAGATAGTCGGTAAGGGCTTTTTCAAGATGATAAGTATCATCTTTAGTGCTTTCGTCAGTTAAAGTGCTATTGAAGGCTTCATCTAAGAAATGACCATTTGGGACCATTCTAATATAAGTTGTGCCCGCGATAGTGTGATAAAAATGATACATAGCATGGGCTAGTTCATGTTCAACAGTATTATCTAATATGGGTTCACTGTAATGAATAGAGTTAGAAATACTATCATAACAACCACTTATGATGCCATATTTACTTTGTAAAGTATTTTTATTTTCTTCAATAATATTTAAAGTTTTGATATTTTCATAAAAAATACGAAAGTCAAAAGTCGGATAATTATTAGAGGTATCAGTTATTAGTTTATGAGCACAACTTTTAAAATGATCATTTAAATTAGGATTTTGATCTATGGCTTCATGAATTGCTTTAAGTGGTATTGTTTTATAACCTAATATTGCATCAAGATCTTTTAAATCTTCGATATAGACTTTAGGAGTACTTGTGCTTGCTTCTTCTTTTAAAGATAAAACTACCCCTTCTTTGGTGACTTCAATATCATAATGAGATATAGTATTTACACCGATGATACCAAATGATATAACATCTAATAAAACGATTGCCCCGGCAATTTTATGACGAACTTTTTCATTATATAAAAAACTGGGGACATAACTAATAAAATTATTTTGGGTATTATAAATAGTATTTAAAGCTATAAAATCTTCTAATAAAGGATATTTAAAATTATTAAATTCATCTATTTCCAGAAAAGTTTTACGATTATTAGTTGTTTTAAATATAGCAAACTTTTTAGAATTAAAATTAATATTAATTAAATGAAGATATTTATTTTGCATGGCTACCACCTATTTTAATTATAAACTTAAAAATTAAAAAAAGCAATTAACTTGCTCTTATTAAATTAATATAATAGTAGACATCACTATACCAATTAGGGTTAGTGGCATACTTGGTGTTAATTAATTCGGGAGTAGTGAGTCCCATACTAAAGTAGTTACGAGATAAGTTACTAATAAAAGCATTTATCCCACCTTCTAGAGAATCAAAACTAGCATAAGAACCACAGCCATAACCGACCATACCACCAACATTACTACAATTATTAGTTAAATAACTACAATTCCAATGACAACCTGTTTCAACAAGAATGATAGCACTGGCAATAAGTGGGTCAACATTATTATCTAAGGCGGCTTTAGCAATATAATTACCATATCCGTCTAAAGTAGAGTTTAAAACATTGTCTATTTTAGTACCTAGTTCACTTAAGGTAAAGTCTTCATAAACGGTGGGTTCTTCATATTTACTTATAGGAATATTGGTACTATAAGCAAGACTAATGTTAGTAGCAATGTTTTTTGCTAATATTTTGTTTTCTTCTTGATATATATTTTCTTTATAATTTATGATGATACTTACTATTATGAAAATGAGTAAACTCATTTTTATGAAGTAATTTTTCATTTTAAAATTTCCCCCTGCTTCTTTCGAAGTGATATAATTGTATCATATTTGGGGCTTTTTGTCAAATTTGGCACGTGTTTTTGGCATACAAATGTTTTAAATTCTTTCAATATCAACAATATCATTTAAGGGTATTTTCTCGCCATTTAAGGTTAATAAATTAGTGCTAGTTTTACCGACAATCGTGGTTTCTAAGTCGTTATCTAATGTTTTTATATGGACATTACTTTTATAGACATGATGAGGATTGGCAAAGATTTGATTGATTTTTTGAGGAATATTAAGATTACTTGGGGTTTTAGGGATATTTTCAGTGCTATAAAAGACATCTTTATTATTATTTATAAGTTTATTTATCGGACTAGCATAAACTTTAGGTAAGTTTTTATTCATTTTAGATACACCTCTATAACATTTTATGATAGAAAGTTTAATTTGAAACATAATAATAATATGAAAAAGAAAAATATTTGGGATAAATTAATGATATATATACCAATATTGATATTGATGGGAATATCACTTTTTAATATGGCTAAAATTGGTTATTTAAATCCTTATTATGCAAGTTACTTCGAAAAACAAACTATATGGTTTATACTGGGATTTATAGTTATGGGGATAATTCTTTTAATTAAGCCACGATTTTTATTTAGATTTAGTAAATATATATATGGAATTAATGTAATCCTTTTAATATTAGTACTGTTTTTTGGAAAAACGATAAATGGTTCTCGGGCTTGGTTCTCTTTTCATTTTTTCTCTTTTCAACCTAGTGAACTGATGAAATTTAGTCTTACTCTTTATTTAAGTGATGTGGTGAGAAAAATTAAAAAGCATGATTTTAAATCGGAATTAAAAGTTATTTTAAAAGCGGGGTTTATTACTCTTATTCCTTCTTTGTTTGTTTTTTTAGAACCAGATACAGGGGCAATAATTATTTATATTTTAATTATGCTCGGGGTTATAATGGCTTTTAAGGTTAATAAAAAATGGTATTTGGTATTTGGATTAAGCGTTATTTTATTTAGTGGAGGGTTTATTTATTTATATTACTTTAATAAAGATTTATTAATTAAGATTATGGGAACTTCATTTTTTTATCGTATTGATAGAATTATGACTTTTGTTAATAATGATTCTTTTCAGTTAGATAGAGCATTAATTGCGATAGGTACTTCGGGTATTTTTAGTAAGCATAAATATACTTATATTCCAGAAGCACCAACCGATTTTATTGTGGCTTTATCGATTAGTAATTTTGGAATTATTAGTTTTATTATTATCTTACTCGCTTTTTTGGGGCTAGATGCTTATTTTTTGAAAAAATTTTTTAGAGAAAGAAAAAAAAGTTTAAAACTTTTTGATGCGGGATTTTTAATGATGTTTGTGTTTGCCCAAATAGAGAATATTGGCATGAATTTGGGAATACTTCCGATTATTGGACTACCTTTACCATTTGTCAGCTATGGAGGGACTAATATCGTGGTTTACTTCATGTTTTTGGGGATTTTAGCCAGTAAATCAGAAAATTTTTAATTTTTTTGCAATTTATGCTTGACAAATACTATATTTTGTTGTAGTATACATCCTCGAACATTTAGTTTGTTTGAATATTCTTTTCCATTCTTTGATATACTTCCTTTACTTAACTAATATCAAATATTCTACTAATTCAAGCAACATAAATGTTTTTTTGACGAAAAGAAAGCCTTTTAGGGGCTTTTTTATTTTTTATAAACTCCAGTCTATTTCTTTTAAGCCATGACTTTTTAAGAAATTATTGGTTTTACTAAATGGTTTGGAACCAAAGAATCCATAACGGGCGGAAAAAGGACTAGGATGAGGGCTCTCGATAATTAAATGTTTAGGGTTAGTGATAAGACTAGCTTTTTCTTTCGCAAAATTACCCCATAAAATAAAGACTACGGGTTCTTCTTTTTCGTTTAATAAACGAATTATATAATCAGTTAATCTCTCCCAACCAAGTTTCCGATGAGAGGCGGGAGTATCTTTTACAACAGTTAAAACAGAATTTAGAAGTAAGACACCATTTTTAGCCCAATTAGTTAAATCGCCATCACTTTTAGGGGGTATTCCTAAATCATCATATAATTCTTTGTAAATATTTTGAAGACTTGGAGGTATTTTGATACCTTTTTGAACTGAAAAAGAAAGACCATGGGCTTCATTTTCTCCATGATATGGGTCTTGTCCCACGATTACGACACGAGTATCTTCGTAACTAGTTAGTTTTAAAGCTTCAAAGATATGGTCTTTCGGAGGAAAAATAGTTTTAGTACGATATTCTTCTTCTACGATATGATAAAATTTTTTAAATCCTTCACTATGCCAGACAATATCTAATAATTTGTCCCAATCATTTCCTATCATTATATCACTCCTTACTACTTATGATATTTTTCATGATTATTTATTTTAAAAGCTCGATATATTTGTTCTAATAATATGCCCCGAAATAGGCCATGGGGAAAGGTAAAAGAAGAAAAAGATAAACTTAAATTACTTCTATTTTTAATAATTGGAGATAAACCACAAGAAGAACCAATAATAAAAGTTAGACGACTAGTTTTAATAAATAATTTATCTAGAGTTTCCGCGAAAGCATCACTAGTCATACTCTTCCCTTCTATTTCTAAAGTTATTACATAATCATCAGGGGTGAGATATTTAAAAATATTTTTGGCTTCTAATTCTAAGTTTTCTTCATCTTTTAATTCAATTAGTTCAATTTTATGATATTTTTTGATACGATTTAGATAATCATTCGTTAAAGCAATTAAATATGGTTCTTTTAGTTTTCCTAAACAAATTATTCTTATCATAAAGTTATCACTTCACTTATTTCATTGGCTTTCGCACATTTAATATCATTAAAAGAAATATTATAGGTTTTAAAAACTTTATTTATTTCATTTAGAGCTAATTCTTCAGTGTTATTCTTTTCGGATAAGTGCATTAAATAAATTTTTTTTGTATTATTTCCTATTAATTTAGTGAGATAAACACTACAAGCATTATTACTTAAATGACCATAGTCGGATAAGACTCTTTTTTTTAGCCAATCAGGATATGGACCATGTTCTAATTTTTCAATGTCATGATTACTTTCAAATAAATAGACATCTTTATTAGTTAAATATGGGAAATTTTTATAATTGATATAACCTGTATCCGTAACATAAGCAACAGATTTATGGTTAGATTCAAAGATAAAATTCCTTGAGTCAGTCGCATCATGAGAAGAATGAATACATTTAACAATTAAATTATCTAGTATTACTTCATCTTCATAAATTAAAACATGTTCATATTCGTGAATATCCGTGAGTTCTTGGAACATCGAGTTAGATATAACAATTGTGGGATGATACTTTTTTAAAAAAGTTTTTAGGGCCGATATATGGTCATCATGAAGATGGGAGATAAAGATATAATCAATATCATTTGCATCAACATCGATTTCTTTTAGTTTATCAACGATATATTTACGATTTTTCCCAATATCTATTAAAATTTTATATTTATCAGTTTCGATATAAGTGGAATTACCAGTGGAACCACTTGCTAAAACACATATTTTCATTAGCGATATAATTCAAGTGGGTTAAAGGTTTGACCATTATATGAGGTTTCAAAATGTAAGTGATAACCAGTTGAGGAACCACTAGAACCCATATTACCTAACACTTGTCCTTTCGATACTTTTTGCCCAACAGAAACTTTGATACCACTCGCCATATGACCATATCTAATTTTATATCCCCCACCATGGTCGATATCAACCCGGTTTCCTAAACCACCACCACAGGTATCAGAAACACCATAACCAACAGTTGGGCAACCATTATAAACATATGTAACAACACCATCCGCGGCCGCATAGATTGGCGAATTACCGCCACCGATTGCAATATCTAAAGCCGAATGGAAACTACCCCAACGCCACTCATAATAAGTAGTAATGATATATCCTCGATTAGTTGGCCAGCCCCAGTCACCGGTTACTTCTACTGGATTAACAGGAATATATGGATTAGGATTATGGGTTCCAACTGTAGTTACTTGGTTAATAGTTTCTCTTAAAACAGCATGGACTTTTGGTTCGGCAGATTGAGGACGGACACCATTCGTGACTGTATAAATTTCTTCATATCTAATTAAACCATTTTGACCAGGAGTAGTAATACTACTATAACCAATATCTTTGGAAGCATCTTGTTTAGTTTCTTTAGTAAAATAATCAATTTCATCATATATTTCATATAATTCATAATTAAAAGTTAACTTAGGAGCAATTAAAGTAACATTTACTTTATCACCTACTCGAAGTAAAGAATTTTCAGATTTATACTCAGGATTAGCTATTAAAAATTCTTCGGGGTTAAGTTTATTTTCTGATGAAACAGAAGCAATAGTATCCCCTAGTTTGATCGTATATTCATGAGTTTCCGGATTATCACCAAAAAGTAAGAATTTACTTAATTCTAATTCATCAGTATATATTTTTTCTTTAACACTGATATAATCTTCTTTAATAGAAATATTTTCAGAAAATTTCATATTTCTAATAATACGACCAGTTTCAACAATTTCTTCTTGATTGTTATTAATATATTTTTCATATTCATTTTCATCTAAGAAAGCTTTAACAAAACGTTTAGCCGCATTATAAAAGATATCTTTGTCTAAAACATTTATCGTATAAGTATCATCTTTACCATGAACTGTTACTTTATAACCTTTAATAGTAAAATCATCTTTTTCTTCAATTCTTTTATAAATAGTTTCAACATCATCAGTTAGAGAAGTATAAGAATTAGTGGCTACTATTTGTAAATCAGTTGGGGGATAAACATTATTTACATCATACTCTTTTTTGATATTACTTTGATTATTATCGATTAGAGCATATAATTTATCAACACTATTAATGGTTCCTATTTTTTCTCCATTTAAATAAACTTGATAAAAAGTATAGATATCTTCTTCTAACTTTTTAGCAGTCATACTTATAAATAACACAACTCCGATAATTAAAGTAATTATTAAAGTAGTAATATTTTTTTTATTCATAATTCACCTCTTTAATATTCTCAGGATTTAAATAATTTTTAAAATTACTCATATTAAGTTCAAAAAGAAGTCGATATAGACCAGTCGAACCTTTACGATGTTTAGCAATAATAACATCGATAGGCACGATGGTTTCTTTTTTTTCACTTTTAGCTTCATAATAGTCTTTACGATTTAAAAATAAGACTAAGTCAGCATCTTGTTCTAAGGAACCTGATTCTCTTAAATCAACTAGAGCCGGTTCTTTGTTTTCTCTTTTATCAACACTACGGCTTAACTGAGCAAGAGCAATCACCGGAACATCGAGTTCTAAGGCCATAGTTTTTAAGCTCCTGGATATTTCTGAGACTTCAACTTGACGTGATTCAACCCGATTTGAACCGGTTGTAACTAACTGTAAGTAATCGATTACAACAAGGCCAAGACCATTTTCAGTACTTGCTAGACGACGACATTTGGCTTTAATCTCAGGCGCGGTAATAGAGGCATTATCTTCAATAAAAATATTCGTGGAGCTAAGTTTACTCATCGCTTCGTTGTATCTTTTCCAATCATTATGTTCCATTTTACCAGTATTTAATTTATAAGAATCAATACCTCCAATACTTGCGATCATGCGGTTTACAAGCATTTCGGCGGACATTTCTAAGTTAAAAATAGCTATTGCTTTATTCGTCGTAAAAGCAGCATTGGTGGCAATATTTAGAGCAAAAGCCGTTTTTCCCATACCAGGACGAGCAGCAAGAATGATAAGTTCGCCACCATGAAGACCCGCGGTAGCCCGATCTAAATCATAAAAACCAGTTCTAATACCCGTTACATCACTTTTATTTTTAGCTAGTTCTTCTAAACGTTCTTGCGCCCGTCTTAGAATTTCATGAATTGGAACAAACTCGGATGTTTCTCTAGTTTTAACAACATTTAAAATATTTCTTTCAGCTTCATCTAAAAGGCCCGTGATATTTTCATCATTATAGGAACTCGTGATAATATCAGTTGCCGTATTGATTAAATTACGTCTTACAGCATGATCTTTTAAAATTTTGATATAATAACTAAGATTAGATGCCGTAACAACAGAGTCAATTACTTCCATAAGATAAGTAATTCCACCAATTTCATTTAAAGCTTTTTTCTTGTCTAATTCGGATTTTACCGTAGTTAAATCGATAGGATTATTATTTTTATATAATTCGATAATGGCATTAAATATTAGCCGATTTTTTTCGTTATAAAACATGTCTTCGGTTACTTCATCACTAATAGTTTCGATTGCGTCTTTATTTAAAAAAGCAACCCCTAAGACACTCATTTCGGCTTCATTATCATGAGGTAGTGCACGAGATGCCATTACATCACCTTATTTAGACTAATTTTTATTTTAAATTTAACTTCTTTATGAAGAGATATTAAAACATCATGAAGGCCAAGAGAAGAAATATCATGGTCTAAGATTATACATTTTTTATCGATGTTATAACCATTCTTTTTTAATAAATCAGCGATTTGTTTCGTAGAAATTTTACCAAAGACTTTATCTTGAGTGCCGGTTTTAACTTCAAACTTAAAAGTCTTATTTTCAAGTTTATTTTTAATCGCGTTACACTCGGCAATTTTTTCTTCTTCTTCTTTTTTTCTTTTATCTAAAGATATATCTAAGACTTCTTTGCTTCTTTTTGTATAGGGAACAGCAAGTTTATTTTTAATTAAATAGTTATTCGCATAACCATCACTTACTTCAATAATATCATCTTTTTTTCCAACTTTTCTTACATCTGTCAGTAATATCAATCTCATTTTATCACTTCCTATGTGTAATTATTATATCAAAAAAAAACTACTAATTAAAGTAGTTTAGGGTAATTACTATTTCTTTCTAGAGAATAAAATCATACCTCCGAAACCTAAGATGATAGCGCCAAAGATTGCAAAAACAACAATAGTTAAAATAGTATTATCAGGATATAACTCACTTAGAGTTAAACTTTTAGCTTTAAAATCTTTATCCTCTTTTTCTAATTCTTTAATCGTGGGTGAGACAATATCTTGATAATTTTTAGAACCAGTTTCGATTAAAGTTAATAATTTATTGAAATCCGTAGGTGTACCATCCATACCTATTTTATAAGAATTACCCACGATAATTAAAGGCACACTATCTTCATTATCTTCAGGAATATTTAATTTTTCAGCAAGTTTTAATTGAAGGGCACGGTTATTAGAGTTTTTCCAAACTTCAAAAGTGACGATTTCAACATTTTTAGGAATATCATCTTTATGTTCATGCAAGTATTTTAAAGAACTTTCACAATGGGTACAATTATAACCTCTAAAAAAGTAAACTTTTATTTTATCATCAGCTTTAACGGATGATATAGTTATAATACACGCGAATAATAATAAAATGGTAAATAATAGTTTTTTCATATAATCCACATCCTTGTATAAAAATTATAACAAATTAGATTTAATTAGTAAATAAGGGAGGATTAAAAAATTAAAGTTTTTTAGGAGTCTTGATGGTTATAAAGTTTATAGTATTCGCCCTTTTTTTGCATTAATTCTTGATGAGTCCCCTCTTCATATACATGATGGTTTTTAATTAAGAAGATTTTATCACAACTGGTAATAGTAGATAGACGATGGGCAACCATAATAGTAGTACGATCTTTAGTTAAAATATTTAGAGATGCCGCGATTTTCTTTTCTGTTTTTAAATCTATATTACTCGTTGCTTCATCTAATATTAATATTTTAGGGTTTTGAATCATAATTCTGGCAATACATAAAAGTTGGCGTTCACCACTCGATAAATTAGAACCATTATTTAATAAAATAGTATCATATCCTTTTTCTAAATGCATAATCATATCATCAATATCTAGCATCTTACATATGGCTCGCACTTTTTTTAAACTAATTTTTTGAGCTAAAACTAAATTATCATAAACGGAACGAGCAAATAAATAACTATCTTGTTGCATAGTGCTGATGCTTCGTCTAAGATAAGATAAATCAATATCTTTAATATTAGTGTTATCTATTAAAAGTTTACCACTTGTAATATCATAAAAACGGGATATTAGATTTAAAATAGTTGATTTACCCGAACCAGTTTCCCCTACTAAGCCTATTTTTTCACCCGGTTTAATACTTAAATTTAGATTAGTTAAAACCGGAGTTTTAGCATCATAACTAAAAGCAACATTTAAAAATTCAATCTTACCTTTTAGAGGTATTTTTAAAGCATTTTTCTTATTTTCAATAATTAAAGGTTCATCTAATAGTTCAAAGATTCGTTCAAGATAAGTAAAAGCATCCATTAATTCATTATAACTTTCAGTTAAATATTCGATAGGTCCCCAAAAGCGACTACAATAAGAATCGATTGCAAGGATAGTTCCTAAACTAACGGTGGGATATAAATAATTTAAGCCAATAAAATATATTGAACCCTTACTAATATAATTTAAGATATTAGTAAGACTCCAAGTTAAATTACCAGTATAAAGAGTTTTTTTAACAGCATGAACTCTATCATTCTCAAGTTTTTTTAAGATATTATTATTCTTTTCTTCTCTATTAAAACTTTGAGTAATTCTAATTCCATTTAAACTTTCTGATAAAAAGGCATTAATATTTGCGTTTTTATCATTAGCTAAGTGCTTCTCTTTTCTTCTTATGGGTGAGAGAAAAGCAAAAAATATTATAAGAATACTTGCTAGAATTACCGGGATAATGGATAAAGTGGCATTAGTTAAAAACATGAAAATAAGTACAAAAATAAGATTTAGGAAATCAAGAAGAACTTCCACCATGATATAACAGAGAATGATTGCTACTTCATCAGGATAGGTCGCGGCCCGAGTATAGATTTTACCATGACTTTTGGTATCATAATAATTATTGGGTAAATACTCTAGTTTTTTAAAAATATCATTCTTTAAATTAAGAGATACTTTATTTAAAATAAAACTTTCTTTATCTAGACGGATTTTATTTAAGATAAGACTTATAATAATTAAAATAAGCATAAAGAATGTTAAAATTATTACTTTTAAAAAATCTTTATTTACAAAGGGAACATCAATCGCATACTGAATTAATTTGGGAATTAATAAGAGTAAGATACTTGATATGATACTTATTAAAAGAATAAATACTAAATCTTTAGTAAATGGTTTTAAGTATGGTGTCATTCGTTTTAAGTTAGTCCAAGAAAATTTAGTTTTTTCTTCATCTTGTTGATAATTATTAACGGGCATTTTCTTCACCCCTTCCAATATTATTTAATTCATAATAGTAACCTTTATTTTTTAAAAGTTCTTCATGAGTTCCCTGTTCAATTAGGTGGCCATTTTCTAAAACAAAAATTTTATCAGCATTTTTTACGGAGACTATTTTACTGGCAATAATTATTTTCGTCGATTTATAATGAAGATTGTGGATGCTTTCGTTTATTTTTTCTTCAGTTTCAATATCTAAGGCACTGGTAATATCATCTAATAGTAAAATATCTGGTTTAACTGCGAGAGCTCTGGCAAGCGATAATCTTTGTTTTTCGCCGCCAGATAAACCTACTCCTTTTTCGCCAATGATGGTATTTTCTTTTAAAGGAAGATCAGCGATATAGTTACAACAAGCAATATCAGCATATTTTAAAGCTTCTTTATGCGTTAATTTAGAGTTTCCATAACTAATATTATTATAGATCGTATCACTAAAGAGCAAAGCATTTTGGGCAACATACCCGATTTTAGAACGAATATCCTTAATATTATAATTTAGATAGTTTTCACCATTTATTAAGATTTCACCGGAACTTGGCGTAACAAAACCTAAAAGTAAACTTACAAGAGATGATTTACCACTTCCAGTTTTACCAATAAAAGCAATAGTTTCATTGGGATTAATCGTAAAGTTTAAGTTTTCTAATACTACTTTATTATCATAGATAATAGAGACATTCTTAAATTCAATCGGAACTTTTAACGTACTTATTTTTTTAGTACCAGGAAGTTTAATTGTAGGAGTAGATTCTAGTACTTTTTTGATTTTATTAAGCGATACTTTATATCTTTCAATACTACTTAAAATACCCCCTAGACGAGAAAATGGTTCTTTTAAATTTGAAAGATAAGCATTAAAGATTACAAGGGAACCTAAAGTTATTTTATTTTGGATAAAAAGATAACCCCCGATAAGTAAGAAAATAATATTCATTAAGTAATTAGAAAAGTTTATTAGAGAATAAAAACTATTTTCAGCATAACCATTAGCAATATCGATATCAATATATTGCTTGTTTAAAGCTTCAGCTTTTTTTATTTCATCACGTTCTAAAGCAAAAGATTTAACAACTTTATTGCCTTCGATATTATCACTTAAAAAGTCATTAGCAAGACTAGTATATTCTCTTGATTTTTCATATTTAGGAGTCATTACTTTATTATATTTATAAGAAATTAGTCCAATTAAAAGGCTTGGTGTTAAAAGAATTAAAGTAAAAGGAATATTAATAGTAAAAAGATAGATTACAGAACAGAGAAAACTAATTAAAACGCTTCCTATTGTACTTATATTAAAAGTAAGATGACGACGGATAGTATTTATATCACTGGTAAAATTAGTCATTAATTCGCCTCGATTATTATGTTCAAAAAAATAATAATCAAGTTCATTTATTTTAGCATAACATTTCTGTTTTAGAGTACTTCCTATTTTTTCACCAGTGGTATCTAGTTTTATTAAAAAGAAATAAGAACCTAATTCTTTTAAAATAGCGAATATTATAATACCTAGGATAATTAATAATAAATGATCATAGTTATGTTGGATAGTTACCATATCTACTATATAACCAAGAGCGATAGGAATAATAAAACCAATACTTTCAAAAAAGATATCAAAAATATTATAAATATAGTATGGTAATTTATATTCCGAAGCAAGTTTTAATATATATTTCATAAAAAAACACCACGTTTATTATATAACATAAAACTTGTTTTAACAATAACTAAAAAGAGATGCCAAAGCATCTACTTTAAACTTAAAACTTGTTTTTTGGTTAGACCTGTAACATCCATAATAATTTTGATGTCAAAATTATCTTCAAGCATTCTCTTGGCAACATTGAAACTTACTTTTTCTGCTATTTCTTCATCGAGTTCTTTCATATATCTTTCTAACCCATTCTTGGAACTTTCTAAGCACCATTCTCTTACATATTCGATAACAGCGTCCATATTCTTTTTTTCTTCATCCTTTTCGCTATACAATATTCCTTCCTCCTTTTCCTTTTAAAAACTGCTTTTTTAGAGCAGTTACTTTAAACTTAAGATTTCTTTTCGGGTTAGACCTGTAACATCGATAATATCTTGAATTTTCATTTTTTTATTAAGCATGTTTTTAGCAATAACTAAACTCTTATTAGTTTCACGTTCTTCAGCTTTTTCTTCGATGTATCTTTCTAACCCGTTTTTAGAACTTTCTAAGTTCCATTCTCTTACATATTCAATTACATCATCCACAATACTCTTTCCTCCTTTTTGATATTTTTCCATTTCTTCTAATGTTTTACAATTAAGTAGTCTTAATATAGTTATAAACTCATGTTCATCTTTAGTATAATTCATTTTCTTTAACTTGTCAAATATTACAAGATATAATTCGGTGTTGTTGTCTATTTCTATGTTTAATATCTTATGTTTATATTTATAACAATTAACTATATACTTATTTATTTTTTTATAGTTAGTTGGTATTAAGTTAAGACTTATTACTTTATGCATGTTTTTATAACTGATATTATTATTATAAAGTTGGTTAGAAAATAAGCGAGACATATAAGCAAAACTTTTGTTATATTCATTTTCACTAAATTTATTACTATACATCTCGATTGATATAATATCACCATTTGATAAAGTGGCAACTATATCTCCAAAATAAGACTTAATTTTTTTATTATTTGGAATAATATAACTTTCTGGAGTAATATCAACTATTTCACAAGTAACAGTAGAATCTATATAATCCAAGAATAAATTAAGAAAACTTTTTAAAATATTTTCATGAGAAAAAACATATTTAAAAGTTAAATCATTAGATAGTGGACTAAAAGTATTTTCTAATACATTAACTGACATAAAATCCCTCCTTTCGAGGAGAGATAATACCACATATTTTTTAATTTTCAAGTCATTCGACAAAACATGTCAAAACTTGTCAAAATTCGCAATAGAAAAAGGTGTAAATTACATTATATGCTTTGATTTTTACAAACGTTGTAAGCAAAAAGACTTACCTACGGACAGTTTTTTAAATTAAACAAGTTTGATTAATTATATTATCTATATAAAAAATCTCTTAAAATCAA